>JAFUGI010000021.1 GCA_017469475.1 Oscillibacter sp. | reverse complement strand
GGCTGCACTGACCTCGGGGGAGACCCTGCTCCGCCGCCCGGAGATACCACTGGACGGCCTGGGGCAGGTCCTTGTCCACGCCCTGACCGGACTCGTAGCACCAGCCCAGGTTGCACTGGGCCTGGGGATCCCCCTGTTCAGCGGCGGCGGTATACCAGCGGACGGCCTCCGTCAAGCTCTGCTCCACGCCCTGACCGAACTCGTAGCACCAGCCCAGGGCGCACTGCCCCCGGGGATACCCCTGTTTTGCGGAGGCGGTATACCAGCGGATGGCCTCCGGCCAGCTCTGTTCCACGCCTTGGCCGTACTCGTAGCACAGTCCCAGGTTGCACTGGGCCCGGGAGTCCCCCTGCTTTGCGGAGGCGGTGTACCAGCGGGCGGCCTCCGGCCAGCTCTGTTCCACGCCCTGGCCGGTCTCATAGCACCAACCCAGATTGCACTGGGCCGGCGCGAAGCCCTTTTCGGCGGCGCGGCGGTAGTATTCCACCGCCTTCTCCCAGCTCTGGGGGACCTGCTCCCCCTCCTCATAGAAAAGACCCATCCGGAAGAGGCCCCGGTCATGATCCTTCTGGGCGGCGGCTTCGAACCAATGGAAGGCGTCGGCCATGTCCTGCTCCACGCCCTTGCCGTACTCCCGGCACCAGCCGTAATTGCACATGGCGGGGGGATAGCCGGCCTGGGCGGCCTTTCGGTAGAGGCGGGCGGCCCGCTCCCAGCTCTGCGCCACCTCCAGGCCGGTCTCGAAGCACAGGCCCAGCCGGCACACGGCGGGGGGATAGTCCTGAGCGGCGGAGGCCTCGTACAGCTGCACGGCCTCGGTCATGTCCGTCTCGATGCCCTTGCCGTACTCGTAGCACCAGGCCAGATTGTACAGCGCCCGGGGGTCCCCGTGGGCGGCGGATCGGCCGTACCAGGCCACGGCGTCGGTCCAGCTCTGCTCCACGCCGGAGCCGGTCTCATAGCACCAGCCCAGGCTGCACTGAGCCCGGGGATACTCCTGCTTGGCGGCGGCGGTGTACCAGCGGACGGCCGCCGTCAGGTCCCGCTCCGTTCCCTTGCCGTGTTCATAGCACCAGGCCAGGTTGCACTGGGCGGGGGGATACTCCTGCCGGGCGGAGGCCGCGTACAGCCGGACCGCTTCCTCCCAGCTCTGCTCCACGCCGTTGCCGTTTTCGTAGCACAGTCCCAGGGCGCACTGGCCCCGGGCATCCTCCTGCTGGGCGGCGGCGGAGTACCAGTGGGCGGCCTTGTCCCAGCTTTGCTCCACACCGGAGCCGGTCTCGTAGCACCAGCCCAGGTTGCACATGGCAGGGGCATAGTCCCGCTGGGCGGCGGCCTCATAGAGACGGGCGGCCTTGTCCCAGCTCTGCTCCGCGCCGGAGCCGTTTTCATAGCACATCCCCAGGTTGCACAGGGCCCGGGGATACTCCTGTTCGGCGGCCATGGAGTACCAGTAGACGGCCTTTTCCGCGTCCTGCTCCGTGCCCTTGCCGTTTTCGCAGCACCAGGCCAGGTTGCACTGGCCCTGGGCCACGCCCCGTTCTGCAGACTGGCGGTAGAGGTCCACCGCCTCATCCCAGCTCTGTTCCACGCCCTCGCCGGTCTCGTAGCAGAGGCCCAGGGCGCAGAGGGCGGGGGCGTAGTCCGCCTCGATGGCCCGGCGGTAGAGGGCCACCGCCTGGTCAAAGTCCTGCTTTAAGCCCTCTCCGTGCTGGTAGAGCTGGCCCACGGCGCACCAGCCGGCGGGGTCCTCCAGCTCCGTCAGCTGGAGGAAGAGCGCCTCCGCCCGCTCGGCGTCCGGCGTCAGGCCCAGCTGCCCTCGGAGGAGGCACTGGCCCATGCGGTACAGGGCAGGGGGAAAGTCCTCCTCCACGGCCCGCTCGATACATTGCAGGGCTCGGTCCTGATCCTCATTCTCCTCGGCCTGCTCGGCAAGGCGCATCCAGTCCCAGCCGGAGAGATCCTCCTCCCGGATGGGCAGGAAGAAGGTGCCGCCGCAGCGGGGGCATTTGTCCGGCTCGTGTCCCTCGGTCACGAAGCCGCAGTCGGGATCATCACAGCGAAAATATTCCAAAGAAGAAGCCTCCCGGTTTTCTTGATCGTTTCCCTATTATACACGCCCCTGCCCTTGCCGCACAAGATGCAATGGGAAAAATCCTGCGCCGGGCGCGGGGAGGACCGGCGCAGAGGGAAGAACGGCGCAGGGGGGGTGAGAACGGCGAAGCGGCGGAGAGCAGCAACAGAGGCCGGAGGGCGGCAAAAGTTGTTTGAAAAAAATTGTCCCAAGAGGGGTTGACAAGCGGGGGAGGGCATGGTATAGTAAGCACGTGGTTAGACAAGACTAACCAACCGATGCCCGGCCTCCTAACGGGCGTCCGGTCTGACACTTATCTCCTTTTTTCCCCTCACAAGAGACCTCCGTGCGGCTGCCATTCCGCACGGAGGTCTACTCCTTTCCCGACCGGGTGCGCACCGGGACAAAAGTTTTTACAAAATACGGCAGTCCCTCTTGACAGAAGGGGTTAGCCGTGTTAAACTACGGTCGGTATCAGGGTTAGCAAATGCTAACCTTTTTGCCGCCAGCAATGTTAGCATGCACTAACAAGAGACGGGAGGAAAACGCATGATGCCTCTGACGATGGCAAGGGCGGGCGAGACCGTGACCATCCGAAAGATCACCGGATTGGACGAGGTCCGCCAGCACCTGGCTGAGTTGGGCTTTGTGGTGGATACGGACGTGACGGTGGTGAGCGAGGTCTCCGGAAACCTGATCGTGCAGGTGAAGGACAGCCGTGTCGCGCTGGATAAGACCATGGCGAACCGGATCATGATTTGATTGAAGAGGAGGAAGAGCGAATGAAGACTTTGAAGGACGTGCAGGTGGGCGAGAGCGTGGTCGTGGCCAAGCTTCACGGCGAGGGACCCGTCAAGCGCCGCATCATGGACATGGGCATCACCAAGGGCGTGGAGATCCTGGTGCGCAAGGTGGCGCCCCTGGGCGACCCCATGGAGCTGAACATCCGGGGCTACGAGCTGTCTGTCCGCAAGGCGGACGCCGAGATGATCGAGGTCCAGTGAGTCTGGCAATGCCCCGGCGGCCCTACGGCCGCGGCAACGGAAAATGGTAGATCAATTTACGGAAGGAGAAGCGCATGGATATTAAGATCGCACTGGCGGGCAACCCGAACTGCGGCAAAACCACCCTGTTCAATGCCCTGACCGGCTCCAGACAGTACGTGGGCAACTGGCCCGGCGTTACGGTGGAGAAGAAGGAGGGCAAGCTGAAGGGCCATGACGACGTGGTCATCCAGGACCTGCCCGGCATTTATTCCCTGTCCCCCTACACCCTGGAGGAGGTGGTGGCCAGAAGCTACCTGGTCAAGGAACGGCCCGACGCCATCCTCAACATCGTGGACGGCACCAACATCGAGCGGAACCTCTACCTCACCACGCAGCTCATCGAGCTGGGAATCCCCGTGGTGGTGGCCGTCAACATGATGGACCTGGTGGAGAAGAACGGCGACCAGATCGACGTTGCGAAGCTGGGCGAGCAGCTGGGCTGCCAGGTCGTGAAGATCAGCGCCCTGAAAAACGACGGCAGCACCGAAGCCGCCGAGGCGGCGGTGTCCGCCGCCCAAGCCAAGAAGGCCGTGGTGCTCCCCGCCGTGTTCAACGGAAGCGCCGAGCACGCCATCGCCCACATCGAGGAGTCCATCCAGGACAAGGTCCCCGCAGAGAACGTCCGCTGGTACGCGGTGAAGGTCTTCGAGCGGGACGAGAAGGTGATGGAGGAGCTGGCCCTGGGCGCGGATCTGGCCGCCCATCTGGAGCAGCACATCTCCGACTGCGAAAAGGAGCTGGACGACGATGCCGAGAGCATCATCACCAACCAGCGCTATGCGTACATCGCCAAGGTCGTGAACGCCGCAGTAAAGAAGAAGGCCGCCAAGCACGCCCTGACCGTTTCCGACAAGATCGACCAGATCGTGACCAACCGCATCCTGGGCCTGCCCATCTTCGCGGTCATCATGTTCTGCATTTACGCCATCGCCATGGGCGGCTGGACCATCTCCATCGGTACCGCCGCCACGGACTTTGCAAACGACGTGGTCTTCGGCGAGTGGGTCCCGGGCCTCTTTGACACCATCCTGGGCGCCTTGGGCGTTGCCGAGGGCTCCTGGCTCTACGGGCTGATCCAAGACGGCATCGTGGCCGGTGTGGGCGCGGTGCTGGGCTTCGTGCCTCAGATGCTGGTGCTCTTTTTGCTGCTGGCCATTCTGGAGGACATCGGCTACATGGCCCGTGTCGCCTTCGTCATGGACCGCATCTTCCGCCAGTTCGGCCTCTCCGGCAAGAGCTTCATCCCCATGCTGGTTGCAACCGGCTGCGGCATCCCGGGCCTGATGGCCTCCCGTACCATCGAGCAGGATCGGGACCGCAAGCTGACGCTGATGACCACCACCTTCATGCCCTGCGGTGCCAAGGCGCCCATCATCGGCCTGGTGGCCGGCGCCCTCTTCGGGGAGTCCGCCCTCATCGCCGTGTCTGCGTACTTCATCGGCATGGCCTCCATCATCCTCTCCGGCATCATCCTCAAGAAGTTCAAGATCTTTGCCGGCGAGCCCTCTCCCTTCGTCATGGAGCTGCCCGCCTACCACGTGCCCTCTGTGGGCAACGTCCTGCGGGCTACCTGGGAGCGGGGCTGGTCCTTCATCAAGCGGGCCGGCAGCGTCATCGTGATCTCCTCCATCATCATCTGGTTCCTCTCCAGCTTCGGCACCGTCAACGGCCAGTTCGGCATGGTGGACGACCTGTGGGAGGATGAGGACCTGGTCACCGACGAGTATGTGACTGCCTTGGCCGCCAAGATGGACATTCCCGACGACGAGGTCACCGCCATGGACGATTCCATCCTTGCCGGCATCGGCAATGGCGTGAGCTTCATCTTCAAGCCCCTGGGCTTTGGCAAGTGGCGGCCCACCGTGGCCACCGTCACGGGCCTGGTTGCCAAGGAAGAGGTGGTCGGCACCTTCGGCGTCCTCTATAACTACGACGATCAGGACGGCGAGGATGAGCTGGGCGAAAACGGCGAGCAGCTGTGGGAGCGCATCGCTGCCGACTATACGCCGCTGGCCGCCTTTGCCTTCATGATCTTCAACCTGCTGTGCGCCCCCTGCTTCGCCGCTATCGGCGCCATCAAGCGGGAGATGAACAATACCAAGTGGACCCTGGGCGCCGTGGGCTACATGTGCCTGTGGGCCTATGTGCTGGCGCTGATCGTCTATCAGATCGGCGGCCTCTTCACCGGGGACACCAGCTTCGGACTGTGGACCATTGTGGCCATAGCGCTCATTGCGGGACTCATCTATCTGCTCTTCCGCAAGGGCTATCAGCCTGAGCAGGGCGTCCGGCACCTGACCAGCGTGCAGGCTGCCGCCGCCGCGAAGTAAGAGCGCCTTAGCCCATTGCGAAACGCGTTTTGCAATGGAGGAAGGAGCGTCTGTAAAGAAAGGGGGAGGGGTCTATGCCTCCGATTTTAGGGTACGCCATCGTCATCGCGGCCATTGCAGCGCTGGTGTATGCCTGCGCCCGGTACCTGTGGAACGATTTGAAAAAGGGCGGCTGCGCCGGCTGTGCCAACTGCGGCGGAGGCTGCGCCGGCTGTCAGAGCTGTCAGAGCGTGGACACCTCCGATCTGCCGGATCTGAGCTACCTCCGGCTGGACAAGGACGCGGCAAAGAAATGAGCCCATGGAATTGACCAATACCCATTTGCGCTATCTCCTGGCCATCTACGACCTGGCCCAAAGCGGCGGCGTGGTGAGCTCCGCGCAGATCGCCGCTGCCCTGGGTGTCTCCAAGCCCTCCGTTGCCCGGATGCTCAGCATCCTGGCGGAGCGGGAGCTGGTGGAAAAGGCGAGTTACGGCAAGGTAGCCCTGACCGAACAGGGCACGGCTGCCGCCCGGCAGTACGGGGAGCGGCTGCGCCAGCTGGCGGACCGCCTGCCCGCACTGGGGCTGGACCTGAGTCGGGAGGAGATCGACGCGGCCGCTGGTGCGCTGGCCGCGGCCCTGCCGGAGCGATGCTTCGGCGCAGGATAAGAACGAGAGAGCCCTGCGGCGATCTGCCGCGGGGCTCTCTGCTGTCCGGCGGTGTCTGACAGAAGGCCGCAGGCCGCACCTCTCTCCTGCAAGGGCTGAGGCGGGATCTCCCCCAGCTCCGACGCCGGAGCGGTTTTTCGCCGGCGGACCCAGGCAGCAGCCCTCGGGAAAAATCCACTTTCCGCCTCCGGCGGCTTGACCGGATCGGAGGGGGAGGAGTATAATACTGCCAAGTAGGAAAGGGCCCCGCCGTCCATGGAGACCGGCGCGGACCGGCCCGCCGCCGGCGGGCCCGATAAAAAAGGGAGGAACCCACTATGGCCGACGAGAACATCACCATTCCCCAGCTGACCCTGACGCCCGATACCGCCGTGGCCGCCGCCGTGCCGGAGCTGACACTGGACGGCGCGGTGTCCACCCCCGCCGTGGAGCCGGCCAAGCCGGAGGTCAAACCGGTGGAGATCAACGACGACATGCTCTCCGACGCGGAGAAAAAAGCGGTGGAGGAGTTCGCCAAAAAGATCGACATCATGGACTCCAACATGGTCCTGCAATACGGCGCCGCCGCCCAGAAAAATGTGGCCAGCTTCTCGGAAAATGCCCTGGCCAGCGTTCGCAGCAAGGACCTGGGGGAGATCGGGGAGTCTCTCAGCAGCCTGGTGGTGGAGCTGAAGGGCTTCGGCGAGGAAGAAGAGAAGAAGGGGCTCAAGGGCCTGTTCAAAAAGACCGGCAACAAGCTGGAAACCATGAAGGCCCAGTACTCCAAGGCGGAGACCAACGTGGACAAGATCAGCAAGGAGCTGGAAAAGCATCAGGTGACGCTGCTCAAGGACGTGGCCATGCTGGACCAGATGTACGAGCTGAACCTCAAATACTACAAAGAGCTGACCATGTACATCCTGGCGGGCAAAAAGCGCCTGGAGGAGGTCCGCTCCACGGAGCTGCCCGCCCTGAAGGCCAAGGCGGAGCAGACCGGCGCCCAGGAGGATGCCCAGCGCTACAACGACGTGGTGCAGATGTGCGAGCGGTTTGAAAAGAAGCTCCACGACCTGGAGCTCACCCGCATGGTGTCCATCCAGATGGGCCCCCAGACCCGCATGATCCAGAACAACGACACCCTGATGGTGGAGAAGATCCAGTCCTCCCTGGTGAACACCATCCCCCTGTGGAAGAGTCAGATGGTCCTCTCCCTGGGCATGGAGCACAGCCGTCAGGCCACGGCGGCCCAGAGCGCCGTGACGGAGATGACCAACGAGCTTTTGAAGAAGAACGCCGACATGCTGAAAATGGGCACCATTGCCACCGCCAAGGAGGCGGAGCGCAGTGTGGTGGACATCGAGACGCTGCAGCACACCAATCAGCAGCTCATCTCCACGCTGGACGAGGTGCTGAACATCCAGCGGGAGGGCGCCGCCAAGCGGAAGGCCGCCGAGGCGGAGCTGGGCCGCATCGAGGGAGAGCTGCGGCAAAAGCTCATGGAGCTGCACAACTGAAAAAGCGGCGTCGATGCGCTGTCCGCCGTCCGGACCCCTGGGCCCGGACGGCATTTTCCTGCCCAGGCAGGGGATTTGCGGAGAAGCCCGCTCCGCCGTCAATGAGGGCTGGCAGCAAAAATATCGATCTTCCACAAAAACCACTTGCCAACGACGGAAAAATATGGTATTATTTACGCTCCAAATGAGAAGAGGACGAAGACAAGACCGCGGCGAGGACCGCAAGAAAGGAGTCAGATGATGCGGACACAGGAGATTTTGATGCACTGCGTGCAGACCGGCGCGGTAAGGCCCAAGCGGGCGGACCACACCCGGCGGGTAGTGGGCTTTTGCCAGGAGCTGGCGGACCGATTCCCAGAAGGGCGGCTGGACCGGCAGCTTTTGCTGGACGCCGCCTGGCTCCACGACATTGCCAAGGACCGGGACGAGGAGCGCCACAACGACCCCTTGGTGGTCCGGTCCATGCTGGCGGGCTATTCGGTGGAGGCGGATCTGGACGCCGTCACCGCCGTTATTGCCGGCCATGATGCGCCTTCCGGCGCCCCGGTGCGCTACCCGCTGGAGAGCGCCGCCCTGCGCCTTTGCAACCGGATGGACAAATTCAACCGGGCAAGAGAGAAGGACAAGGCGGAAAAGAAGCTGGAAAAGGCCCGGGAGAAGTGCGACAAGACCGTTCGGAACCTGCGGCGGTACGGATCGCTGGACGAGGGGGCCTATGAGACGCTGCGTGCGTTCTATCTGGAAAAGCTCCCCGCCCTTGAGGTGCTCTGAGCGTCGCCGCAGGATGCCCGTGCCAAGGGCGGAGGTGTTGCCGGGACGCGGTGGTCTGGCGCGAGGGTGGGCACAGCTCGCCCGGACGGCGCTTTTGCCGGGACAGAGCCCTGGAAAAAACGACCCGGGCCTGCTCCAAACCGCCGCGATGTGAGGGCAGGCAAGACACCATATACAGTTGGAGGCGTGACCGAATGGTCACGCCTCCTTTTCCGTATGCTGTTTCGCTCCTTCGGCCTCCGACGGACCGCTCTCCTGATACCCGGGAGAGCGGAGAGAGGGGGAGGTGGGGACGTTTCTTGTGGCCAGGGATACCAGAAAGATCACCGCCGTGGAGGCGGCCAGCCCCAGCAGCATGGCGTTTTCGCCCAGAGGCAGCTGGGACACCACTGCCCCTGTCACGATGCCGCAGCGCCCCGCCCAGGGCGTGACGCGGCTGTTCTGTACGCCCATGCGCTGAGCCGCGCCGCCCTCCCGCTTCCACACAAGGCCGATGACCAGCAGGGGCACCAGCCCCGCCCCCGCCATGGCGTAGGCACGGGAGAACATGGAGATGATGGAGCTTGCGTAGATGGCGCACACGGAGGAGATGACGCCGATGAGCACCGTCATGAACCGGGCGTCCCGGACCAGATGCCGGTCGTCCCGGCGGGGGAGCAGAGGCCGCACGATGTCGTTCACCGCCAGCACGGCGGCGGAGTTGAGGCAGGAGTCGGCAGAGGACATCCCTGCCGCCAGAATGAGGACGAAGATGCCGGCGGCCAGGGCCGGCGGCACGCAGTTGAGCATGAACCAGGGCATGGCGGTGTTGGCGTCCAGCCCCTGGTGCAGCGTTGCGATGATAAGACCCACCAGGGCGGTGAGCATGGTCATCACCAGGGCGATGATGCCGCTGTACAAAAGACCGTTGCGGGCGGTCTTTCGGTCCTTGCAGGCAAAGCACCGCTGCCAGTAGATCTGGGCCACGATGATGCCGGTCAGGCCGGTCAAAAAGCGGTTGAGGAGGGCGGCGGCGTCCACCGAGGCAAAGGACCACAGGTCCGCCCGGCCCGCGGCGACCAGCCGCTCGCCCAGAACGCCCAGGCTGAAGTCCACCTTACTGAAGGAGAAGAGGTAGAAGAGGACGCCGAAGATCAGGCACAAAATGCCCTGGATCAGGTCCGTGTACACCACAGAGTAGATGCCGCCCATGCAGGTGTAGACAATGAAGATGGCGGAGAAGAGAAAGATGACGGGGATGGGGTTCGCGCCGGTGAAGACCTGAAAGATCTCTCCGAAGGCCTTGCCCTGTCCGCCCACCCAGGCCACCATGATGGCGGTGGAGAGGACGCCGGCCAGGATGCGGGTCACCTTGTCCCGGGTGATGAGATCGTCGATGAGCTCCGGCAGGGTGTTGTAGTGCATGGCCCCGGCAAAGCCCGCCAGGGTCAGGGCGAAAATCAGCTTGGCCCCCTGCTCTCCGGCGATGAAGGCCAGCCAGGAAACGCCGCTCACATAGCCGCTGCCGGCGTGGCCGATGAAGTTGCCCGCCCCCATGATGGAGGCAAACTGGGTGAAGAAGATCATGAGGATGGAGAACGAGCCGCCACCGATGGCGTAGTGGGCAAAGCTGAGGGAGGACCGCTCCCGTACACGCCAGGACACGATCAGAAAGACGCCGCAGATGAGAATGGTCAGGAGCCAGAAAACGGTTCCGATGGTCATAGAGATCCTCCTTTCCGCCGGAGGGGAGCGTGCGGTCCGCCTCCGGCTCCGGGTAGTCAGGGTCGGTGTTGGGCTGCGATGCTGCGGGGAAGGAGAGGGGCGTCAGGTCTGCCCCGCCGGAAGCACGGCCGACAGGCGGGCATCACCCACCATTGCAGGGACTCGCCGGGTCGGGACGCTCCGGCGTGGCTCCGGCGCCTCTTCGGTGGCGGTATGGCTCTGGTGCATGGCGGGATCACCTCCTTCTCCGGTGTGCGCTTATCACAATATATTCATCATACAGGATGATATAGAACCGAGAACCAATCTATTTTGCTTATATCGGTACCAGGGTCGGAGGACGCCGCCGGAGGGGCAGGCGCAAAAAAGCGGGACAGGCGATCTGCCTGTCCCGCTTGGGGACTATGCGGTTTTCAGACGGACAGGGAGTCCGCCAGCTCCAGACCGGGGTTGTGCTTGGTGAGAAAGCCCACGCTCCACTCACCGCCGAAGGCCACCAGCAGCCGGCCCCGGAAATCCTCCAAAATGGCGGAGCCGGTGCACAAAACCAGATCCTCCGGCTTGCAGGGGCAGCTGGTGATGAGCCGCAGATGGTCGTAGGGAAGTCCCGTCATGTAGAGATCCACCCCGTACTCGTTTTTCATCCGATACTCGAACACGTCGAACTGCAGCGTGCCCACCACGCCCACGATGACCTCCTCCATGCCGGCGCCGGGGATCTTGAAGATCTGGATAGCGCCCTCCTGGGCGATCTGCTCCGTGCCCTTGATGAACTGCTTGCGCTTCATGGTGTCCTTGGGGGACACCCGCATAAAGTGCTCCGGCTCGAAGGTGGGGATGCCGGAGTAGCGGAACTTCTTCCCCGGCACGGTGATGGTGTCTCCGATGGCGAAGAGGCCCGGGTCGAACACGCCGATGATGTCCCCGGCGTAGGCCTCCTCCACGATCTCCCGCTCGGCGGCCATCATCTGCTGGGGCTGGCTGAGGCGGAGCTTCTTGCCGCTTTGCACGTGGTAGTATTCCGCGTCCCGCTGGAACTTGCCGGAGCAGATGCGCATAAAGGCCAGCCGGTCCCGGTGGGCCTTGTTCATGTTGGCCTGGATCTTGAAGACGAAGGCGGAGAACTCCTCCGAAAAAGCGTCCACCACGCCGGTGTCCGCCGTTCGGGACAGGGGAGGCGTGGTCATGCGGAGAAACTCCTCCAAAAAAGGCTCCACGCCGAAGTTCGTCAGTGCGGAGCCGAAGAACACCGGGGAGAGGGTGCCGCTCTGCACGGCGGCCAGGTCAAACTCCCGGCCCGCGCCCAAAAGCTCCACCTCGTCCCGCAGCGCGGCGGCCCGGCGTTCGCCCAGCATCCGGGCAAGCTCCGGCGAGTCCAGCTCCACCTCTGTGGCGGTGGCCTTTTTGGCGTGACCCTCCCCGGAGAAGAAGAGGATGCGGCCCTTCTCCCGGTCGTAGACGCCCTGGAACTCCTTCCCGGAGCCGATGGGCCAGTTGACGGCGTAGGTGTCGATGCCCAGCTCCCGCTCCACCTCCTCGCACAGCTCCAGAGGGTCCCGGCTCTCCCGGTCCATCTTGTTGATGAAGGTGAAGATGGGGATGTGCCGCAGGGCGCAGACCTTGAAGAGCTTGCGGGTCTGGGGCTCCACGCCCTTGGCTCCGTCAATGACCATCACGGCGCTGTCCGCGGCCATGAGAGTGCGGTAGGTGTCCTCGGAGAAATCCTGGTGGCCGGGGGTATCCAGGATGTTGATGCAAAAGCCCGCATGCTGGAACTGCATGACAGAGGAGGTGACGGAGATGCCCCGCTGCTTTTCGATCTCCATCCAGTCGGAGGTGGCGGCCCGGGCCCGCTTGCCCTTCACCTCGCCGGCTTGGGCGATGGCGCCGCCGTAGAGCAGGAACTTTTCCGTCAGTGTCGTTTTGCCGGCGTCGGGGTGGGAGATGATGGCAAAGGTGCGGCGCCGGGAGATCTCGTCGTGCAGGGTGGGCATGAGGCGGCCTCCTTGAAAGTGATTCCATTGCGAAGCGCGGCTTCGCAAATGGGCTCCATGCTGGAACAAACGAAGATAATGTATCACAAACGCGCCCGCTTTGCAAGGGGAAAGGGACCATTTGCGCCGCGGCTTGCAATGGCGGTGCCCCTGTGATAAGATGGGGCGGAACGAAAAGGAGAGGAGGGCGAGGCCATGGAGGGAACACACCGCCGGTGGGACGGGCTGGACACCCTGCGGGGGCTGACCCTTCTCAGCATGATCGCCTACCACGGCTGCTGGGATCTGGTGTCCCTGGGAGCGCCCTGGCGGTGGTATGATTCCTACGGGGCCTATCTCTGGCAGCAGAGCATATGCTGGACCTTTCTGCTGCTCTCCGGCTTTTGCTTTCACTTGGGCCGCCACCGGCTGCGCCGGGGGCTACTGTCCTTCGGCGGAGGGCTTTTGGCCTCGGCGGTCACCGTGCTGCTGATGCCGGAGGACCGGATCTTCTTCGGCGTCTTGTCCCTGCTGGGCTCCGCCGCCCTTTTGACCATCCCGCTGGATGGGCTGTTCCGCCGCGTCCCGGCCCGGCTGGGGCTGGCGGGCAGCTTCGGCCTGTTTTTGCTGACCCGGCTGGTGCCCGGCGGCGCCCTGGGCTTTGGCGGCACGGTGCTGGCGTACCTTCCCGCCCGGCTGTACCGAAATGACCTCACCGCCTGTTTGGGCTTTCCCCCACCGGGCTTTTTCTCCACGGACTACTTTCCCCTTCTGCCATGGCTGTTCCTGTTCTGGACAGGGTATTTCCTTTACAGGCTTTGGCCGGAGCGGGAACGGCCCGCTCTGCGCTTGCCGGTGGTCACGGCCATGGGCCGCCATTCGCTGCTCATCTACCTTCTTCACCAGCCTCTGTTGTACGGCGCGGCCCTCCTCTGGTCTGCCCTGGCCTGCTGGTGATCCGGGGCGCAAAAATTGCGGGACACGCTTGACGACAGATGCCGGTTCCGCTATGCTGTAAGCATCGGAAACCGACAAAAAGATGGGAGGAAGCAGTATGGATCGGGCAAAGAAATTGCGGGAGCTGCTGGCAGGGGAGAGGATCATCATGGCGCCGGGCGCGTATGACGCCTGGTCTGCGAGGCTGGTGGAAAAGGCCGGGTTCCCCGCCGTCTACATGACCGGCTACGGCGTTTCGGCCAGCGTCCTGGGTCGGCCGGACATCGGGCTGATCTCCTTCCGGGAGATGGCGGATATGGCCCGGAACATCTGCGCCTGCACGGAGGTTCCCGTGATCGCCGACGCGGACAATGGCTACGGCGGGGCGCTGAACGTGGTCCGCACGGTGCAGGAGTACGAGCAGGCAGGTGTGGCCGGCATCCAGCTGGAGGACCAGGTGATGCCCAAGCGCTGCGGCCACATGGAGGGCAAGCAGGTCATCCCCAAGGAGGAGATGGCCGCCAAGATCCGCGCCGCCGCCTACGCCCGGAAAAATCCCAACACGGTGCTCATTGCCCGGACCGACGCCATTGCCGTGAACGGCTATGAGGACGCCATCGACCGGGCGGCGGCCTATCGGGAGGCCGGTGCGGACGTCATTTTCGTGGAGGCCCTCCAGACCCGGGAGCAGGCGGCGGGGGCGTCCCAGCTGGTGGGCGCGCCGCTTTTTGCCAACATGGTGGAGCACGGAAAGACCCCGCTGGACACGGCGGAGCACCTCTATCAGATGGGCTTTCGCATTGCCATCTACCCTGTCGTGACCCTCTATGCCGCCACGAAGGCCATCGGCGAGGTGCTCGCCACGCTGAAGGAGACAGAGGACCTGCGCTCGTGCATGCCCTATGAGGTGGACTTCCCCCATTTCAACGAGATGATCGGCCTGGGGGAGCTGCGCTCGCTGGAGAAGAGCTTCCTGGGCGACTGCACCTGAAATGGGCGGACCCGCGCAAGATCGAATAAACGAAGAAAGAGGACCGGAGAAAAGCACCGCTTTTCTCCGGTCCTTTATGGGGATATACAGATGATCGAGGGACGTATCAAAGAGGCGCAAGGCCCGGCACGCCGCCTCAAACGCCGGGCGGCACAGGCGCAAGACGCGCCAAAAGCCCCCGGCAGCCGGCCTCCACATCCCGCCAGGTGGCCTGAAAATCTCCCGTGTACCAGGGGTCGGCCACGCTGCCGGGCCGGTCCGTGAAGTCCAGCAGGAGGCAGAGCTTCCCCTCCGGGTCGCCGCCGCAGATGCGGCGCATGTCCCGCAGGTTCTCCCGGTCCATGCCGATGAGAAGATCATAGCGGTCATAGTCCTCCCGCCGCAGAAGACGCGCCCGCTTGCCGGAGCAGTCGATGCCGTGCCGGGCCAGCTCCTGCCGGGCCGGGGGATGTACGGGGTTTCCGATCTCCTCCGCCGTCGCGGCGGCGGAGGCAATGTCAAATTCCGTCTCCCGTCCCGCCTCGCGGACCAGCTCCTTCATCACATATTCCGCCATAGGACTGCGGCAGATATTCCCGTGGCAAACGAAAAGTACTTTTGTCATGCTTGATTTTCCTCAAAAAAGCGTCAATTTAGGCCTTTTCCGATCTTTCGTTCATACCGTTTCATGGCATCTGGTGGCATCTCATGGCATAGAAAAGCGGGTAAAAGGTGCAAACTAAGGTGTATTCTCATAGCGTTTACACCTCGACTTTTCAGCCCACGTTCACGCGCTGGACTTCGGCTTGCGCATCATCAAAGCTGACATGGGTATAGGTGTTCAGTGTCACGCTAATGTCGCTATGGCCCATGATGTATTGCAGCGTTTTGGGATTCATGCCGCTCTTTGCCATATTAGAGCAAAAAGTGTGTCTGCATACATGAGGTGTGATCTTCGGCATTTGCACCTTATAGATCTTGTTATACTTTTCTACGATATGCTGGAAATACTTTTCCCAATGGAGCGCGACCATCGGCATCCCGTTCTTGTCAAGAAAGAGAAAGCCAGAATAACCGTCAATGATAGGCTCGATCTTCGGCACGGCGCGATCCTCCAAAATTTTACGGAAGCAAGCCTCAACCTCTGGCGTCATAGGCACCATGCGAGTGCCGCTTTCAGTCTTGGTATCTTCGATCACATATTCCATCTGAGATGTGCGCTGTAGCTGATGGTCAACAATGATCTTATGACCCTTGAAGTCAATGCTTTCTTTAGTCAGCCCGGTAAATTCAGAGATTCGCAGACCGGTATGGAAAAGAATGTAGATACCCTCATAGTAGCGGCTGAAATGGGGATCATCCTGGATGAATTTCAGAAACTTCCGCTCTTGATCCTTTGAAACGGCTTCCCTTGTTACGCTGTCATTTACAATGACGGTAGCAAGCTCAAAGTCAAAAGGATTTTTGCGGATGAGGTCATCATCCACGGCCATGCGAAAGGCCGGCCTGAGGACACCCCGGATCGAGTGGATCGCGCTGTAGCTTTTGCCCTGCTCCTGCTGTAACTTGATAAGCCAGCATTTTGCATCAGATAATTTGACCTTATCAATGCGCTTACTGCCCATCGGGTCTTTCTTTAGAAAGTTGATCACGGTCTTATAACCAGCCCGTGTAGAATTGCGTACCCCGGTTTTAGTTGCGGTATACTTCTCTACCAGCTCCAAGACGGTATAATTCCCGCCGTTGGTAACGATCTGATCAAAAATATCCGCTTGGATTTGGCGCTCTTTTTCTCGCAGAGAGATATCACGCTTTTTCCCTTCGGGTGCACGGTCATTCTTGTCTAATCTCCAGCTATATACATATCGTACCTGTCCTGTGTGATCCAGATACTTGAAACGATACCTCCCATCTGCAAGCTGCATTTCTCCATTGTGCAGGATGCGATTTTTACTGTCTCTTCTTTTTTCGCTCATGTAGCGGCTCCTTTCTGAAAAAAGAAGCCCACCATAACATATTAACTATATCACATGGCGGGCTAATTGTCACGACTCAAAGTGCGCTGGCGCTGTCCAAATACGCCTCAAACTGACGGCGCTTTATAAGAACATGTCTGCCGATCTCCAGAAAGAAATCTCCGCTCGGATTATCGGCTATGATCTGACGCAGTTTTTTCGTTCCGATTCCATAATATCGGGCAGCTTCATCAATCCCGATGGTGTACTTGCGGTAGGTCGGGACGCTGCCTGTTCCCGGTTCTTTGGGAAAATCCATCTCCTCATCTGCTAAAACCATGTTGCGGTTACTTGTAATCTCCATCAGCAACCCCCTCCCTCAAAAATGTCTTTCACTATGTCCATTTTGTTGTTCCGCTGACCGCTGCGCAGACTCTCCCCGGTAAACCGGATCGGGACAGTCATTGCCAGCACGCGATCATAGATGCGCTGATGATCTACGTCCTGCGGCTTTTTCAGTTCGTCCAGCGTCAGATTCGTTGTCACAATCAGCGGCTTGCCGGACAAATACCGTCCATCGATCACGTCGTATACTGTTTCCAGCGCAAAGCTGGTG
>JAFUGI010000020.1 GCA_017469475.1 Oscillibacter sp. | reverse complement strand
AGTGTAGAAACTGCGAATGAAGATATTTGGAAGCTGTCAGATAGTTTCCAACTTGTTATTGGTTATGACCGAAATGAACAAGTCGAGAAAGTAATGGTAGTTCCAAGCACATAGACTATTTTCAGTTTGTAGGGCAGTCCCCAAAATGGGGCTGCCCTTTTTACGCCCTATGTACTTAATCGGTTTTGTGCATATTCACCAACCGCCCGTTGCAGATACCTATTTGCCACACGAATGGTAAAAGGGGCAAAAAAGTGCTCCGGCATTCCGGCAGCCGCCCCGCCCGGCCCGATTTCCCTAAAACAGGCCTCACAGCCCCATTTCGCAAGAGCAAATGCTTTCAAAAACAGGAAGGGAGGACGTGCCGTCCTCCCCTCTTCGGATGTCCTTTGCTCGCGCCCAACTCACGCCTCCGGCGAAAACCAGGTCTGCTCGCCCTCTTCCTCCTGATCGCTGACGGTGTCCACCGCGTTTTCGATCAGTTTGATCATCTCCCAGATGGAGCGGAAGCACACGGTCTTGTCCTCCTCCATCCAGGTGATGCGGCCCTGCCAGCTGCTGTTCTGCCGGTGCTGCACCCGGACGATGAAGGTCCCGATGTCGCCGTGCTTGCTCAGTAACGACTCGTCGCTCATGATCCTGCTCCTTTCCTGGAAAACTTCTCCGGCGCTCTTCGCCGGCACAAAGGTGCGGGTGTTGGTGCTGGGGTGGGGAAATTTCAGCGTGTCATAGACCCGCTCCATGGCAAAGGTCATCTGCCCCATGTTGGAAAAGGGCACTGGGTCCCGGCTGTAGCTGTGGTACAGCTCACCCTGCACCCGGCCGCCGCTGGCGGCGTTGACGCACAGCACGATGCCGTTGGGCGCCCCGATATACCACTGTGTCCGGCGATCATCCATCGGAAAGCCCCTTTTCCCCGGGCTGCGGCACCCAGAACACGCTGTTTACATAATATTGGACCCCGGAGCGCTGCCGCCCCACGATGAAGCGGTAGTTGATCCGCTTTTGGATCACGCCGCAGTTTTCCCGGGTGGTGTTCACCAGCAGCACCAGGTACTGGCCCCGGCCGTACTGGCACATGGCGTCTCCCCGGCGGATGGACCGGCGCACGGCGTCCGCCAGCCGCTTGATGAGCTCCTCCAGCATGGGGCCGTCCTTCATGGGGTTCCCCTTGCCGTCCACAACGGTGCACAGCATCAGATACACGGACTGGCCGCCCCGCTCCAGCATCCGCTCCACCATGCGGTAGATGCCCTGAAAGACCGGGTAGCTGCAAAGATACCCGCCGGGAAACTCGTCCCTGGCACCGGTCAGGTCCGCCTGGATCTGGTCCAGCGCAGCATGGCGGTGCTGCATCTCGTCGCTCAGGCGGCGAAACTTCTCCATCAGCATGCCGGAGGGGCGGAGCCCCTGCTCGTTGAAATAATACTCTACCGTGCTCTCGTAGAGCTTGCGAGCCTCCTCGTAGCGGCCCAGGGAGGCTAGAGCCTCCATGGTCACGGTCTCCCAGTCCGCCAGGGGGTCGATCTTGGCGGCGTAGGTGCCCAGCTCCTCCATCTGGAAATAGTCCTGGTTCAGCCGCAGGAGCTCCGTGGCCCGCTCCATGCACACGCAGAACATCTCCTTGTAGCGCCGGGCCTCCCGGGCCGCCCAGATCACGCCGGTCTGCATGGGCAAAAACTCCCCGCTGTACCAGTGGCACGCCTCCAGGTACAGCGCCAGCCGCTCATCCGGGTCCTGGGTCTCCTGGGCCTGGCGGTAGAGCCGGTCGAATTCGGCGGCGTCCTCCACCAGGGGAAACTCCCCCGTCCAGTAAAAGATCCCCTTGCGCTGCTCGATGCAGTCCGACGCCGGCAGCCCCGCCCGCTCCAGCTTCTTTTTGGTGTTGTAGATGATACTTTGCAGGGCATGGTGGGGGTTGTTCAGCTCTCGGTCCTCGAAGAGCAGCTCCTCCAGCCGGTCCCGGGAGACGCCGCTCTCCCGGTTGTGGATCAGGATCTGCAAGAGGTAGATAAACTGGGACTCGCTGGACTTGGACCCGCCCGCGATGAGCGTCTCGTTCCAGCGCATGGAAAAGCCGCCCAGCATCCGCACGTACAGCACGTCCGGCTTTGATTCTGTCATCCTCATGGCTGTGCGCCTCCCGCCTTACAGGCTCAGGCGCTTGCTCATGCTCTCGTAGTTGGCGCAGGCCGTCAGCGCCGTATCCCGGGTGATCTTCCCCTCCCGGTACAGCTTGAGGAGGCTGCCGTCCATGGTGCACATACCCTCCGCCGCGCCAGCCTGCATAGCGGACTCCAGCTGGTGGAGCTTGTTCTCCCGGATCATGTTCTGGATGGCTGCCGTGGTCTTCATGATCTCGAAGACCGGGATGAGGCCGCCATCCGTGGCCGGTACCAGCTGCTGGCAGACGATGCCCCGCAGGATCTGGGAGAGCTGAATCTTCACCAGCTGCTGCTGGCTTGCGGGGAACACGTCGAGAATGCGGTTGATGGTGTTGGCGGCGCTGCTGGTGTGCAGCGTGCTGAGCAGTAGCACACCGGTCTCCGCCGCCGTCAGCGCGGCGGAAATGGTGTCGTAATCCCGCATCTCGCCCAGCAGCACCACGTCCGGGCTCTCCCGCAGGGCAGAGCGCAGAGACTCCAGATAACCCGGCGTGTCGATGGAGATCTCCCGCTGGGTGACGATGGCCTTGTCGTGGCGGTGGATGTACTCGATGGGGTCCTCCATGGTGATGATGTGGCAGTCCCGACTGCGGTTGATCCGGTCGATCATGCAGGCCAGGGTGGTGGACTTGCCGGTGCCGGCGGAGCCGGTGATGAGGACCAGGCCCTTCTTGTTCTCCGCCAGGGACAGGACATTTTCCGTGATGCCCAGCTTCACCGGGTCGGGAAGGCCGAACCGGATGACCCGGATCACCGCCGCGAGAGAGCCCCGCTGGCGGAACACATTCACCCGGAACCGGGCCAGCCGGGCCACGGAGAAGGAAAAGTCGTCGTCCACGCCGGCGTCCAGGTTGAATCGGGGCCGCCAGCCCAGCTTATAGATCTCGTCCACCAGCTGCCCGATGGCGTCCGGCAGAAGGATGTCGCCGGGCAGGCGCTCCTGCCGTCCCCCACACTTGAAGGTCACCGGCAGGCCGGCCACCAGAAAAATATCCGATGCGCCCATCGAGACCGCCTGCTGCAGAATTTCCTGTAATTCCATCTTGCCAACTCCTTTCAATTCCCGGTCCAGAGATTCCCCAGACCGGTATCCTGGTTCCAAACCGTCTCCTGTCGCCACGCGACTACCCGATAGCCGTCCCCCTCCGGCACAAGGCCGATGCGAAGCTGGGCGCCGGAGCGCTCCAGCGTCTTCCAGAGGATGCCGTCCTCGTCCCGCTCCAGCCCCTCCGGGCCGGAGAGCGTCTGCAAAAACTCCTGGCCCTGGGTCTCCAGGGCGTAGCGCCGCTCCACCGTCTGGGCGTATTTTTCCGCAAGGCGCAGGTCCGCCATGGCGGTGGACAGGGTCAAAATGGAGAGGGTGGTCAGGCAAATGCTGATGACGGCCAGCAGCAGCGCCAGCGGCCCCAGCTTGATGGGTGCCTGCTTCATCGGCCCACCTCCCCTAAATAAACTGCGGTCTCCAGGGTGTAGACCGGCTCTTCCTCCCCGGCGACATAGACCGACACGGTGCTGCGCACCAGGTCCGTCTCCCCCTGGGGCTCCCAGGTGGCCGCAAGGCGCAGCGTGCCCGCCGCGTCCGCCGTCATATCCGGGTCGTACCGGGCCTCCACGCCGCCGCCCGGGAGAAGAGAGGCGTTGCCCCCGTCGTCCAGCAGGGCAAGGAGTGCCTCCTCACTATCGGCGGCGGAAACGGTCTCCGCGGCGTTGGCGGCCAGCGTCACCGCGTTGGTCAAAAGCCGCGCCCGGGCGCTCTCAGCCCGGCTCATGGCAAATACGTGGGTCAGGACCAGGATGACGGCGATGAGCCCCCCGATCAAAAGCAGCGTCTCCAGATAAAAGGCTGTGATCTGCTGGCGCTTCATGCTCCGCCGCCCCCTTCACTTCTCAGGTGGAGCCGCACACGCCCCGCATCGGTGGTGACGGTCCAAAGCCCGTCCCCCTCCTCCACGGAGAAGGTCTCCGTTTTGCCGATGACCTGGGCGGTCTCCGGCGCAAGCGGCGCCTCCGCCTGGGCATACTCCTCCAGCAGTGTCCCGTCCCGGCAGTAGATCCGCAGGGCATAGCCGGTGTCGCCGTCGGCGATGAGGAGCATGGGCCCCTCCTCCGTCTCCCGGACGGCCACCGCCCCCGGCATGTCGCTCCCCTTGACGGAGGCGGCAAAGTAGGCCAAAAGCGCCCGGGTCTCCATGTTCCGGTCCTGGCCGGTCACAGTGTCCCGGTAGCTCCGGGCACCCAGGACCACCAGCAGGAAGAAGCCCGCCAGAAACAGCGCCGCGATGCCGATGGTATACAGCCCCAGAGGGGACGCCTCCCGTTTTCTCACAGACCTCTTCCTCCTCTCCTCAGCTGTGCTGCCGGGCGGTCACCCGGACCGTGGGCGGCAGGTTGGACGCAAACGCGTCATACGTCACGTAAAAATCCTCGGTGTTGACCTGCAGGCCGTAATTCTCCGTGAGATAGGCAAGGCTCGGCGGATACACGCCCTCCACCACATAGCACTGCAGTGCGCTGCGGCGCACCGCCTCCCGGATGGCGGAGGCGCTCTCCTCGTCCAGCGCGGCGCTTCGGCCGGTCCGCCCTGCCGCCAGGATCACCACCGCCAGAAGGAGCGCCGCGGCCGCCAGCGGCCAGCGTCTTCTCTTTTTCGCATCTGAATACATAGGCGTCCTCCGTCAGCCCACGGAGTTCATCATGCCGATCAGCGGCAGCATCACGCTGAGCAGGGACAGTCCCACCGTCACCATCAGAACACCGGAAAGCAGCGGGTCCACAACGCCCACCAGCCGGTCCACCAGGGTCCCACAGTGCTCCTCCAGCAGGTCTGTCAGCCGCTGCAGCACGGACTCCATATTTCCGCTCCGCTCTCCCGCCAGCAGCATCCGGCCGTACACCGGCTCGAACAGCGCCTCGTCGTAGGCGGCCTGGGCGATGCTGTGCCCCTCCTCCATGCGGAGGGCGCAGCGCTTGAGCTTCTCCTCCACCGGAGGGCAATCCGTCATGGGGATGCTGGAGAGCATGGCCTCATCCTGCATCTCGCCGCTGGCAAGGAAGGTGCCTAGGGCGGAGGTGAAGCGGAACATGCCCATGCTGTCCAGAATGGAGGCGCACAGGGGCACCCGGCGCAGCGCCGCCTCCACTCCGGCGCGGTGCTTGCCGTTCCACAGGGCCAGCCCCGCCGCAAGGGATGCCGCCAGCACCGCGCCGGCGAAGGCCT
>JAFUGI010000019.1 GCA_017469475.1 Oscillibacter sp. | reverse complement strand
CTGCTTCGGCGAGTACAGCTACCACATCTGCAACCCCCTGCTGTTTTACACCAATGTCTGCGGCAACGTCAGCGAGGCCTATGTGCGGGAGACGCTGGACGGGCAGCTGAAAAGCGAGCTTTTGACCGCCCTTCAGCCCGCCTTTGCCCGCATTTCCGACATGGGCATCCGCTATTCCGCCCTGCCGGGCCACACCATGGAATTGGCGGACGCGCTGAACGAGGTCCTCTCCGCCAAATGGCGGGAGACCCGGGGCATCGAGCTGGTGTCCGTGGGCGTCTCCTCCATCAAGGCCAGCGAGGAGGACGAGGCCACCATCAAGGAGATGCAGAAGAATGCGGCCTTCATGGACCCCAACCGGGCAGCGGCTCATCTGGTGGGCGCTCAGGCGGCAGCCATGCAGGCGGCGGCCAGCAACCAGGGCGGCGCGGCCGTGGGCTTTATGGGTATGAACATGGCCGGCGCGGCCGGCGGCTTCAACCCCCAGACCCTCTATCAGATGGGCGCTCAGCAGCCGCAAGCCCCCCAGCAGCCGGCACCGCCCGCCGCTCCCGCAGCGGAGGGGTGGGACTGCCCGGCCTGTGGCGCCAAGGGCGTGAGCGGCAAATTCTGCCCGGAGTGCGGCGCGAAAAAGCCCGTCCCTGCGGCGGCAGAGGGCTGGACCTGTCCTTCCTGCGGGGCGGTGAACCAGGGCAAGTTCTGCGCCGAGTGCGGTGCGAAGAAGCCCGCCGGCGTGCCCCAGTACAAGTGCGACAAGTGCGGGTGGATGCCTCCCGATCCCGCCCATCCGCCCAAGTTCTGCCCGGAGTGCGGCGACCCCTTCGATGACGCCGACCTCCAGTAAACGCAAGACGCATCCTGCGAAAAGGCCGGCAGATGCCGACCTTTCGCCGGACTTTGCAGCCGATCGCGAACCGCGTTTCGCAGCGAACCAGACTTTGCCAGGAAAGGAGGGCGTGGACCATGCCATCCCAGGTGACTAACTACAAATGTCCCGCCTGCACCGGCCCACTGCACTTCGTGGGCGCCACGGGAAAGCTCCAGTGCGACTACTGCGGCAGCACCTACACCGTGGAGGAGATCGAGGCGCTGATGGCCCGGCAGGAGGCCGAGGCCCAGGCCAGCTTTCACACGGCGGAGGAGAAGGAGCAGCAGTCCCAGCAGCAGGCGGCGGAGGGGTGGGACTACTCCTCCCTCAGCAGTGACTGGGGCTCGGACGCCGGGAAGCTGCGTTCCTACAGTTGTCCCTCCTGCGGGGCGGAGCTCATCTGCGACGAGACCACCGCCGCCACCTCCTGCCCCTACTGCGGAAACCCCGCCATCGTGCCGGGCCAGTTCGCGGGCGAGCTGAAGCCGGATCTCATCATCCCCTTCCAGCTGGACAAGGAGGCCGCTGTGGCCGCCCTGAAAAACCACTATCGGGGCAAGGTGTTCCTGCCCAGGACCTTCACCGACGCCAACCACATCCAGGAGATCAAGGGGGTCTACGTCCCCTTCTGGCTCTTTGACGGCGTGGCCGACGCGGACATGGAATTTGAGGCCACCCGCTCCTTCACCCGCCGTCAGGGAGACTACAACGTGACCACCACGGAGCACTTCCGTGTCCACCGCGCCGGCAGCGTGCCCTTTTCCCGGGTGCCGGTGGACGCCTCCAGCAAAATGCCCGACGACTACATGGACTCCATCGAGCCCTATGATTACAGCGCCCTCAAGCCCTTTTCCACGGCGTACCTGCCGGGTTACCTGGCTGACAAGTACGATGTCTCCGCCAAGGACAGCGCCGCCCGGGCGGACGAGCGGTGCGAAAACTCCGCCGCCGAGGCCCTGCGAAGCACGGTGCAGGGCTACGCCACCTGCATCCCCCTGCGCCAGGATGTGCGCTTGCGGCGGGGCAAGGTCCGCTACGCCCTGATGCCGGTGTGGCTTTTGAACACCAAGTGGAACGGGAAGGACTTCCTCTTCGCCATGAACGGCCAGACCGGCAAGCTGGTGGGGGACCTGCCGGTGAGCCGGGGCAGATTCTGGGGCACCTTTGCCGCCATCGCGGCGCCGGCGGCGGCTGTGATCGCGGCCGTCCTGTACCTGTTGTAAGGGAGGTGGCGAGATGAAGCGATTGTCTGCCCTGCTTTTGACCCTCTGCCTTGCCGCCCTTCTGACGGCTCCGGCCCTGGCCTACACCGAATACGGCGCGGCGTATGACGCCACCGGCCTTCTGGAGGACGCGTTTTTACGGACCTTGGGGGAGGAGACCCTTGCCGACCTCTCCCGCCGCTGTGCGCTGGAATTCCGGCTGGATGTGGTCAGGGACCTGGAGGGGGAGACCATTGGCGACTATGCTCGCATTTTCTATGAAAACTATGACTATGGCTATGAAGATACCGACGACGGCCTTCTGCTGATGGTCTACGTGACGGAGGACGGAGATGGCCTTGCCCTGGAGGAGTATACCCTCTATGGCGAGGGCATGGGCTTTGTCTTCCTGGCGGAGCACCAGGAGGAGCTGGAAGCGGCCCTGGACCAGGGGCTTCGCGCCGATGCATGGGCGGGGGATCTTGCGGCGGACCGACGGGCCTTTGCCGCGGCCCTGGAGGCCTATGTGGAGGTTTTGGAGCAGTACGCCCCGGACGACGCGGCTGAAACGGCGGACAGCGGCGCAGGAACCGCTTCCGACGCGGCGGAGCCGCATCTGGGCTTCGTCACCGACGCGGCCGGCATCCTGACGGAGGAGGAGCAGTCGCGGCTGGAGAGTGCCGCCGCCCGGATCACGGAGGAGTTTTCGTGCGGCGTGTACATCGTGACCGTTTCTGATTATACCGCCGTCGCCTCCGGCAGCATCGGCGACGTGGCCGAGGCCATCTACCGGGGCTATGACTTGGGGTATGGGCCGGAGCGCAGCGGCATCCTGCTGCTGATGAGCCTGGCCGACCGGGACTTCGACCTGGTCGCCTTCGGCTATGGCAACTACGCCTTTACCGACTACGGCAAGGAGGCTCTGGCGGACGAGTTTCTGGACGATTTCAGGTATAACGACTGGTTTGATGGCTTTTCGGATTACCTGAACTACAGTGCGGAATTTCTGCGCCGGGCCCAGGGCGGAGAGCCGGTGGACTGGCAGGAGACGCCTCCGAGCCCCGTGTTCCTGTTCTTCGCCTCCCTGATCCCGGCCTGCCTGATCGCGGGCGTCGTCTGCGCCGTGCTCCGCTCCCGGATGCGCTCCGTCCAGCAGGCATCCTCCGCCTCCGCCTACCTGGTGCCCGAGGGGTTCCAGCTCCGGACGGCGAACGACGTCTTCACCCACATCACCGAGAGCCGGGTCCGGGTCCGGTCGGAGAGCACCCGCTCCGGCGGCAGGGGAGGCACCTCCATCAACAGCGGCGGCTTCTCCCACCACAGCGGAAAATTCTGAACCCACGCAGCGTCACATTATCCTCTCAGCGCCCCGGCTTTCCGCCGGGGCGCTGCCGCGTCCGGCCGGCATCCGTCCCGGCGTCTATGGACCTTGCCAAGGGTCCCGGGCTGGGATTTTGACAGAAAATCACCGGGCCTTTTTGGGTGAAACGCTGATTCTGGCGGAAAAGGAAAAATTTGTCTTGACTTTTTCCGGGCACGGACAGTACACTGTACCCATGAAGAGGGCCCGGAGACGGGCTATTCCTTTCTGCTGAAAATGAGAACGTTCTCATTTTCGACGACCCAGGGGGAGGTAGATTCATGCCAGCCACCATCATCGACGTTGCGCGGGACTGCGGCTATTCCAAGGCCACGGTGTCCCGTGCCTTTGCCTCGCCGGAGACCGTCAGTGAGCGGGCCAGGGAACGGATCTACGCCTCGGCCAAAAAGCTCAACTACGCGCCCAACGCCATCGCCCGGGCCATGGTCCGCCGGAGGACGGAGAACATCGCCTTCATCATCCACGAAAAGCAGTACCCCGCCATTTTGAACCCCTTCTACTCTCCCATTCTGGAGGCCGTGATGCAGGAGGGGACCCGCCGGGGCTACAGCCTGTTCATCGCCGCCCGGCAGGATATGCGCCTTTCCAACGGAGACGTGTACATCAAAAAGCAGATGGACGGCGTCATCTTCGCCGGCGAGGCGGACCGCCGCATCATCGAGGAGTATCGCAGCCAGAACATCCCGGTGGTGCTGCTGAACAACCACCTGGAGCTGGAGGGGCTGCCCTGCGTGATGGCGGACCACTTCCACGGCGCCGTGGCGGCCACCACCCACCTCTATGAGCGGGGCCATCGGCGCATCGGCCTTCTGGCCGGCCGCTTCTCCCAACAGGTGACGGACGCCCGGTTCAACGGCTACTTCAGCGTTCTGTGCCAGTACGGCCTGCCGCTGGAGCGGCCCTTTGTGGTGGACCTGGACCCGGAGCTGGACGAGGCGGAGCGGGTCATGACCCGGCTTTTGCAGCTGCCGGACCACCCCACGGCCTTTTTCTGCACCAACGATACCATCGCCGCCGGCGCCGTGAAGGCCGCGCTGCGATTGGGCCTGCGGGTGCCGGAGGACATCGCCGTGGTGGGCTTTGACGACAGCTCCCTCAGCCGGGTGGTGGAGCCGGAGCTGACCACGGTCCGCATCGACGCGGAGCGGATGGGCCGCCTGGCCGCCAACACCCTGTTCGACCTGATCGACGGCAGGGAGGCGGAGGAGCTCTTCATGGAGGTCCCCACGGAGCTGGTCGTGCGGGGGACCACCTGATCTCACGCCTGCCAGGTGTGGACGGCAGGCGGGCAAGACGACCAAAAAACTGGAAGAAGAGGTGATGTCATGCGCCTTACCATCATCAATGTAGGCTATGGGGACGCCCTTCTGCTGGAGACGGAGGACGGCTATACCGCCCTGCTGGACGGCGGAAGCGCCCTGCCCGGGGAATTCGCCGGCGACGCCTACCGGGTGCGCAGCGCAGACTATTTGGAAAGCCGGGGCATTCGCCATCTGGACACGGTTTTGATCTCCCACATTCATGAGGACCATGTGTGCGGGCTGGAGCCGGTGTTCGACCGCTGCACCGTGGACCGGGTGTATGTGCCCTATCCCACGGCGCCCTTCCTGGCGGGGCGGGAGCTGACGCCCCAGCCCGGCGCGGCCCGCAGCGTGCCGCTGTATACCGCCGCGCTGAACGCCTACCGCCGCCTGCTCCTGGGCTGCCGGGAGCGGAGCATCCCCGTTTCGCAGGTGGCCCCCGGCGACACGCTGGACCTGGCGCCGGACCTGACCGTGCGCGTCCTGGCCCCCGGGAGGGCGTCCATCGATGCCTATATGGCCCTGGTGGAGCGGGCCTACCGCTCGGAGGACGAGGCGGAGGTAACGGCGGCCCTGACAGAGCTGGACCGCACCTCCAACCGCACCAGCTTCCTCCTTCGCATCGAGGGCGGCGGCTGTGTGACCCTGGCGGCGGCGGACAGCGTGCCCAGTGAGTGGAGCGGGGTCCCAAAAAATTTGCTTGAAAATGTGAACGTTCTCAAATTGCCGCATCACGGGCAAATCGACTCAATTGACGAACATTTGATGGGTAAAATGCCACTCAAATATGTCATTACCACCTCCGCCTCGGACCGGCGGTACAACAGCGCCAACCCCGGTGTTTACCAGCGCCTCACGGCTCTGTTCCCGGCGGAGAAGGCCCCGGCCTTCCTCTTTTCGGACGAGCGCAGCTACCCGCCCTATTTTTCTCAGCCTGAGGGGTTTCAGGCCATCACTCTCGTAATGAATTCCGGCGTCATCACACCGGAGTTTGTTAAAATTTAAAAAAAGGAGAAAACACAGATGAAAAAACTCATGTCTCTCGCGCTTGCTCTCGTGCTGGCGCTGAGCCTGACCGCCTGCGGCGGAAGCAGCAGCGGCAGCTCCTCCAACACCCCGGCTACCCAGCCCGCTCAGACCACTGAGCCCGCCCAGACCACCACTCCCGAGCCCGCCGCTCCCGCCTCCAACTGGCCGGAGAAGGAGATCACCATCATCCAGCCCTGGAGCCTTGGCGGCGGCCCTGACGTCATCACCCGTCAGATCGCCTCTTACTCCGACAAGATCCTGGGCGTACCCATGATCGTGGAGAACCACACCGGCGGCTCCGGCACCATCGGCATGAACGACTTCCTGGACGCGGCGGACGACGGCTACACCCTCTTCTGCTGCAACGGCCCCCTGTTCTCCCTGACCCCCAGCTTCATCGACGTGGACTACACCATCGATGACATCAACCCCCTGGTGGGCATCCGCATCACCGAGTTCGTGGTGCTGACCAACGCCAAGAGCGGTATCACCGACATCCAGGGCCTCATTGACTACGCCAACGCCGGCCACACCATCACCTACGCCACCACCGGCGGCCCCGGCAACGACAGCTGGACCATGATTACCGCTCTTTTCAAGACCCTGGGCATCCCCTGCGAGGCCGTTCCCTATGACGGCGGCCAGGAGGCCATCAACGCCCTGGTGGGCGGCCACGTGGACGTGGCGGCCGGCTCTCCCCCGGTGTACCGTGACTATGTGAAGAGCGGCGAGCTCAACTGCATCGGCACCTTCATCCCCGAGGGCATTGACGTGGACGGCATCGGCCACATCGCCTCCTTCAAGTCCCAGGGCATCGACGTGGAGTTCACCGGCATGGACTACTTCGCCGTCCGCTCCACCGTGGACGCCGAGAAGCAGGCCATCCTGAAGGACTTCGTGCTCCAGGTCTACGCCGATCCCGACTTCCAGAAGTTCATGGCCGACATGGGCATGGCTCCCTGGGGCGCTGACGGTGACGAGATCCTCTCCATGGTAGAGGCTCAGACCGAGGCCATGACCAAGTACATCCCCCTGGTTCAGGGATGATGTGAAGCGGCAGCGCTCCGCGGCCTGCCGAAAGAGCATCCCGGGCGCTGCGCCCGCGGCCTGAAAACAGATCATGGGGCCCCATGCCCGGCATGGGCGTGGGGCCCCGCACTTTGAGGTGAACTCACATGAAGATCAAATACAACTCGGAGATCATCTCCGGGGCCATCTTTACCATCGTGGGCGCCGCGCTGTGGCTGCTGACCCCCAGTCAGATCCGGACCAAGGAGACCACCGCCATCACCGCCCAGACTCTGCCCCGCATCGCCATCGGCGGCCTGTTCGTGTTTGCCGTGTGCCTGCTGCTGGAGGGCATTTTTGCCCGGGAGAAGAAGGAGCTGGTGGTCACGCGGGAGAGCTTCCGCTCGGAGGGCTTCAAAAAGGAGCTGCGCTCCCTTCTCTATGCCCTCTTTCTCATCGTTTACTGCTTCCTGGTCAAGCCCCTGGGCTTTTTGATCGCGACCGCCCTTCTGGTGGTGGCCATCATGGTGTTCTACGGCGCCCGGAAGTGGTACTATTACGCCATTCCTCTGGCGATGGTGGGTATCGTGTACGTCATCTTCCACGAGATGCTTCACGTGTCGCTGCCGTGAGGAAGGAGGAGAGGAAATGGAACAATTTTTAGGAGGGCTCCAGGTCCTTGCCCAGTGGCAGAACTTCGCCGTCATCCCCCTGGGCCTTGCCATCGGCATCGTGGTGGGCGCCATACCCGGCCTCACCTCTGACCTTGGCCTGATTCTTTGCATCCCCCTGACCTATGGCATGGACCCCACCATGGCCATCTTGATGCTGCTGGCCATCTACTGCGGCGGCACCTACGGCGGCTCCATCACCGCCATCCTCATCAACACCCCCGGCACCTCGGCCAACGCCGCCACCTTGTTTGACGGCTATCCCATGACCGTCAAGGGACAGGCCTTCAAGGCGCTGCAAATGGCGCTTTTCGCCTCCACCATCGGCGGCCTCATCAGCGCGGTCTCTCTGCTGTTCCTGGCGCCTCCCATCGCCAAGATTACCCTGCTCTTCGGGCCAGCGGAGTATTTCGCCCTGTCGGTGTTCGGCCTGTCCGTCATCGCGGGCGTGTCCAACAACAGCATTTTCAAGGGCCTCATCGGCGCCTGCGTCGGCCTGTTCATGGCCTCCATCGGCCAGGACAGCATCTCCGGCACCGCCCGGTTCATCTTCGGCCAGCGCCGCCTCATGGCGGGCATCGACCTCATCATCGCCCTGATCGGCCTCTTCGCCATCTCGGAGATCATGATGAAGTCCCAGTATAACCCCAAGACCGACCATAAGACCGTCAGCGCCTCGGCCATCACCAAGGATAAGATCACAAAAGACGAATATCGCCGCTGCTGGAAGCCCATCGGCATCGGCTCCCTCATCGGCGTCATCATCGGCGCTACCCCCGGCACCGGCGGCGGCCTTGCGGCCTTCATCGCCTACAACCAGGTCAAGCAGTCCTCCAAGCACCCGGAGACCTTCGGCAAGGGCGAGATCGAGGGCGTGGCCGTTTCTGAGTCCGCCAACAACGGCGCCTGCGGCGCCACCATGATCCCCATGCTGACCCTGGGCGTCCCCGGCGACGGCTCCACCGCCATCCTCATGGGCGCCTTCATGCTCCACGGCATGGTGCCCGGTCCCTCCCTCTTTGCGGAGCAGGGCAACATTCTGTACGCCATCATGCTGGGCCTCATCGTGGTGAACGTGTTCATGTACATCATCGGCAGCGTCTTCACCCGCTTCTATGCCCACATCACCCGCATCCCCTACGAGATCCTGGCCCCCATCGTGCTGACCTTCTGCATCGCGGGGTCCTACTCCACCAACAACCGGGTGTATGACATTTACATCATCCTGATCTTCGGCATCATCTCCTACTTCCTGCGGCGGATGGACTTCCAGCTGGTGCCCATCCTGCTGGGCATCGTCCTGGGCCCCCTGATGGAAAAGAACTTCCGTCGGGCCATGGTCATCTCCCAGGGCAGCCCCTCCATCTTCTTCACCCGGCCCATCAGCTGCGCGTTCATCCTGATCGCCGTGGTGTCCGTGGTGGTCTTCGGTATCCGCAGCGCCCGGGCTCGGAAGCGGGCCCAGGAAAATGAGGCCAAGCAGGCCTGAGCGGAAAACCGCCGCCGTCCCTCCGGGGACCGGCACGAGCCATATACCCCCTCTACCCAACAGGACCGGCCTGCGCTCTCGCGCAGGCCGGTCCTGTTGATCTTGTTTGGATACGGCTGCGGAGCGCCGCCGTGACTTGCCACAGGCACCGCCATAGGGGGGTGTATAGGCAGTGGCGCAGGGGGCGCCGCATGTGCAGACGGAGCGGCTGGCAGGGATCACCATGCATGCAGGCGAGACCGCTTATGGGGCCGCCATCGCCGCAGGGGGCCGGGGAGGGGAGAGGGAAGGCGCGCCGCCTCGTGCCCATCAGGTGACCTCGTCGGGCAGCTCCTCGTCTTTTGGCATCTGGGGGTAGGAGCTGGGCTGCTTTTGCCCGTGGGTCCGCCACTGGGAAAGGTCGATGGGGGCGTTGCCCTCGAACTGGTCGAAGTAGTCGTTGTCTCGCAGGTGGGGCCGGCGGTGGCGGGCAATGGCAGTGATGGTGGGGTAGAGGACGATGGCGATGAGCCCGCCGGAAAAGCCGTTGTTGTAGAGGTTCAGCCCCGCCACGGGGCCGCCGGTCTGGAGCACCAGAGCCGAGTGGATGAACCCGGCCAAAATACCGTAGGGCCAGCCGAAGTGGCCGGCGATGGGGGCCAGGGTGGTGCCGAAGAGGCCCGCCAGCTGGAGGGAGGGGTAGTCCGGCGTGTAGTGCATCCCGTAGGACCCCAGGGCTACGCCCAGCATCACCGGCAGGATGTTGAAAAGGTGCTTGCCGAAGGCGGAAAAGCCCATGATGGTGAAGATGCCTCCCAGGGTGGGGCCATTCAGGTCGCCGCCCACCAGCAGCACATAGCCCATGCCCACCAGGCCGTTGACGCCCATGTTCACCAGCACCGGCCCGGCGCCGAACATACGCAGATAGTCGTTGGGGGCTCGGCCGGTGGTGGTGAGCAGCCGGCGATACCCGGCCCACACCGCCCAGGCGGGCACGCCGGTAGCGAAAAAGCCCGCCAGAATAGACGCCACGCACAAAAGGGACAGCACGATGGAGAAGGTCAGGTTGTACCCCGTGGCCCAGTAGAGCACGGAGTCCGGCTCGTCGCCGAAGGCGGTGAGCACCGGCACCACCATCATGGCGAAAAGGCCGCAGGCAAAGCCCATGTTGTAGAGGTTCATACCGTTTTGGACCTTGTAGGTGTAGGCCGAGAGGGAGGGGAGCAAAAACCCGATGGCGATCCCCGTAAAGGCCCACAGCAGGAGACTTGCGTGAACGCTGCCCAGGGCCATGTAGCTGACCATGGGGGCAAGGGATGTTGCCAGCAGCGCAACCGACGCGTATTTTGCGAAGGGCTCCTTCTGGTACTTGGCGTACAGCCAGGTGCCCAGGATGATGGGCCAGATGTTGAACACGTTTTTGCCGAAGAGGGAGAAGCCCGCCATCAACCCCATCTCCACCACAGTGAAGCCGTTGAAGGGGTCGCCGGAGAGCTTGATGACCAGGATGGAAATGATCATCACCAATCCCGCGTTGATGAGGGTGGCGCCGGGGCCGGCGATGTACACGTAGTCGGTGATCAGCAGGTCCTGCATGGTCACGATGCGGTACAGTCCCGGCAGGATGTTGTGGATGTCGTCCAGGGAGATGCCCAGCAGCATCATCACAATGGCAACGGCAATGGTGCCGGGGAAAATGGCCTCGTAGTACTGGTGCTCGGCCTTGTGCATCGAACCGCCTCCTCTTCAAGCTCCAAACTTCCCACAATTACCATTATAAGGGGGAAAAGCAAAGAGGGCAAGTAAAATGTGAAATTTTGCGCAAAAATTTTTTCATATCCGGTTCAAACGTTTGCGTAACAAGAAAACAGAAGGCCCGTACCGAACGTCGGCGCGGGCCTTCTGTTTTCTTGAAGCAATGGATGTGTTCAGGCGGTGGGGAGGGGTGCCTTCTCCAGCGCGGGGCCCTCCGGGGACCGCTCCTCGTCTGGGCTGTCCGGCGCGGCGTCGGGGCCCTCCGTGGCGGGCACTTCGGCATCGTCCTCTGCGGCCTTTTTTGCCTTTTTGGAGGGCTTCCGGACCTTGGGGGGCGGGTTGGTGCGCCAGTTGCGGGTGGTCTTGTTGAAGATGGGCTCGCACACGCACAGCACCGCCGGCATGAGGAACAGGCAGATGATGGCGGAGATCACAGCGCCCCGGGCCAGCATGATGCAAATGGCGCCGATGAGGTCGATGGAGGAGACGAAGCTCACGCCCAGCGTTGCGCAGAAGAGCACCAGAGCGCTGGTGATGATGGAGGCGTCGGAGGTGTTCGCCGCGATGCGGATGGCCTCCTTCCGGTCCTTTCCGGCACGCAGCTCCTCCTGGAAGCGGGAGGTCATCAAAATGGCGTAGTCCACCGTGGCGCCCAACTGGATGCAGCTGATGAGGGTGGGAGCGATGAAGGGCACCTGGGTGCCGGTGAAGTAGCAGCAGCCCTGGTTGATGAGGATAGCCAGCTCGATCATGGCCACCAGCACCACCGGAATGGAGATGGACTGGAACACGATGGACACGATCACGAAGATGGCGGCGATGGAGATGTAGTTGGTCACCTTGAAGTCCACGGAGGTGGTGTCGATCAGGTCCCGGTACATGGCGCCCTCGCCGGTGATCATCACGTTGGGATCATAGGGCTCCAGGATGGCAGACATGGCGTCCAGCTGATCGGAGACCTCGTCCGTCGCGGGGTCGTAGGAGGAGTTGACCATCATCAGCTGGTACCCGTCCTGCTTGAGCATATCCTTCACCGCGGAGGGGATGAAGAAATCCGGGATGCCGGAGCCCAGCATGCTGTGGTAGGAGAGGACGGAGGTGATGCCGTCCAGGTCCTTCAGGGAGGTCTCGATGGCGCTCATCTGGGCGGCAGTCAGATCGTCCCGCAGCACGATGAAGTGGGAGGTGGCCATGTCGAAGTCGTCCTTGAGCTTCTCGTTGCTCACGATGGAGGGGAGGTCCCGGGGAAGGGACTCATCCAGCTTGTAATAGATCTCCGCGTGGTTGGAGGCATAGAAGGCAGGCAGGGCCAGCAGCAGCGTCAGGATCGCCAGAGGAACGCGGCGGCGGATGAGAAAGTCGTTTACCTTGTGGAAGCTTGGGATCAGGGTCTTGTGCTTGTGCTTGTCGATTTGCTTGTCGAAGATCAGCACCAGGGACGGCAGCACGAAGATGACCGTCACGATGCCCAGCACCACGCCCTTGGCCATCACGATGCCGATGTCCAGGCCCAGCGTCATGCGCATGAAGCACAGGGCCAGAAAGCCCGCGATGGTGGTGACACTGGAGCCGGAGAGGGAGCGGAAGGCCGCCACGATGGCCTTGGCCATGGCGTCCCGCTCATCGTCGTACAGGGGCCGCTCCGCCATGTACCGATGGTAGAGGAAGATGGAGTAGTCCATGGTGACGCCCAGCTGCAAAACGGCGGCGATGGCCTTGGTGATGTAGGAGATCTGGCCCAGCAGCAGATTGGTGCCGAAGTTGTAGACCACGGCGATGCCGATGCTGGCGATGAACACAAAGGGCAGCACCGTGGACTCCAGGCACAAGGACATGGCCGCAAGCGCCAGCAGCACCGCAAGGCCCACGAACAGGGGCAGCTCCCGGTCCATGATGTCCCGGGTGTCCTTGATGACCACGGAGAAGCCGGCCAGGAAGCACTTTTCGTTGCAGATGCTGCGGATCTCGGAAATGGCGTCCATAGTCTCATCTGAGGCGCCGGGGTTTTCATACTGAATGATCATCATGGTGGCCTGGCCGGAGAAGAACATGTCCCGGAAGCTGGCGGGGATCATGTCCGTGGGGATCTGCACGCCCACCAGGTTGCTGACCCAGATGGCGTTGGACACGCCGTCCACCTGCTTGATCTCGTTGACCAGCTGGTCCGAGTAGCCGGCGGGCATCCCGTCCACGATGAGCATGCTGGTGGCGGCCATCTGGAAGGGGTCCTCCAGGAGCTTTTCTCCCTGGGAGGAGGGCAGGTCCTGGGGAAGGTAGGAGAGGATGTCGTAATTGACGCGGGTGGCCACGTAGCCCAGCAGGGAGGGGATCAGCAGCAGCAGCGCTGCCGCTGCCACCAGCTTGGGCTTTCGGGTCAGCCCCCGGGCGATTTTTTCAACCATGCAGCAGCCCTCCCGTCAGTGGAAGATGCCGGTGATGGCCGCCCACAGGTCCTTGAACATCTGGGCGATGCGGCCGAAGAAGGTGGTGCTCTGGACGGCGGCGCCGGTGGAGGCGGTGGACTCGTCGCTCTCCTCCACCTCGATCTCCTGGGTGCGGATGAGGATCTGGATGCTCTGGGGCGTGGCGTTCTCCTCCGAGGTCAGAGACACGGCCTCCGCCGTGGCGTCCATCAGCAGGAGGTTGTCGATGTCGCCGGTGTGCTCGTCCCAGGTGTCCTCAATAATGTCGCTGATGCTGTTTTTGGCGGACTTCACATCGTCGGTGGTGCTCAGGCTCCGGGCCGCCTCCCGCAGCGCGGCGGAAAGGCCGTTCAGGGTGTCCTTCGTGCCGGTGTCCAGCTGCTTGCCAGAGGTCTTGAGCAGGGACTCAAAGGAGTCGAAGAAGGTGCTGGAGTGGCTCACCGTATCGGCCGCGGCGGCGGAGAGCTCCTTCACGGTGCCCAGCGCCCGCTGGGCCTCGGGCTCGTAGGTATCCAGAACGGCCTGCAGCGCCTCCACAGAGTCCAGGATGGGGGGCACCTTGCCCAGCAGCACCGCGCTGTGGGCAATGAGGTCGTCCCCGTCGTCCAGCAGGTCCTCCAGGTCCTCCACCCGGTCGGACATGTCGGCCAGCCTGCCGATGACGTCCGCCGTGGGGTCCGCCAGGGAGGAGAGGAGGGTGTTGACCTTGGCGATGCTGCCGTTCAGATCGTCCAGCATATCCGAAAGGTCATCGGCGGTCAGGATCAGCACGTTCACAAGCTCCGGGTCCGCCTCATAGAGGGTGTAGAGCTTGTGCAGGCTCTTGGCGGTCTTGGCGGCGCTGGCGGCGTACTGGGGGTCCAGCAGCAAAACGCCGTGGAGGAACTGGGCGAAGCTCAGCTCCTCGCCGCTGCCGGCGGCCTGATAGGCCTGCTCCAGGCCCGCGGCGGTCCGATACAGGGCGGCGTACTGCTCTCCCGTGGCGGCGATCTCCTCTTCGGAGGCGCCGGCGGCGGCTGCGGTGGCCTCCCCGGCGGCGCGGGCACCCTCCTCAGAGCCGATGGCCAAAATGGCGGCCAGCTGCCCCGCGCTGACGGCGGAATTGCCCGACACGGTCAGGGCGGCGTTCATGAATTCCGTCAGGTCCATCTCGTCGGACCCGGCGGTGCGGACATAGACGGTGTGCAGGGTCTTGGCCTTTTCCAAGGCCTCCTTCATCTGCGCGGAGGTCATGTCCTCGCCCAGGGGGGAGGAGATCTCATCGATGCGGGACTTGGCGGCCCGGTTCAGGGCGCTTTCCAGCCGCTTGAGGGGCTTTTCCAGATCCTCCAGATCCTCCAGCACGTCTTCCAGAGTGTCCTTCCCGCCCCGCAGGTCCTCCAGATCCTCCTTCAGGGTCTTCAGGTCCTCCCGCAGGGAGGTCACGTCCCCGGTCATGGTCTGCAGCACCGCCTGGGTGTCGGTCAGGGCCTGGCTGGCGCTGTCGATCTCCGAGGCCACCGGCCCCAGGGCGGAGGACAGGCTGTCCAGGTCGCCCCGCAGGGTGTCGGCGTCGGCGTACACCTGGCCCTTGCCGGAGGAGATGATGCTCCGGGCCTTGTCCAGCTCGTCCAGGCCGTTGGCAGTGGCGTTCAGGCTGCCCTGCATGTTGCCGAAGGCGTCCAGCAGGGTATCCAGACTGTCGGAGAGCTTGTGGTAGTTGTCCTCCAGGTCGTCCTTCCGCTCGCTCAGCTCCGCGATCTGCTCCAGCTGGGAGAGGGTGGCGGGCATCATCATGAAGGTCATGCCGCCGAAGGAGAAATCCTCCGCGCCCACCCGGATGACGAAGTGCTGCTCCTCGCCGGGGAAGGCCAGAAACAGCGCCATGCGCAGGTTGCCGATGAGCTGGAGCTGGGCGCCGGGAGCCTCCAGAGACAGGATGTCGTCCTGGTTGAAGATGGCGGTGGCCGCCAGCACGAAGTTGTGCCGGGCGTACTCGCTGGCGTCCTCGTTGGGAATGGCGTCGATGAGGATCTCCACCACGCCGGTCTTCCCGGCCAGATCCTCCGCCTTGGCGGCCACTCCATTTAATGTATAGTGGACCGCCAGCGTCCAGGGCAGGGCCTCAAAGGGCCGGGCGGTCTTGCCCTCAAAGTAGAAGTGGGAAGGGGCGTCGTCAAAGTGGAAGGTGATCTTGTCGCCGCTGACGGTGGGGTCGGTGCCGTCCGTCAGGTTCACCACCTCGTCGTACACGCCCCGGTCCGTCAGGGTGTCGGCGCCGTTGAGCACGTAGCTTTTCACCACGCTCCCCTCGGTCAGGTTGCCGTAGTAATCCGTGGTGGCGTAATACGCCTCGTCGTAGGTGGGGCGGACGCCGTCGTCAATGACCTCCGCCGCCGCGGCCGGCAGGGCGCAGGAGAGCGCCATGCTTCCCGCCAGCGCCAGCGCCGCCGCCCGTCCAAACTGTTTTCCCGTCATAAAGAGCCTCCGTTCATCAACAAATGTTTTATAATAAAAAACAGTTGATTTTTTTACAATAGTAGATTATAATACGTCTGTGTGGAAAAAACAATGGACACATGGGCAGATGTGTACAAAGAATCGCCGCCCGCGTCGGCGGACGGCAAAAAGCGGGAAAATGGCGCCCGGCGGGGCGAAAAAGGAGATGGCAATATGACGGAGCAGACAGGGGACCGCCGGTCCCGCCGGTCCCGGAAGCTGTTGAAGCAGGGACTGCTGGAGCTGCTGCGGGAGAAGCGGTTTGCCAACATTTCCGTGCGGGACATCACGGAGCGGATGGATCTGAACCGGGGGACCTTTTACCTCCACTATCCGGATACCACCGCCCTGATGCGCAGCGTGGAGGAGGACATTCTGGGGGAGGTCCGCCAGCTGGTGGACGCCCATTTGCAGGAGTCCGTGGAGAACGGCACCCTGCGGCCGGTGTTCGAGCCGGTGCTGGAGTATGTGGTCGCCAACCGGGAGACCTGTGCGGCCCTGTTCGACAACAATTCCAGCAGCTACCTGCTGGAGCAGATGCAAAAGCTCATCGGGGACTATGGCACCGACCTTCTTCAGGCCTTCTATCACACGGAGGACCCGGAGCGCTATGCCTATTTCCTCAGCTTCATCTCCTACGGTCTGGCAGGGCTCATGAAGGAGTGGTTCGACCGGGGCATGGTGCTGCCCAAGGAGACCCTGGCCGACACGGCGGAGCATCTGGTGACCAGCGCGGCCCAGGCCATGCTGGGGTGAGGGGCGCCCCTGCGCAAAAAACAGGACCGACGGGACGGGAGCGATCGCTCCCATCCCGTCGATCTTCTGTCCCTTGTCCCGAAGGTACTTTGAAACGGCTCCGCCGCCCTGGCCCTTGTCCGCCGCCCCGGTCGGAGCGCGCTCCGTCACAGACCGGGCGCGGCAGGCGCCGCCTGCCGGTCCGTCTCCAGCAGCGCCCTCTTCACGGCGGTGTACTTCTTCTCCGGCACGGGCAGCACCGTGCCATCCGCCATGGTCACGGAGAAGCGCCGGATGTCCCGGACATGATAGGGGTTGATGAGATACCCGCTGTGGATGCGCAGAAACAGGTCGGGATACGTGCGCTGGATGACGGCCAGGGACTCCGCCGCGGAGATGATGCCATCCCGCATATGGACGGCGGAGTGCTGGCCGTTGTGGGCGCTCTCCAGAAAGTAGATGCTGCCGGAGGAGAGAAAGTAGGTGGCCCGGTCCGTGCCCCGCAGGGTCAGGTACCGGTTCTGCCCGGCCGGGAGGGGGATGGCTCCGACCAGCGCCTCAGAATGGACGGGATAGACGGTGTCCAGCTCGTTCTGGCAGTAAGGGTTGGCGGTGTGGGTCATCAGGATGCGGGGCTCCCTGCGGGAACCGTCCACCGTCCGCTCCACCCAGGTCAGGTGCAGCCGCTGGAAAATGGACAGGTCCGTGCCGCTGGGATAGTGGATGGCGAGCGGGTAGGTGAGCATCACCTCGGCGGCCTCCGGCGAGGCCGCGGCGCAGAAGGCCTGAATGTCCCCCATGGTGAAGGTCAGGGGATTTTCCGCTCTGGCCCAGGCGGCGATGAGCGCCTTCCGGCCCTGGATGAGCTGGCCCATGGCGGGGCCGATCCAGCAGATCTCCTCGTCGGCGCTGTCCAGCCAGGGGCGGACGTTGTTTTGATAGAATTCCGTGATGATGAATATGGACCGCTGGATCAGGTCGGATGACTGCATGGCAGGCGGCCTCCTTTGCATAAAAAAAGGGGCGGAGCGGGTCGAAGATGGGCGCCTCCGCCGGAAATATGACGCCTTCACAGTCACATGATACCAACAAAATAGGGTAGATGCAAGTTATTTTCTTGAAATTACAGGTGATTTACTGGGTAGGTGTTGTACGACACAGGGGTTGTAGTGTATAGTATTTCTATATCCGAGTACGCATTTGCGGATCGGCGCAAAAAAGGCGCCGGATTCCGACAAAAAACAAGCGGGAGTGACGCGTTTTTATCTGAGTCATTGACGGTTTTATTGATTTCACCTCTGATACAATAGCACCAGAGTCAGAGAAAAGCTCTCCTTGCGGAGGCTGCGGGCACCCCGCGACATATGGATATACCGTATATTGCGGCACGCTTTCACGCAGCCCTCAATATATATATTCGTGGGGTCTTCTTGCACCCTGCGGCCGGCGGTCAGGCCCCGGACGCAGAGAACGTTTGGACCGAATTTTTAGAAGGAAAGGCAGGTGAACGATATGCTGAAAAGATGGCTGGCGGGCTTTATTGCCCTGATGCTGCTCCTCCAGATCGGTGTCGTTCCCTGCCTGGCCGCCTTGGCTGAGGACGGGACGGAGGCGGCGGAGACCGCCGCCGAGGCCGCAACCCGGGAGGAGGACGGCAACAGCTCCGGCGTCGACGCGGTTGCTCCTCTTGCTGATGAGGAAAAGACGGAGATCGCTGGGGAGACAGCCACTGACAAGGAGAACGCCTTGTCAGATACCTCCGACGAAAGCATAGATGCGGAAACGTTTACATCTGACGGCGACCCCACCGAGACCGCCGACCCTGCCGAGGAGAACGCCCCCGACGGCGATGCCGACCCGGTAGAGGCCGCCGACCCTGCGGAGACCGTAGACCCCGCTGACAGCGTGGATGACACCGACGCCGACGACCGGACCGACACTGGCACCGACACCGACGACCGGCAGGAGCCGTCCGCTGATGACGGCGCGGACATCGCCGCGCCCACTGACGCCGATCCTGCGGAAGGGACTGACCCCACCCAGGACCCCGCCTCCGCTGAGGACCCCGTATCTGCCCAGGACCCGGCGCCCGTCGAGGACCCCGCCTCCATCGACACCCCTGCCCCTGCGGAGGAAGGGACACCTATTAAAAATCCAGAGCTCCCCGACGAGACCATCACCGAATCGCCCACTCCCGCCGTCCCCCTGCCGGAGGAGCTGCCCCCGGTGGACACGGTGACCGCAGCGGCCCCTCTGCCGCCGGCGGTCCTGCCTGCGGCGCCGGAGCTGACGGAGCAGGAGCTCACCGTCACATTGGGCGGCGAGGAAGAGGAGACCACCCCCAGCCTCTGGTCCTGGCTCTCGGATATGTGGAGCTGGATCTTCGGCCGTCCCCAGGCGGAGGCCAAGCCTGCCGCCGACAAGATCACCATTCGCATCGCGGGGCGCCTGCCCAGGGGAGCCACGGCCAAGGCCGAGGCCATCGAGCTGACGGAGGAGGACGCCTATTTCGAAACCGCCCTCTTCGCCTATGAGATCACCGTTTACGACGGCGACGGCGCCGTCTTCCAGCCGGAGAGCGACATCCGCATCACCGTCGTCAGCGGCAAGATCAAGACCGCCCTGGCGGAGGGCAAGGACATCGTGGTCTACCGGGACAGCGAGGACGGCGACGCCGCGGAGCGGCTGGATACCACGGCGGAAAAGGACTCCGCCGCTTTCGCCGTATCTGCCTTCCCGGTCCGGGCCGTGGTCACGGCCCAGGTCCCCATGGTAGAGCAGACCCTCACCGCCGCAGCGGAGGATACGGCCCTGGCCCTCACCGGCCTTCTGCCGGAGGGAAGCCGCGCCGCCGCGGCGTTGACGGAGGCGCCGGAGGATGCTCCGGGCGCCGTCCTGGCCGCCTATGACATCACGCTGCTGGACGATTCCGGCCGCTCCTTCCAGCCGGAGGAGGGGCCCGTGTCCGTCACGCTGACCTCGCCCGCCATCGCCCGGGCCGCGTCGGAGGGCATGACCTTCCGGGTCTACCACGTGGAGGAGGACGGCTCCCTGCGGGAGGTGGAGGTGCTGCATGCGGAGGGGAACAGCCTCACCTTCGCGGCGGACCACTTCTCTACCTACGTGGTGCGCACCGTGCTGGAAAAGATCCTGGTGGCGTCGGACGGCAACACCTACCGTGTCACCGTCACCTATGACGCCCTGACCGCCCAGCTTCCCGAGGAGGCGGAGCTGGAAGTGACGGAGGTGGCAGAGGAGGACTACGCCGCCTATCTGACAGCCGCCGCCCAGGCGCTGTCGGTGGCGGAGAGCAAGCTGGCCGCCGCCCGGATGTTCGACATTGCCATCGTGGACGGCGCAGGGGAGCACCTGACCCCCGCCGCGCCGGTGGACGTGGCCATCGCCATGCTGGACGGCGCCCTGAGCGCGGACGGCGGTGACGTGGAGGTGGTCCACTTCGGCGCGGAGCCGGAGGTGCTGGGCGCCTCCGCCGCTGCGGGAGCGGACGGGCTGGAGGTCACCTTCACCGCGGAGACCTTCTCCGTGTACGTGGTGGCCCAGACGGTGCTGGAAAAGACCATCACCGCAAGCGACGGCAGCGTTTACCGCATCACCGTGGCCTATGACGATACCGCCGGCCTCCCGGCGGACACGCAGCTGGCGGTGAGCGAGGTCCCGCAGGACACGGAGGCCTATGCGGACTACATCGCCCGGGGCGCTGAGCCTCTGGGAGTGGACGCGGACAGCCTCACCTTCCTCCGGGTGTTCGACATTGCCATTCTGGACCCGGCCACCGGGGAGCATTGCCAGCCGGAAACGGAGGTCACGGTCACCATCCGCCTCCTGCAGGACACGGTGGATAGCCAGGTCTCCGTGGTCCACTTCGGCGCGGAGGCGGAGGTGCTGGATGCCGATGTGGAGGGGGACGCCGTCCGCTTCCAGACCAGCGGCTTCTCCGCCTACGCCATCGTGCCCGGCCCCGGCGAGGTGCCCCTCGGCTGGAGCAAGATCACGACATTGGATGAACTGCGGAGCTTTGCTCAAGAGGGGAAGGGCCTCTATATCGGCCATACCGGTGGCTACTATTTAAAAAATAGTACATATGCGGTAACAACAACTCGTACCGGCATCGAGAAGACGAAGCCGGCCCAGGCATACCCAACCGATGCGGCGGCCCTGTACTACTTTGAACTGGTAGAGGGACAGGAGAATCAATTTTACGTTTATTGCTTGGATGCTTCCACGAATAAACAGTACGTCAAAAATGCGAACAACAGCAGCCTGTCTTTCACCTCCGAAGCGGAAAAAACCGCATTTACAGTCAGTGTAAATAATAAGGGCGAGTTCAAGCTGAACAACGAAAACTGGTATTGGAATATGCAGGGCAGCGCTAATGGAAACGGTTTTGCTGCCTATAATAGCGCAAATAACGGCAACAACAATTTGTATTTCTGGTACTACCAGAAAATCCCCGGCGACCCCTATCAGCTGGACGGTAAGCCCTACGGCCTCATGAACTGGAGCGGCGGCGTCACGGGCAAAGCCATGATGGCGGCCTCCTCCTCGGAGGGTAAGCTGGACGCCCTGTCCCTCACCGTCATGAGCAAGCTGAACAACAACGAGGAAAAGCTCTTCGTCCCCAACGACAGCGACGCCTCCCTCTGGACCTTCCGGTGGATCGACAACAACTACTACCTGACCGCCACCGTGGACGACAGCACCCGCTACCTCAAGATCACAGCGTCCGGCCTGTCCCTGGTTGAAACACGGGACGATAGCTGCAAGATCCAGGTCGTTCCCGGCACCGGGACCCATGCGGGACAGATCTGCCTGAAGGCGGGGAACACCACCCTGACCTACAGCGGCACCGCCAGCGGGGGCTTCTCCGTGCGCGGCAGCGCCGGCAGCGAGTGGCTGTACCTGGTCGGGGCGTCCGAGCTCACGTCAGACTATTTCCTGACCTACTCCGCCAGCAAGGTCAGCGTGTCTGACAAGAGCGTAGAAAACGGTTCCCGCATCATCGTGTACACCCGGGCCTGGGACGACGTGAAGAAGAAGTACGTGTTCTACGCCATCGACCATGACGGCACGCTGGTGCCCTGCTACGAAAGCGGCGACTCCATCCAGTGGATCGGCGGACAGATCAACACCATGCTGTGGAACCTGGTGGAGTATTACTGGGAGGGCACCAACGATCCCAACGGATT
>JAFUGI010000018.1 GCA_017469475.1 Oscillibacter sp. | reverse complement strand
GGATACCTGCTCCTGCATCCTCCAGGGCGTCATTCCCTATGGAGCCCAGCTCCTCATCGCGGCCAGCCTGGCCGGCCTTTCCAGCATGGCCATCATTCCGTACCTCTTCTATCCCATGCTGCTGGCGGTGTGTGTGCTCTCGTCCATCGCTCTGGACCGGGAGAGGTGAGGAGAAGCCTCAAAAAGACACGGGGCGAAGCGCCGCTTCGCCCCGTGTCTTTGCGCAGGTGCGCATGTTGTAAGATCGGCGTCTTGAGGTGAAAAGGTCCCTTGCTGCCCGGCAGGCCCCAAGGTCCGCACATAGAACGCCTGAAGATGGTGTTTTGCGTCTTGCATCTTGTAAGATTCGCGTGCCGCAGCCTCCTCACCTTAGAAAAAGAAACCCACCGCACACTTGCGGCGGGTCCCTTCCATCGTATCGGTTTTCGGCGCTGCTCAGCCCTTGCACACGGGCACGATCCAGCCCTTGGTGTCGGGCAGCCTGCCCCACTGGATGCCGGTCATGGTGTCGTACAGCTTCTGGGTGACGGGGCCGATCTTGCCGTCGCAGATGAAGACCTTGTCGCCCTTCCAGTCCAGCTCCTTGACGGGGGAGACCACGGCGGCGGTGCCGGTGCCGAAGACCTCATCCAACCGGCCGTCGTGACCGGCGGCCATCACGTCCTCGATGGCCAGCTTGCCCTCGATGACCTCATAGCCCCAGTCCCGCAAAAGCTCGATGCAGCTGCGGCGGGTGACGCCGGGCAGCACCGTGCCGGTGCAGGCGGCGGTGTAGACCTTGCCGTCGATCTTGAACATGATGTTCATGCTGCCCACTTCTTCCACGTACTTCTTCTCCACGCCGTCCAGCCACAGCACCTGGGCAAAGCCCTTCTCCGCGGCCAGAGCGCCGGCCTTGATGGAGGCGGCGTAGTTGCCGCCGCACTTGGTAAAGCCCGTCAGGCCCGGGGCGGCGCGGATGTAGTCATCCTCTACATAGATGCGCACGGGGTCGATGCCCTCGGCATAGTAGGCGCCGGAGGGAGCGCAGATGATGCAGAAAACATAGTTGTGGCTGGCGTGGACGCCCATGCCCACGTCGGTCGCGAAGATGAAGGGGCGGATGTACAGGGAGGCGCCGTCGGTGTGGGGCACCCAGTCCTTGTCCACCTCCACCAGGGTCTTCACGGCCTGGATATAGTCCTCCTCCGGGATCTGGGGAATGCACAGCCGGTCGCAGGAGTCCTGCATCCGCTTGGCGTTGCAGTCCGGCCGGAAGAGCTGGATGGTGTTGTCCGCGGTGCGGTAGGCCTTCATGCCCTCAAAGATCTCCTGGGCGTAGTGGAAGATGACGCAGGCGGGGTCCAGCACGAAGGGGGCGTAGGGCACGACGCGGGGATCGTGCCACCCCTGCTCCAGGTCATAGTCCATCAGGAACATGTGGTCGGAGAAGATCTTGCCGAAGCCCAGCTTGGTCTCGTCCGCGGGCTTGGCCTTGGGCGTGGCGGTTTTCGTGATTTTGATGTCCAGCATAGTCGCATATCTCCTTACAAAGCAAAGTGATTGCCGCATGAGAACACGGGGTGTCAGAGTACAACAATTCAATCTTCATTTATACTATTTCCGGCGAATAAAGTCAAGCGCCTGCCCGGGAAAATGCGGCGAAAAACGGAGTAAAAATCCATTCACCCGGTCCAATACGGCAGGGAGGGGAGGGTCTGACGCAGCGGGAAGGGGAGACGGGGGAGAGCGCCCCAGGCGGGGATGCAGGCGGAAAAGGTGGGGGAGGACACGCAAATGGTTAGTTGACACTAACACACAGATATGGTAGAATCGGACCAGTCCCGATCGGACGGAAAGGAGCGTGCGATGAAAGCAGACTATCGAAATTGGGTGCCCAGGGGGATGATCGCGGGGCTCGGCGCGGGAACAGCCGCGTTGCTGGCCGGTGCCGCCGGACTCGGCATCCTGGGCTCCGACTCCCTGACGCGGGGTCTTAGCGCGCTCTGCGGCGTGGGAGCCGTAGCCTGCGGCGCCGGCCTTGCCTGGAGCGTTACGGCCTACCGGGCCTTTTCCTATGAGGGCAGCCGCCAGCTCTCCCGCCAGATCGTGGAGGGCACGGCGGCGTATGTGACCCTGCCGCCAGGCGGCACGGGGCTGGACGTGGGCTGCGGCAGCGGCGCGCTGACCATCGCCTGCGCCAAGCGGAACCCCCAGGGCACCATGGTGGGCCTGGATCGGTGGGGAAGGGACTACGCCTCCTTCAGCCGGGCGCTGTGCGAGCGCAACGCCCAGGCAGAGGGGACGGAGAACGTCCGCTTCCGCAAGGGCGACGCCGTGAGGCTGGACCTGGCCGACGAGAGCTTTGACGCCGTCACCAGCAACTACGTGTACCACAACATCCCCTGCGCCGACCGGCAAGCGCTGCTGCGGGAAACGCTGCGGGTGCTGAAAAAGGGCGGCACCTTTGCCATCCACGACATCATGTCGCCCCGGCGGTACGGAGATATGGCCGCCTTTGCGGAAGAGCTGCGGCGGGCGGGCTATGCCCGAGTGGAGCTGATCGACACCACCCGGGGCCTCTTCATGAGCCCTCGGGAGGCGCGGCGGCTGGGCCTATCCGGCTCCATGCTGCTGGCAGGGCGAAAATAGGGACGCCGCCGCGGAGCGGGGACCCATAGAGACTGCGCGGGGCGCCGGGGGCTTCCCGGCGCCCACTTTTTGCGCCGAAAACAGGCATGACCGCGCCCCGTGGGCAAATCCGTGCCCAATGTCTGCCGAGGGCACTATGCCGCCGACGGCGGAGGGGTTCGGCGGATAATCTTTTTCCGCATATCCCGTATTCTAAAAAGGGTTGACTTCCCAAAGAAACGTGTTACAATAAGCCATACACGGTCCCTCGCGGACTTACAGAACCACCCATCCAAGGAGGAATCCCCCATGAAATTTTCCCGCAAGATCGAGTCGTGCAGCCTCTCTCCCATCCGCAAATTCTTGCCGGCGGAACTGGCAGCGCGAGCCGCGGGACGGACGGTACATCATTTGAATATCGGCCAGCCGGACATCGAGACGCCCCAGGCGTTTTTCGACGCGGTGCGCGACTTCGGCGACCGGGTGCTGGCCTACGCTCCCTCTCCCGGCGTGGAGGTGTATCTGGATGCGGTGCGGGATTACTACGCGACCCTTGACGCCTCTTTGGAGCGGGGCGACATCCTAGCCACCTACGGCGGCAGCGAAGCGCTGCAGCTCCTCTTTTCCTGCATCCTGGACGAGGGGGACGAGGTGCTGGCCGCCGAGCCCTATTATCCCAATTACCACACCTTCATCCGAACCGCCGGCGCAACGATCCGGCCCATTCCCACCCACGCGGAAAACGGCTACCGCTACGCGAGCCGGGAGCAGATCGAGCCCCTCATCAACGAGCGCACCCGGGCCATCCTGGTCACCAACCCCGGAAACCCCACCGGCGTGGTGCTCAGCCGGGAGGAGCAGCGTCTCCTGCTGGACATTGCCAAGGAGCATGACCTCTTCCTCATCAGCGACGAGGTGTATCGGGAGCTGGTCTACGGCGGGGAGACCCCCGGCACCATGCTCTCCTTCCCGGATGGGGCGGAGCACGTGGCGGTGGTGGACTCCGTTTCCAAGCGCTTTTCCGCCACCGGCGCCCGGGTGGGCGCGCTGATCTCCCGCAATCAGGAGCTGATCCACCACGCGCTGAAGATCTGCCAGGGGCGGCTGTGCGCCGCCACACTGGACCAGGTAGGCGCCGCCGCGCTGTACCGGGCCATGACGCCGGAGTATGCCGCCGCCATCCGACAGGAGTATCAGCGGCGGCGGGACGCCGTGGTGGAGGGTCTGCGGAAGATCCCGGGCGTCCGCTTCAGCGTGCCGGAGGGGGCCTTCTACCTGATGGCGACCCTTCCGGTGGACGACGCGGAAAAGCTCCAGTACTTCCTGCTGGAGGAGTTTGAGGACCGGGGGGAGACGGTGATGTACGCCCCCGGCGAGGGGTTCTACGCAACGCCCGGTCTGGGCCGCAGCGAGATCCGCATTGCCTACGTCACCAACCCCGCGGAGCTGCGCCGGGCGGTGGAGCTGTTGGGCCTGGGCATTCGGGCCTATCAGGCCAAGTGCGCCCGGGCGGAAAAACACGCATCCTGACCCCAAGGGCCGGAGAGCAGACGCTCCCCGGCCCTTTTTCTGTGCCGGCGGCACGGGAAAGGGGCAAAGTATCTCCCCCATTCGGGTGATTTTTTCAAAAGATGTGGAATTTTTCTGGGAACTCTGGTAAGATGGAACCAGCAATTTTCTGTGGGCCCGCCGCCTGTGGACGCGGTTTCGCGGCGGACGGGTACGATCCATTTTGAAAGGAGATTTCGACTATGGGACTGATCCAAGCCGCACTGGGCGCCGCCGGCGGCGTTTTGGCCGACCAGTGGAAGGAGTACTTTTACTGCGAGGCTCTGCCCGCCAATGTGATGGCCGTCAAGGGCCAAAAGCGGGTATCCGGCCGTTCCTCCAACACCCGGGGGAGCGACAACATCATCACCTCCGGCTCCGTCATCGCCGTGGCGGACGGCCAGTGCATGATGATCGTGGAGCAGGGCAAGGTGGTGGAGCTGTGCGCCGAGACCGGCGACTACGTGTATGACGCCTCCACGGAGCCCTCCATCTTCTCCGGCAGCCTGGGCCAGGGCATCAAGGACGTGTTCGCCAGC
>JAFUGI010000017.1 GCA_017469475.1 Oscillibacter sp. | reverse complement strand
CCCACGCCGCCTTCGACCAGGAGCTCTTCGACGACATCGTAGCCAACTTCATGGACGAGGCCAAGGCCGCCATGGACACGGACGACAAGAACGTGCGGGAGGCCCGCTGGAACGCCATGATCGAAAAGTGGCACGAGAAGTATCTGGACACCCATCCCGACATGGACCAGTTCCTGGAGGAGATCACCTACAAGTTCCAGAAGAAGATCGTCAAGGCGTGGCTGCTGGAGGGCCATCGGGTGGACGGCCGGGCCAAGAACGAGATCCGTCCCCTGGCCGCCGAGGTGGGCGTGCTGCCCCGGACCCACGGCTCCGGCCTCTTCACCCGGGGCCAGACCCAGGTGCTCAGCGTGGCCACGCTGGACACCCTCTCCGCTAACCAGAAGCTGGACACCATCTGGGAGGAGACGGAGAAGCGCTATATGCACCACTACAACTTCCCCGGCTACTCCGTGGGCGAGGCCAAGCCCGCCCGGTCTCCCGGCCGCCGGGAGATCGGCCACGGTGCCCTTGCCGAGCGGGCGCTGCTGCCGGTGATCCCCCCGGTGGAGGAGTTCCCCTACGCCATCCGCGTGGTCAGCGAGGTCCTCTCCTCCAACGGCTCCACCTCCCAGGGCTCCGTTTGCGGCTCCACCCTGGCGCTGATGGACGCGGGCGTGCCCATCAGCGCGCCGGTGGCCGGCATCTCCTGCGGCCTCATCCAGGATGACGACGGCTCCTTCACCACCTTCATCGACATCCAGGGCGTGGAGGATTTCCACGGCGAGATGGACTTCAAGGTGGCCGGCACCAAGAAGGGCATCACCGCCATCCAGATGGACCTGAAGAACGACGGTCTCACCATGGAGATCATCAAAAACGCCCTGGACATCACCTATGACGGCCGCTGCCAGATCCTGGACCAGATCATGCTGCCCGTCATCGCCCAGCCCCGCAGCGAGGTCAGCCGCTACGCCCCCAAGATGATCACCATGCACATCGACCCCGACAAGATCCGGGACGTCATCGGCAAGGGCGGCAGCGTCATCCAGAAGATCGTGGCCGACACCGGCGCCAAGATCGACATCAACGACGACGGCTCCATCTTCATCGCCTCTCCCAACGCCGAGGCCTGCGACGCCGCCAAGAAGTGCATCGACGATATTGTGTTCGTCCCCGAGGTGGGCGCGCTGTACTATGGCCGCGTGGTGCGGCTCATGACCTTCGGCGCTTTCGTGGAGCTGGCCCCCGGCAAGGACGGCCTGGTCCACATCTCCAAGCTGGCTGACCACCGCATCGAAAAGGTGGAGGACGCCTGCAAGATCGGCGACATGATGTGGGTCAAGGTCACCGAGATCGACGAAAAGGGCCGGGTCAACCTGTCCCACAAGGACGCCATGCGGGAGATCCGGGCCAAGGAGGCCGCCGGCGAGCGCATCAAGTAAGACCGCAAAAGAACAGCAAGCGGGCCGGAGCAAATGCTCCGGCCCGCTTTTTTCATGCGCTGCCTTCCGGCTCCCGGTGCCGGGCGCAAGCGTGAACACGCGGACGCTATCTCGGCCAGTCCAGGCCCTCCGGCAAGCCCAGAAGATAGTCAGCGCTGACATGATAATGTTGGCAGAATTTGACCAAATAATCGATTGGTGGAGTATTTTTCCCCGTTTCATATCGAGCAATCTGCACTTGGTGATAGCCAATCGCCGCTGCCAGCACCCGCTGTGTCTCATCGTGGTCCATCCGCACATCGATCATACGCTGTATCATAAGAGCCCTCCTTCTGGTTCTCTTGACAGCGTATAACAAATATGCTATCTTATTTTTGTATGATAGCAGAATTGCTATCAATTTATAGAAGAGGAGGGCTCATATGCCGGAGGGTTCCGCGCCGCCCTGGCGGCTTTGGGTGGACCATGAGCGGCGCATCGTCTCCTTTCATCCCACGGAAGGGTCGCAGGCCATGGAGTTTTATGACCGGGAGCTGTTTTTACACTGTATCGACGAGTACGCCCGCCGGCAGTACCGGTATCAATAGCGGCGGCAGGTCCGGCTCAAGCCTCATCGGGGATGCCGGTGGAGAGGACCCGGGCGTACCACAGGGGGCTGCCGTCCCGAAGGAAGAGCAGGTAGTCCGTCCCCCGGCTGGAGGCCAAAAGCTGGGCTCCTGCCAGCAGGGGATCGTTGGTCTCCCCCTCCTGGCGGGGAATGGCGCTCCTCTCTCCAAAGAAGAGGTCCGCCTCCACCGGCGCAAAGGTGCTCCGCCCGGGGCGCCGGGCCTCTGTGAGGGAATCGGGCGGCAGGTCGTGCGCGTCCTCCGTCCAGATGTAGAGGGCGCTCCCATACCGGAGCAGGGAGCAGCAGGCCAGCGGCAGCGTGTAGCATAGGAACCGCCCGCTCCGGCCCGTATCCCGCTCGCCCCCATCCGCATACAGGCGCTCCGGCCGCTGGGGGTCCTGATAGACCGATGTTGCGGAGCGCTCCTGGGACGCATAGAGCTCCGCCTCCGGATTTTCCCGGGAGGTCAGGCCCAGAAGGACACAGCCCTCTGGCAGCGTCTCCAGCGGCGGGATCACCGGGTCCTCCAGGAAATGCACCCCGTACAGGAGGATGTACGGCTTTTGCGCGGTGCGCAGCTCCTCCGGCGCGGTCTGCCGCAGATGCCAGGCAAAGACCATCAGCGCCGCCACAGCCGCCGCCAGGGCGCAATAGCCCAGTTTTTTCATATCCTCACCTTCCGATTTTGGGATCGCTCTGCCGTCCAAGTCTCCCCATGACCGCCCTTTTATAATTTAGAATGCGTCTACGGTTCGATGACAAACGCCTATGGCGCAAAAATGCCGCCGCTTCGCGGATGCGAAGCGGCGGCGGTGGGTTCTTCTCGCTTCCCTCAGTCGGTG
>JAFUGI010000016.1 GCA_017469475.1 Oscillibacter sp. | reverse complement strand
GAGCCGCTGCGGCTGATGGCCTCGATGATGCGGCCGGGCATGGAGCCTATGTAGGTCTTGCGGTGGCCCCGGATGTCCGCCTCATCCCGCACACCGCCAAGGGACAAGCGGGCGAGCTTGCGGTTCAGGGCCTTGGCAACGGAGATGGCGATGGAGGTCTTGCCCACTCCCGGAGGACCCACCAGGCACAGGATCTGCCCCTTCCCCTCCGGATTCATCTGCCGGACGGCGATGGTCTCCAAAATGCGCTCCTTCACCTTTTCCAGGCCGTAGTGGTCCCGCTCCAGCACCCGCCGGGCGGTGTCCACGCTGACACGCTCCTTCGTCTCCGTGTTCCAGGGCATCTCCAGGCACACGTCCAGATAGTTGCGGATGACCGCCCCCTCGGCGCTGCCGAAGGGCTGCTTGGCCAGCTTGCCTACCTCTTTTAAAAGATGCTTCTCCGTCTCCTCCTCCAGCTTCAGCGCCTGGATCTTCTGGCGGTAGAGGTCGATCTCATCATCGCCCTCCTCCCCCTCGCCCAGTTCGTTTTGCAGCACCCGGATCTGGGTGCGGAGGATCTGGTCCCGCTGGTTCTGGGCCAGGTTTTCCCGGACCTTCTGCTCCATCTCCCGCTCCAGACTGAGCACGTCGCACTCCCGGGCCAGAAAGCCGTTGAGCTTGCGCAGGCGCACGAAGGGCAGCAACTCCTCCAAAATCTCCTGCTTATCGGGGTGGCGCAGGGCGATGTTCTGGGTGATAAAGTCCGCCAGATACCCCACGTCCCGGCAGTCCATCACCGTGGTGACGACCTCCTCCGGGATGCTCCCCGCCAGCTCCGCATACTCGCTGAAGAGGTTCCAGGTCTGGCGCAGCAGCGCCTCCGTCCGGGGACTGCGGCGAAAGGCCTCCGAAGCGGCGGCCTCGTCCAGCTCCTCCACGTTGCCCTGCAAAAAGGGCTCCGTCTGCCACAGGCGGCGCAGCCGGGCGCGGCAGCGCCCCTCCACCATCACGCGGATGGAGGTGGCAGACAGGCGCAGGATCTGGGAGATGTGGGAGATGGTGCCGATCTCATAGAGGTCGGCCTCCCCCGGACGGGTGACGCCGATCTCCCGCTGGGTAACGAGAAAGACCTCCTGGTCCGCCTCCATAGCCCGCTCCATGGCGGTGATGGAGATGCGGCGCTCCACATCGAAGGTCAGCGTCATATGGGGAAAGACCGTCAGGCCCCGCAGGGCCAGGACGGGCAGGTTCATGCTTTTCGGTTCCATTGTCGGACGGCTCCTTTCATGGGAGTCGGCAGGGAAACTGCCGCGGGAGGGGCGAGACCGCCCCTCCCTCAAAAATCGGTATCAGGACGCCGACCGAGGCGCGGAGCCGGGGGTCGGCTTCTCGCTTCTGCCGGAGTTCATCTTCACGGAATAGTTGATTTTATCTGCGCTGTGGGTGAGCTGAGGCTCCCCCTCCCCCAGGACGCACGCCCGGGTGATGACCACCCGGGTCACGGTGGGATCGGAGGGAATGTCGTACATCACCCGGGTGAGAAGGTTCTCCATCACCGCCCGCAGTCCCCGGGCGCCAATGTTCCGGGCGATGGCCTGGTCGGCGATGGCGTCCAGCGCCTCCGGCTCAAAGACCAGCTCCACATTGTCGTAGCCCAGGAGCTTTTGATACTGCTTGACCAGGGCGTTTTTCGGCTCCTGCAGGATGCGCACCAGATCCTCCCGCCGCAGGGCGTTCAGCGGCGCGATGACCGGCAGACGGCCCACCAGCTCCGGGATCAGGCCGTACTTCAGCACGTCGTGGGGCTGGACCTCGTGGAGGATGCGGCTGAGGTCCTTGTCCTTTTTCCCCTGGATGTTGGCGCCAAAGCCGATGCTCTTCTGGTCCAGCCGGCGCTCAATGATCTTGTCCAGTCCGTCGAAGGCGCCGCCGCAGATGAAGAGGATATTCTTGGTATTGACCTGGATGAATTCCTGGTGGGGGTGCTTGCGTCCGCCCTGGGGCGGCACGTTGGCCACCGTCCCCTCCACGATCTTCAAAAGGGCCTGCTGCACCCCCTCGCCGGAGACGTCTCGGGTGATGGAGGTGTTTTCGCTCTTGCGGGCGATCTTGTCGATCTCGTCCACATAGATGATGCCCCGCTCCGCCAGCTCCACGTCGAAATCCGCCGCCTGGAGCAGGCGCAGCAAAATATTTTCCACATCGTCACCCACGTAGCCGGCCTCCGTCAGCGTGGTGGCGTCAGCAATGGCGAAGGGCACCCGCAAAATGCGGGCCAGAGTCTGGGCGAAGAGGGTCTTGCCGGAGCCGGTGGGGCCCAGCATGAGGATGTTGCTCTTTTGGAGCTCCACATCCTCGTCCCCTCCGAAGAAGATGCGCTTATAGTGGTTGTAGACCGCCACGGACAGGGCCACCTTGGCCTCCTCCTGTCCGATGACATACTGGTCCAGCACGGCTTTGATCTCCCGGGGCGTGGGCAGCTTGTCCGGAATATCGTCCAGCGGCGCCACATCCTCCTCGTCGTCGAACCGGTCGTTGAGGATGTTCACGCAAAGCTGCACGCACTCATCGCAGATGCGGACGCCGGGGCCCTGGATCATGCGGTGGACCTGCTGCTCGTGCTTGCCGCAGAAGGAGCAGCGAATGGGCCGTTTGCTGCTGTCACTCATAACTGACACTCTCCGAAATTTACTTTTTCGCGCTGATGATCTTGTCGATCAGGCCGAACTCCACGGCCTCCTCCGCGCTCATGAAGTTGTCCCGCTCGCAGGCGGCGGTGACCTCCTCGATGGACTTGCCGGTGTTCTGGGCCAGGATCTGGTTCATGCGCTTTTTGATGGTCTCCAGCCGCTTGAGGTGGATGGCCATGTCGGTGATCTGACCCTGGGTGCCGGCAGAGGGCTGGTGGATCATGATCTCCGCGTTGGGCAGGGCGATGCGCTTGCCCTTGGCGCCGGCGCTGAGCAAAAAGGCGCCCATGCTGGCGGCCATGCCCACGCAGATGGTGGACACGTCGCACTTGACGTACTGCATGGTGTCGTAAATGGCCATGCCGTCCGTGACGGAGCCGCCGGGGCTGTTGATATACAGCTGGATGTCCTTATCCGGGTCCTGGGCCTCCAGATACAGCAGCTGGGCCACCACCAGGCTCGCCGTGGTGGCATTGACCTCCTCGCCCAGGAAAATGATCCGGTCATTCAGCAGGCGGGAGAAAATGTCATAGGACCGCTCGCCCCGATTGGTCTGCTCCACAACATAAGGGACTAAACTCATGGAAAAACTCCTCCTTCTATGGCGCATCCCACCGTGGGGCGGGTCCCTCTGGGGGAAATCTGCGCGCTCTGGTCTATAAACCATTCTCTCATGATACCACAGGCACCATGAGAGAATGTGTCGAATCTGTAAAATATGTCAGGACCGCGTTATTCTTTTTCCTCGGCAGAGGCCTCAGCGGGAGCCTCGGCGCTCTCCTCGCTCTTGGCCTTTCTGGTCCGCTTGGGCTTTTCCTCGTCCTTCTTCTCGGACTTTTCGGCGGCCTTTTTGGTCTTCTTCTCCGCCTTCTCCGCGTCCTTTTCGGCCTTCTTCTCTTCCTTTTCCGGCTTCTCGGCCACAGCGCTGTCCGTCACCACGGCGACGGCCTTCTGGCTCACCACCTGGTCCTTGATCTGGTCGATGGGCAGATACTTTTTCACCATTTCCAGGTCCATGCCGTACTGATCGGCCAGCTTCTTGTACTCGGCCTCCGCCTCGTCGTCCGTGGCCTCCAGCCCCTCCGCCTTGATGATGGCGGCCATGGCCAGGTCCATACGTACCTGACGGAGGGCCGGCTCTCTGGCGTCGGCAAGGAGCTTGTCCTCGTCCATACCGGTCATCTGGAGATACTGGTCATAGGGGATGCCCTGCTGAGCGATCTGGGTCTTGAGATTCTCCAGGAACTGGCGGGCCTGAGCGTCCACCATGGCGTCCGGGATGTCGGCGGTGATGCCCTCGGCCACCTTCTCCATCAGCTTGTCGGAGAAGGCCCGGTCGGCGGCCTCCTTGCGCTCCTCGGTGATCTTCTTCTTCAGGTCGGCCTTGAGCTCCTTGAGGGTATCGAACTCGGAGACGTCCTTGGCGAACTCATCGTCCAGCTCCGGCACGTCCTTCTCCTTGACCTCGTGGACCTTGACCTTGAACACCACAGCCTTGCCCGCGAGCTCGGCGGCGCCGTAATCCTCCGGGAAGGTGACGTCCAGATCCTTCTCCTCGCCGGCCTTCATGCCCATCACCTGCTCTTCGAAGCCGGGGATGAAGGTGTGGGAGCCCAGCTCCAGGTCGTAGTTCTCGCCCTTGCCGCCGTCAAAGGGCTTGCCGTCCAGGAAGCCCTCAAAATCGATGACCGCCGTGTCGCCCTCCTTGGCCTCCCGCTCCACGCTGACCAGGCGGGTATTGCGCTCGGAAAGCTGCTCCAGCCGCTTGGCAACGTCCTCCGCGGTGACCTTGACCTCGTCCTTAACGGCGGAGAGGCCCTTGTACTGGCCCAGCGTCACCTCGGGATAGACGGGAGCCGTGGCCTTGAAGGTGAAGCCGTCCTTCGTGGTCTCGCCCACCAGCTCCACGGCGGGATAGCCCACCACCTGGAGCTCCTGCTCCTTCACCGCGGCCTCATAGGCGTCGGGGAAGGCGGCGTTGATGGCCTCCTCAAAAAACACCTCCGGGCCGTACATCCCCTCGATGATCTTGCGGGGGGCCTTGCCGGGGCGGAAGCCGGGCACGCGGATGTTGCGGCGCATCTTGCGATAGGCCTTTTCGATGGCGGCTTCAAACTCCTCCGCTCCGACCTCGATGGTCAAAGCGACCTGGCTCTTTTCCAGTTTTTCGCAGCTTTTGACAGTCATGATGTTTACTCCTCCGTTCAGCGCCGGTCAAATGCCGGTGCGAATTGGTATTTTATCAGAAAAATCTCAAAATTACCAGTCTTTTTTCCGTTAATCGCAAATTTTTTTAGGGACGAAGCCCAGGTGGTCCGCCGAGATCAGGGAAAAGTCCGTTCCGTTCCACGGTCCCTCCAGCCGGCGGCGGATGGCATAGCCGTGAAGATGGCCGTAACAGCAAAGGCGCACCGGGTATTTGGCAAGGGTCTCCAGGATCTCCGGGCAGCGATACCCCTGGTAGAGCGGCGGGTAGTGGAGAAAGCACAGAATAGGCCGCCCCTCCGCTGCGCGAAGTGACGTCTCCAGCCGCGCCACCTCCCGGTTCAGGACCTTTTCGTTGTGGGGCTTTCGCTCCTCATCCAAAAACCAGCCCCGGGTGCCGCACAGGGCCCACTCCCCGTAGACATCACAGTTGTTGTGGAGAAAGTCCAGCGTGGTAAAGCCCTTTTCCGCGAAGAAGCCCCGCATCTTGGTAACGGTGCTCCACCAGTAGTCGTGGTTCCCCTTCACCAGGAGCTTTTTGCAGGGGAAGCGGTCCAAAAAGCGGAAGTCCGCCTCCGCCTCCTCCAGCGTCATGCCCCAGGAGGTATCCCCCGCCAGGACCAGCACGTCCTCCGCGGCGAGGCAGGAAAGTGCGTCTTCGATGCGCCGGACATAGTCGGCCCAGGCGGGGCCGAACACCTCCATGGACTTGTCAGCGGTCAGGGAGAGGTGCAGGTCCCCGATGGCGTAGAGGGCCATTCACGCCCCTCCCTTCTTTGCAGATGTGCGCGCTCTCTTAGTTCAGGAAGTCCAGCACCACGCCGTCCATCTCCGGCTTTTCCGCCGTCAGGTCGAAGCGCCGCGCCTTGCCCTTGAGGGCCGCCAGCCGCCGGGGGATGGGCACGCCGGAGACCCGGTTCAGCTGGTCCAGCAACGCCACGCCGTCTCCCTCCGGCGTCTGGCCGATGGCGGTGAGCACATGGTTGCAGAACTTATAGGGCGAGGCGGTGGAGGCAAAGACCGTCACGGTGCGGTCGCCGGTCGCTTCCCGGTACTGCTCCAGCACGCTGGCGGCCACCGCCGTGTGGGTGTCGATGAGGTAGCCATAGTCCTTATAGTACCGGGCGATGGCGGCGGCGGTGCCCGCCTCGTCGCAGAAGCCGCCCCAATACTGCTCCGCCAGGGCCGCCTTGATGGTGTCGGACACCTCATAGCGCCCGGTCTTTGCCAGGGCCTCCATGTAGGCACGCACCTGGGCGTCGTCCTCGCCGGAAAGGTCAAAGAGCAGCCGCTCCAGGTTGGAGGACACCAGAATGTCCATGGAGGGGCTCATGGTGGTGTGGAAGGGGCGGTTGCGGTCATAAATGCCGGTGCGCAGGAAGTCCGTCAGCACGTCGTTGCAGTTGGAGGCGCAGATGAGCTTTCCCACCGGCAGGCCCATGCGCTTTGCGTAGTAGGCCGCCAGAATGTCGCCGAAGTTGCCGGTGGGCACGCAGAAGTTCACCTTCTCGCCCATGGCGATGCGGCCATCCCGCAAAAGGTCGCAGTAAGCGGAGATGTAATACACCACCTGGGGCAGGATCCGGCCCCAGTTGATGGAGTTGGCGGAGGAGAGGAAGAAGCCTCTCTTTTCCAGCGTCTCCCGGATGGCCGGGTCGGAGAAGATGCGCTTCACGCCGGCCTGGGCATCGTCGAAATTGCCCACCACGGCGCACACGCCCACGTTCTCCCCGTCCTGGGTGACCATCTGGGCCTCCTGCACGGCGGAGACGCCGTCCTTGGGATAGAAGACCATGATGCGGGTCTGGGGCACGTCGGCAAAGCCCTCCATGGCGGCCTTGCCGGTATCGCCGGAGGTGGCCACCAGGATGCACACCGTCTTGTCCTCCCCGGTCTTTCGCAGGGCGGCGGAAAGCAGCTGGGGCAGCATCTGAAGGGCCATGTCCTTAAACGCGGAGGTGGGCCCGTGCCACAGCTCCAGGCAGTAGGTGTCGCCGTCCACCTTCCGCAGCGGGGCCACGGCGGCGGTGTCGAACCGGTCCGGCCCGTAGGCGTTCTCCGCGAAGGTCAGCAGCTCCTCCTCCGTGTAATCCGTCAGATACAGGGCCATGACCTTGGCGGCGCGGACCTGATACCGCTCCCCCACCAGGCTCTCCAAAAAGGCCCGGTCGATCTGGGGAATGGCCTCGGGGGTCAGCAGGCCCCCATCCCGGGCAAGGCCCATCTCAATGGCCTCCGCCGCGCTCATGCGGACCGTTTTGTCCCGTGTGCTCAAATACTTCATATCTTCTTCCTCCTCGTCAGAGTGTGTATATCCGGTTTCAGGAAAAGGCATCCTCCAGGTACTCCACCCGGAGCGTGCCGTCCGCCGTTTCATAGACCTCCGCCACGTCGAACCGGGCGGGAGCGTCCAACTCGTGGGCACTCAGATAGGCCGCTGCCGCGGCGCGCAGCCGCTCCTGCTTGCGGCGGTCCACAAACTCCCGGGGCAGGGCGATGGCGTCCTCCCCCCGGAGCTTCACCTCTACAAAGCAGACCGTGCCCCGGCGGCTTCGCGCCACCAGGTCCAGCTCCCCGAAGCGGCAGCGCCACTGGCTTGCAAGGAGCGTGTAGCCCCGCCGGCGAAGCAGACGGGCCACCTCGGCCTCCCCCCGGTCGCCCCGGTCCTTCCGCGTGCTCATTCGCGTCCTGCCTCCCACTTTTTGAGAAAGCTCCTGCGGTGCTCCGGGCAGGGGCCGTAAGCGTCCAGCATGGCGTAGTGGAGCTTGGTGCCATACCCCTTGTGGCGGGCGAACTGATACTGGGGATAGCGCTCCTCCAGCACGGTGGACACGTACCGGTCCCGGCTGACCTTGGCCAGGATGGACGCCGCCGCAATGGAGGCGCTGCACCCGTCCCCGCCCACGATGGTCACGTGGGGCGCGGTGATGGCGGCGCTTCTCCCCCGGTCCCGGTTGCCGTCGATGAGGGCCAGGTCCGGCTTAACGGCGAGGCCGTCGATGGCCAGCTGCATGGCCCGCATGCGGGCGCTCAAAATATCCGTTTCGTCGATCTCCTCTGCGCTGACGCTGGCAACGCACCAGGCCGCGGCCCGGGATGTGAGCACATCGTACAGCGCCTCCCGGCGCTTTGCCGTCAGCTTCTTGGAGTCGTTCAGGCCGGGGATGTCTGCCTCCCGGGGCAGAATGACAGCGGCGGCATACACCGGTCCCGCCAGGGGGCCGGCCCCCGCCTCGTCGCAGCCGCAGACAGTCTCATATCCCGCCGCCCACTGCTGGCGCTCATAGCTCCAAAGGTCCAAGATCCCCTCACCTCAAATATCATCAGCCGATCATGAAGTCCATTTCGCAATGGGCCAAGATCATCCTTATGGCGGCGCCCCCGCTCAGTCCGGCAGCTCCAGCGTAAAGCGCCCCAGCTTGCCGGAGCGGAACTCATCCAGCAGGATCTTTGCCATGCGCTCTGTGTCCACCTCGCCGCCGGAGACGAGGAAGCCCCGCTTCCGGCCCGCCGCGGTCAAAAGACCGTAGCCGTAGGCGATGTCATTCTCCTCCTGACGCGCCGGAAGCTCCGCGAGCTTGTAAGCAGCCCGCAGGCTCTCCGGATACTGGTCCGCAAGGTACGCCATCAGGTGGCACCCCAGCGTCTCCACGTCCAGGATCTCGTCCTTCACCGCGCCGGTGAAGGCCAGGTTCAGCCCCACGCTCTGGTCCTCGAACTTGGGCCAGAGGATGCCGGGAGTGTCCAGCAGCTCCAGTCCCCGGTCGATGGGGACCCACTGCTTACTTCGGGTGACGCCGGGCCGGTCCTCCGTTTTGGCGGTCTTGCGGCCCGCCACCCGGTTGATGAAGGTGGACTTGCCCACGTTGGGAATGCCCAGGATCATGACCCGGACCACCCGTCCGGTCTGCCCCTTCTCCGCCCAGGCGCGGAGCTTGTCCGCCAGGAGCGTCCGCACGGCGGCGGCGAACTGCTTGGTGCCGCTGCCGCTTTTGGCGTCGGTCTCCAAAACGGCGTACCCCTTCTCCCGGAAGTAGGCCGCCCAGCGGCGGCTCGCCTCCGCGTCCGCCTGGTCCACCCGGTTGAGGACCACCAGCCGGGGCTTCCCGGCGGTCAGCTCGTCCACGTCCGGGTTCCGGCTGGACAGAGGAATGCGGGCGTCCAGGATCTCGCACACCGCGTCCACGTTTTTGATCTGCTCGGCGATCATACGCCGGGTCTTGGTCATGTGACCGGGATACCACTGGATGTTCATGCCAGCACTCCGATCCGGCCAAAGTCCCGTGCCCGGGTGTCATAGTCCGGCCCCGGGAAGAGGAGCAACACCGCCTTGCCGATGATGTAGCGGGTGTCCACCGTACCCAAAAGGGAACTGCGGCTGTCCGTGGAGTGGTTGCGGTTGTCCCCCATGACGAATACGCTCCCCTCCGGCACAGTGAGGGGGAACTCCGTCCCCTCCTCCTCGAAGGTCAGCTCATTGATATAGGGCTCACGGAGCAGGATGCCGTCCACATACACGCTGCCGGTGGAAAAGTCGATGTCCACCGTCTGCCCCTCCGTGGCGATGATCCGCTTGACGATAGGCTCCGTGCCGAAGGTGTCCTTGCGGAGGATGACGATGTCCCCGTACTGATAATCGTGATAGAGAAGGCTCGTCACCACCAGCAGCCGGTCCCCGTGCTGAAGGGTGGGGACCATGGAGTGGCCGTCCACCCCGATCATGCGGATGACGAAGGTGAAGACCAGGACCACCACCAAAACAGAGCAGACCATGGCCTGCATCCACTCGTACAGGTCCCGGCCGCTGTCCTTCTTCTCCGGCCGGGCCGTCTGGTCCTCGCCGGCGGTCATGTCCTTGTGTTCGTCCATAATGGCAGTCTCCTAAACGCGCTTCAAGCGCAGCATGATGCGTTTTTTCGTATGCTCTTCCATACGCTGACAGTTTAGTATAGCAAAAAAAAGCAGAGCGGACAAGAGCGCGGGGAAATTTTTGCAAGAAAAAAGAGAGGCGGCTGCCTCTCCTTTTCTCAGGATCAAAGCTTCTCCTTGATCTTGGCGCTCTTGCCCACGCGGCCGCGCAGATAGTACAGCTTGGCGCGGCGGACAGCACCGCTGCGGACCACCTGAATGGTCTCGATGGAGGGAGAATGGAGGGGGAACACCTTCTCCACGCCCACGCCGTAAGAGATGCGGCGGACGGTGATGGTCTCCTCGATGCCGCCGTGCTTCTTGGCGATGACGGTGCCCTCGAAGACCTGGATACGCTCCCGGGAGCCCTCCTTGACCTTGACGTGGACCCGGACGGTATCGCCGATGTCCACCTGAGGCACTTCCTTGGCGAGGGCCTCCTTGTTCAGTTCCTTGATGAGATCCATGGATTTTTTCCTCCTGTTCATAGGCGTTCTTACCGCTTTTCCGGGCACATCCGGCGTCTGTACGCCTGTGCGCGGCAGAGGACCGCCCTTTGTAAGCTGGAATAGGATACCACAAAGCTCCGGGAAATGCAAGGATTATTTTTCGTTTCCTGTTGGAGTGTTGATTTACACTTTTACTTACAAAGTTTCGCATTGGCTCGAAGCTGAAAATTTGCAAGTGAAAGGTGTGTATCTCAATGGTCGTCAAGGTTCTCGGCAAGTACAAGCGTGAAGGTGTCAGCAAGACCTCTGGCAAGCCCTACAAAGCGACTGGCGTTTTCGTCTCCTACCCCATGACCAACGGCGGTG
>JAFUGI010000190.1 GCA_017469475.1 Oscillibacter sp. | reverse complement strand
GCGTAGGACTGGCACTGGTCTCTGCCGTCAAGGGCTACCGCCTCATACTCACCATGCCTGAAACCATGAGCGTGGAGCGCCGCCAGCTGGCGAAGGCCTACGGCGCGGAGATCGTATTGACCGAAGGGGCCAAGGGCATGAAGGGCGCCATCGCCAAGGCGGAGGAGCTGTCCCACGAGATCCCGGACAGCTTCATTCCCGGCCAGTTCGTGAACCCCGCCAACCCCGCCATCCACAAGTCCACCACCGGCCCGGAGATCTGGGCGGACACGGACGGCAAGGTGGACATCTTCGTGGCCGGCGTGGGCACCGGCGGCACCGTGACGGGCGTGGGCGCCTATTTGAAGGAGCAGAACCCCAACGTGCAGGTGGTGGCGGTGGAGCCCGCCGGCTCCCCCGTGCTGAGCAAGGGCACCCCCGGCTCCCACAAGATCCAGGGCATCGGCGCCGGCTTCGTGCCCGACGTGCTGGACACCAAGATCTACGACGAGATCATCACCGTGGAGAATGAGGACGCCTTTGCCGTCGGCAAGGAGGTGGGCCGCAGCGAGGGCGTGCTGGTGGGCATCTCCTCCGGCGCCGCCGTGTGGGCCGCCATCCAGCTGGCCAAGCGGCCGGAGAACAAGGGCAAGACCATCGTGGCCCTCCTGCCGGACACCGGCGACCGCTATCTCTCCACTCCCCTCTTCGCGGACTGAGCGCCCCGCGCCTGTCCGACCGTTTTTCCCCTCACACAGTTACCCTCTCATTTTACCCTCTTATAGACTCCTGTGGACCGGCAGGGTGCAGACATGTCCGCACCCTGCCGGTTCGCTGTGGGGCATGGGGTGAAGTGCAGGGCGTGAGGCGTTGGCGGGGCAAATTGGTCAGAGTCTTCATATCGTTCTGCCTCCTAAAGAGTAGTGGCCTCATGATAGCCCTCCCGGCGGCCCAATAGCACCCTTTTTCCGATATAGCAGTCTTTTGTTCTCTTATAGCACAATTCTGACCTAATTTCCCCTTTTTCTTGCAATTTTTGTCAGCCCTGATAGAATGGAATACAGCCAGCAGGCCGTTAGGAGCGGCCTGCTGCGGCCAAATGTGAGGGATCGACCGCAAGGAGGGAACAGACATGAGCAGACTGGAAGTGAAAACGCCGGGACGGGCGGAGGCCGTGGTGGAGCAGCTCTACCAGAACATGGAGCAGCGGATCGCCGCCAGTCCCCCGGGCCTGTGTCCGGTGGACATGGCTTTGAATTTTCTCAATCTCTGCCGGGCCCAGACCTGCGGAAAGTGCGTGCCCTGCCGCATCGGGCTGACGCAGCTTTCCAACATGATGGGCGAGGTGCTGGACGGGGAGCCGGACATCAGCATCATCGGCCGCATCGAAAATACCGCCCGGGTCATCGCGGACACGGCGGACTGCGCCATCGGCATCGGCGCGGCCAACCTGGTGCTGCTGGGACTGCAGGGCTTTCGGGACGACTATGAGGAGCACATCCTCCACCACCGGTGCCTGGGGAGTTTGGAAAACCCGGTGCCCTGCGTGGCTCTGTGTCCCGCGGGGGTGGACATCCCCGGCTACATCGCCCTGATCCACGAGGGGCGGTACGCCGACGCCGTGCGTCTCATCCGAAAGGACAACCCCTTCCCCACCGCCTGCGCCTATATCTGCGAGCACCCCTGCGAGGCCCGCTGCCGGCGCAGCATGGTGGATGACCCCCTGAACATCCGGGGTCTCAAGCGCTATGCCGCGGACCACGCGGGCGCCGTGCCCCAGCCGGAGCGCGCCAACAACACCGGCAAGACCGTGGCCGTCATCGGCGGCGGCCCCGGCGGCCTCTCCGCCGCCTATTACCTGGCCCTCATGGGCCACAAGGTCACAGTCTTTGAAAAGCAGAAGCAGCTGGGCGGCATGATGCGCTACGGCATCCCCAGCTACCGCTTCCCCCGGGAGAAGCTGGACGAGGAGATCGCCTCCATCCTATCCCTGGGTATTGAGGTGCGCACGGAGATCGACGTGGGCACGGACGTGACCTTCGACTCCCTCAAGCAGGAGTATGACGCGCTGTACATCTCCATCGGCGCCCACACCGACAAAAAGACCGGCATCGAAGGAGAGGACAGCGCCGGCGTGGTGTCCGCCGTGGAGCTTCTGCGCAACATCGGCGACAACCAGATGCCCGACTTCACTGGGCAGAACGTGGTGGTCATCGGCGGCGGGAACGTGGCCATGGACGTGACCCGCAGTGCCGTGCGCCTGGGGGCGGCCAAGGTCACCTGCGTCTACCGCCGCCGCCAGGCAGACATGACCGCCCAGGCCGAGGAGGTGGAGGGCGCCATTGCGGAGGGGGCGGAGATCCTGACCCTCCAGGCTCCGCTTCGGATCGAGGCGGACGAGAATGGCCGCGCCGCAGCCCTGTGGACCCAGCCCCAGATCATCGGCGAGATGGACAAGGCGGGCCGGCCCCGGCCCAACACCGCCGCAGCGGAGCCCCTGCGCATCCCGGCGGACCTCATCATCGTGGCCATCGGCCAGGGCATCGAGAGCCGGGGTCTGGAGAAGGACGGCGTGAAGATCCAGCGGGGCGGCACCCTGCTGGCCGCCGCCAGCACCCAGCTGCCGGACCTTCCCGGCGTCTTCGCGGGAGGCGACTGTGTCACCGGCCCCGCCACGGTCATCCGGGCCATTGCCGCCGGCAAGGCGGCCGCCGCCAATATCGACGAGTATCTGGGCTTCCACCACGAGATCACTGCAGAGGTCCATGTGCCCACGCCCCGCTGCACGGACCTGCGGCCCCGGGGCCGGGTCAACCCCCGGGAACGGGACGCCGGCGAGCGGAAATGCGACTTCCAGTGCATCGAGTGCGGCATGACGGATGAGGAGGCCGCTCAGGAGTCCTCCCGGTGCCTGCGGTGCGACCACTTCGGCTACGGAAACTTCAAGGGAGGACGTGTGGAAAAATGGTGAACTTTCAGATCAACGACCGGCCCCTGACCGCCCCCCGGGGCACCACCATCCTGAAAGCTGCGGAGGACGCCGGCGTGCCCATCCCCCACCTGTGCTTTTTGAAGAACCTCAATGAGATCGCCGCCTGCCGGATGTGCGTTGTGGAGGTGGAGGGCACGGAGCGGCTGGTGCCCGCCTGCAACACGGAGATCCTGGAGGGCATGGTCATCCGCACCAATACCCCCCGGGTCCGCCAGGCCCGCAAGACCAATCTGCGCCTGATTCTCAGCCAGCACAATGTCAACTGCGCCATCTGCATCCGCAGCGGCAGCTGCGAGCTCCAGCGCCTGTCCCACGACCTGAACATCCACTACCAGCCCTACGAGGTGCAGCCGGAGAAGACCCGTCTGGACCTGAGCGTGCCCATCGTGCGGGAGGCCAGCAAGTGCATCAAGTGCATGCGCTGCGTGCAGGTGTGCGACAAGATCCAGGACATGAAGATCTGGGACGTGACCGGCACCGGCTCCCGCACCACGGTGAACGCCAGCCGGAACCGGACACTGCGGGACACGGACTGCACCTTTTGCGGCCAGTGCGTGACCCACTGCCCCACCGGCGCCCTCACCGCCCGGGACGACACCAACCGGGTCCTTCGGGCCCTGGCCGACCCAGAGATCACCACCATCATCCAGGTGGCCCCCGCCGTGCGCGCCGCCTGGGCGGAAACCTTCGGCCTGCCGGAGGAGCTGGCCACCACCGGGCGCATGGTGGCGGCGCTGAAGCGCATCGGCTTCGACTACGTGTTCGACACCAATTTCGGCGCGGACCTGACCATCATGGAGGAGGCCAGCGAGTTCGTGGAGCGGTTCACCCACCGGGGCAAGTACCTCTGGCCCATGTTCACCTCCTGCTGTCCCGGCTGGGTGCGGTTCCTCCAGACCCAGTACCCCGCCTATACCCGGCACCTGTCCACCGCCAAGTCCCCCCAGCAGATGTTCGGCGCCGTTGCCAAGAGCTACTTCGCGGAAAAGCAGGGGCTGGACCCCCACAAGGTCTTCGTGATCTCCGTGATGCCCTGCTCCGCCAAGAAGGCGGAGTGCGAGATCCCCATCCTGCGGGACGCCTGCGGCGACGCAGATGTGGACGTGGTGCTGACCACCCGGGAGATGTGCCGCCTCTTCCGCAGCGACCTGATCCTCCCCAAGGATCTGGAGGAGGCGGAGTTCGACAGCCCCTTGGGCACCGGTACCGGCGCGGCGGTGATCTTCGGCGCCACCGGCGGCGTGATGGACGCGGCCCTGCGCACGGGATATTATCTCGTGACTGGGAAAAACCCGGACCCGGACGCCTTCCGCGCCGTGCGTGGAAACCGGCTCTGGAAGGAGGCCGTGTTCCCCATCCCCAGTGCGGGGGAAGTGAAGGTGGCGGTGGTCAGCGGCCTTGCCAACACCCGCAAGCTGATGGAGGCTGTGGACAGCGGTGCGGTGGAGTACGATTTCGTGGAGGTCATGGCCTGCCCCGGCGGCTGCGCCGGCGGCGGCGGACAGCCCATCCACGAGGGGCAGGAGCTGGCCGAGGCGCGGGGCGAGCGCCTCTGGGCCCTGGACGGCCAGGCGGACCTTCGCTTCTCCCACGAAAACCCCGACATCCAGGCGCTGTACCGGTCCTATCTTCGGGAGCCCCTGGGCGAGCGGTCCCATCACCTGCTCCACACGGATCACGACGCCTGGCGCATCCACGAAGCCAGGGGGTAAGGAACGCCGGGCCTCACGCAGAGATCGGCCCTCAAAAAGCGGGGACCGCCGTCCCCGCCGATGGTCCCCGATGACCCCGCCCCCTTTGCTCTGACAGTAAAAATTGCTCCCGGCCCTGCGGAAGTCCTCCGTAAGGCCGGGAGCGATCTTTTACAATGGATATGGCCGTCGGCCGGGGCTCCTGCCGCCCCTTTGCCGGTCCTCAGGCGGCGGCCTTACGGCCGGGTCTTTCCGTCTGCCCGGTCCATGGCGGCCAGGAAGCGAAAGAGGTTTCTGGCCGTGCGGCACAGGTTCTCATCCGCATGGCCCCGCACCTTCTCGAAGGGCTCCGGCGCGTGGTTGGTGGTGAAAACGCCGTCCACTCCCAGATCATAGATGCCGTCGGCCCCGTCCCCCACGGCGCCCACCACGGCGACGCAGGGCGCGCCTGCCGCCCGGCTCCGCCGGGCCACGGCGCTGATGACCTTG
>JAFUGI010000189.1 GCA_017469475.1 Oscillibacter sp. | reverse complement strand
CTGCTCCCTTGCGAACCGCGCTTCGCAGGGGAGGACTCGCGCCCATCGCGGCAACATAGGGCCTCATTGGCCGGTGCGAGGCCCCGCCGCAGCGCGGGAAAGGGGATGCGCTGTGCGGCGGCGTCAAAATGTCAACGTCAGCAATAGCGGCGCCAGCAATGGCGGGTGTCCTCTACGGCCCCATTATACCCATGGGGGTATAGGTTGTCAACCCCGTTTTCGCCGCCTCTCCAAAGAAAGGGGGGCCGCTCCAAAGCAAAGCCAGGCCGCCAAGCGCTGCCCCAAAACGGAGTTGCTTCCAAATCGGGCCCACCCCGGCCCCCCCTCAAAGCGCCAAAAATAGCGCCCGCCCCGGCTGCCATCAGCGGCCGGGGCGGTTCCATTTTGCGGTTCGGTTTTTGCGGGGGCGCTACTGCATATTGGCGAAGCGCTCGATGGCCTTGGCAAAGCTGGCGATCTCCTCCTCGTCCCCCCGCTCCACCGCATCCCGGATGCAGTGGCGGATATGGCCCTCCAGCACCACCTGGCCCGCCTTGTTCAGGGCGGACTTGGCGGCACTGATCTGGGAGAGCACGTCCTCACAGGGCACATCCTCGTCGATCATGCGGTCGATGGCCTTGATCTGGCCGATGATCTTGGCAAGCCGGCGGTGCAGATTGTCCGCGTCCATACACTGTCTCATTGGTGCAGCGCCTCCATACGGTTCGGGGTATATGGCTATTATGGCGGCGGCGGCGGCCTTTGTCAAGCGGAAGGGGACGCCGCTCCCCCTCCGGCGCGGGCGGAAAAGTTTTCTCTTGACAAGGGGCGCCGGGCATGTTATCTTAACTGTACTAATACAGTTAGTACAGAGCGCAGAAAGGAGGCGGAGCGATGAGTGTCATGGTCTTTGTCCTGTTTGGCGTCGCGCTGCTGGCGATTTTTCTGATGGCTGTCATCCTGAGGGGAAGGTGACGGCCATGGGCAACACAAAAAGGAGGGACGCGGTATGATCAGCCTGAATTACCGGGATTCCCGGCCGATCTATGAACAGATCAAGGAGGGGCTCAAGCGATTGATCGTCACCGGCGCCATGGCGCCGGGCGAGAAGCTGCCCTCCGTGCGGACGCTGGCCACCCAGCTGAGCATCAACCCCAACACCATCCAGCGCTCCTACAACGAGCTGGAGAGCGAGGGATACATCTATTCCGTTCCCGGCAAGGGCAGCTTCGCCGCGGAGCGCAACCCCAACGAGGGCCGCCGCGCCGAGCTGAAGGAATCCCTGAAGGCGCTGGCGGCGGAGCTGAAGTTCCTGGGAGTCAGCGAGGAGGAGCTCTTTGCCCTCATCCGGCAGGTGCCGGAGCAGGGAGACACCACGAAGGAGGCGCAGCCATGATCGAAGTAAAAAACGCCGTCAAGCGGTTTGACGGCTTTCCCGCTCTGGACGGGGCGTCCCTGTCCGTTCCGGCGGGCAGCGTATACGGGCTGGTGGGGCCCAACGGCGCAGGAAAATCCACCGTTATCCGCCACCTGACCGGCCTGTACCGGCAGGATGGCGGCACCGTGCAGATCGGCGGGGAGGACGTGTGGGAGAACGCGTCGCTCAAGGGGCGCATCGCCTCCATCCCCGACGACTGGTTCTATTTTAACAGCTCCACCGTGCGGGACATGGCCCGCTTCTACCAGGGGCTGTACCCCGCCTTTTCCCAGGAGCGGTACGAAAAGCTGCAGGAGGTCTTCGCCATCGACGAGCGCAAGGTCATCCGCCGGCTGAGCAAGGGCATGCAAAAGCAGGTGGCCTTTTGGCTGGCCCTGTCCGCCATGCCGGAGTACCTGATTTTGGATGAGCCGGTGGACGGGCTGGACCCGGTGATGCGGCGGCAGGTGTGGTCCCTGGTGCTGGGGGACGTTTCCCAGCGGGGCACCACGGTGCTGGTCTCCTCCCACAACCTGCGGGAGCTGGAGGACGTGTGCGACCACGTGGGCATCATGGACCGGGGCAAGGTGCTGCTGGAGCGGAGCCTGGCCCAATTGCAGGACAACATGGTCAAGCTCCAGGTGGTGTTCCAGGACGGCACGGAGGACGTGCCGCCGGAGCTGCCGGTGCTCCACGTGTCCAAGGTGGGGCGCATCCACACCCTCATCATGCGCATGAGCGCCCAGGAGGCAACAGAGCGGCTGATGACCTACCACCCGCTGCTGGTGGATGCGGTGCCGCTGACCCTGGAGGAGATCTTTATTTATGAATTGGGAGGTGCGGACTATGCGGTCAAAGACATCCTTCTTTAACGCCACGCTCTTTCGCAAGGACCTGAGCCGGTTTTGGCCGCTGTGGGGCATGGCCTCCTTCGGCGGCGCCCTGTTTCCTCTGGCCATGCTGACCGAGTGGCTGCGCCACCGGGTGACCATGGCGCCCCTGGAGTTCACCTCCCACTATTACGAGGTGGTGTCCTACGCGGTGCCCATTGTGATGCTGTGCTACTCCGTGCTGTGCGCCATGGTGGTGTGGGGCTATCTCTACAACAGCCGCAGCGTGGGGCTGATGCACACCCTGCCCATCCGGCGGGAGGGTCTGTTCGTGACCCACACCCTGGCGGGGCTGGTGATGATCTGCATCCCCTGCGCGGTGACGGGGCTTTTGGCGGTGCTTTTGAGCCTGCTGTGCGGCGGGTTCGACCCGGTGGGCCTGGGGGTGACGGTGCTGGCCGTGGCCGGCGAGGGCATCTTCTACTTCGCCAGCGCCACGGTGGTGGCCTTCATCGTGGGCAACACGTTTGCCCTGCCGGTGCTGTACTTCATCTTCCACTTCCTGGCCATCGGGCTGGACTATCTGGCGTCCGCCTTCGCCTCCAACCTGATTTTCGGCCTGCCGGCAAGAAGCTACTCCGGCTTGGTGAACTTCCTCTCCCCCACGGTATTTCTGCTGCAAAACGTCTCGGCGGTGGCGGAGTATGCGCCGCCGGTGCCGGAGCTGCGGACCT
>JAFUGI010000188.1 GCA_017469475.1 Oscillibacter sp. | reverse complement strand
GGCTATCGCCGTGGGGAGGAAGCCGCCGCGGGGAGGACAGCCACCGTGGCGGAGAACACCTGCCATGGAGGGAGAACACCCGCCGCAGGGGGTCTAGATACCCGCCGCGCCAAAAGCGGTTCTGCGAAAAGCACATCAAGCACAGAACACGTATCCAGAAAGAGCCCCGTTTTCCACCGGAAAACGGGGCTCTTGTAATGAAAAGACTTCCAAAAGTTCTTTTTCGCAGGAGGGGACAAATTCTGGCCCGTCCCGTTCTTTCGGCCGCACATGCCGCCCGGCCATGGCGGCCTCTCAATCCTCCGTCTCCGTCGGGACCTCCCGGGCCGCCTCGGCGGCCAGCTCCTCCTTTGCCTGTTGAAGGACCTTCTTCTCCGCCTTGGTGGTGAGCTGAGACTCGTCGAACCGGGCGAAGAGGTCCGGTCGGCGGCGCATGGTGCGCTTGTAGCTCTCCTTCCTCCGCCAGGCGGCCACCTTGCCGTGGTCCCCGGAGAGCAGGACCTCCGGCACCGCCCGCTCATGCCACACGGCGGGCCGGGAGTACTGGGGATACTCCAAAAGGCCGTTCCAGTGGGACTCCTCCTCAAAGCACTCCGGGTCCGGCAGGACGCCGGGCACCATGCGGCACACGGCGTCAGTCACCGCCATGGCGGGGATCTCCCCGCCGGTGAGCACAAAATCCCCCATGGACAGCTCCTCGTCCACGCACTCGTCGATGAATCGCTGGTCGATGCCCTCATAGTGGCCGCAGATGAGGATCAGATGGTCGTAGCGCGATCGATACTCCCGGGCCACCTCCTGGGTAAAGGTGCGGCCGCAGGGGGAGAGGAAGATGGTGCGCCCCGGGCCGTGGGTCTCCACCACATGGGCCCAGCAGCGGTACAGGGGGTCCGCCTGCATGATGGCCCCCCGGCCGCCGCCGTAGGGATAGTCGTCCACCTGCATCTGCTTGTTGGTGGTGTAGCTTCGGATCTGGTGGGTGCGGATGGCGATATAGCCCCGCTCCTGGGCCCGGCCCAGGATGCTGACGTTCAGCATGGCGTCCACTGACTGGGGGAAGAGGGTGCAAATATCAATGCTCATCATCGGCAAGTCCCTCCCATACGCGGATCTCCATGCGGTTTTGCGCCAGGTCCACCGACTGGATAAAGGCCCCCTTCACGGCGGGGACCAGATAGGTTCGCTGCCCCCGGACGGTGTAGACCTTGCTGGCGGGATAGGACTCCACCGCCGTCAGCTCCCCCAGCAGGGCCCCGGTGGCCCCGTCGTAGACGGACAGGCCCAAAAGCTCGTCGTCAAAATACTCACCCTCGGGGAGACGGGCGTCCTCCCGGGCAATGTAAAGCTCTTTTCCCTTCCAGGCGAGGGCGGCGTTCATGTCCTCCACGCCGGGAAATTTCATCAGCGCCATGCCCTTGTGGACGTGGTTCGCGTTGGGGGTGACGGCCTTGCCGTCCACATAGAAGGTGCGAAACCGGGTCAGAAAAGCGGGGTCTCCGTCCCGGGGCTGCACCCGCACCTCGCCCCGGATGCCGTGGGCATTGACCACCTGCCCCACCAGGATCCTTTCAAGATACATGGCCGGCCCTCCTCGTTCTGCGGTGATACCGTCAGTATAGCCCCTTTTCCGTCCCAAGGCAAGGACCATTTCGCCCTGGTGACAGGAGACGAAACGGCCCGCCCGGGCAGACCCGGACGGACCACGGAGCAAAAGCGGACGATCACCGATACCACTCCGGCCGGCGCAGGGAGGTATAGGGCCGCCCGGCGCGGAGCTGGGAGGAGCGGGCAAGATCGATGTCCGCAAAGAGCAGCGTCTCCTCCCCGCCGGCCAGGGCGGTGAGGCACCCCTCCGCGTCCGACACCAGGGAGCCGCCGGAAAAGGTCACGTCCCCCTCCGGTCCCACTCGGTTGCACATGGCCACAGCCACGCTGTTCTGGAAGGCCTGCACCCGGACCTCCCACTGGAACAGCTCCTCCGGCTCGTCGGTGATGTTGGCCGTGGGGATGAGGATCAGCTCCGCCCCCGCCAGGGCCTCGGTGCGGATGCTCTCGGGGTAGTGGCGGTCAAAGCAGATCACGATGCCGATCCGGCCGAAGGGGGTGTCGTACACTGGAAAGCCCGTGTCGGAGGGGGTATAGTAGTCCTGCTCATAGAAGCGGGGAGCCTGGGCGATGTGGACCATTTTGGAGATGCCCCGCACCTGGCCCGCGTCGTCGATGAGAAGGGAGGCGTCGTATCGTTTGCCGCCCTCTGCCAGGTACAGGTTGGGGGAGGCCCAGACGTGGTGGCGGCGGCAGGAGTCCCGCAGGGCCAGCACCGCCGGGTGATCCAGCGTCATCAGATAGGGCGAGGCGTCCCGTCCCGCCTCCCGGGGGAAGAAGGGGGAGAACTGCACCTCCGGGAAGAGGACCAGGTCCGCGCCGCCCTCCACGGAATGCTGCATGGCGGCGAGGGCGGAGGCGAGGTTATCCTCCCACCGCTCCTTCATGCGCAGCTGCGCCAGGGCAAGTTTCATGTGGCGTCTCCTTTCCCATCCTCCTCGTAGCGCTCTAAAAAGCTGTGGAGGATGCCGCCGCTCTTGTAGCCGGGGAAAGTGTCCAGCTGGACGGCATGGATGGCGCGGAAGATGCTCTTTTCGATGTTGGGGTTGTCCCGCTTTAGTCGGCGCAGCAGGGTCTTGATCTCCTGGCGCTTGGAGCCGCCGCCTCCGTTGTCGCAGATGGCGCAGTTCTCCGTGAAGCGGCAGGCGCACTGGATGAACTCCAGCTGGTTGTAGTTCCGCCAGGCCAGGATGTCCTGCTCGTGGACGCAGTAGAGAGGGCGGATGAGCTCCATGCCGGGGAAGTGGTCGCTGTGGAGCTTGGGCATCATGGCCTGGAGCTGGGCGCCGTAAAAAAGGCCCAGCAGGGTGGTCTCCACCACGTCGTTGAAGTGGTGGCCCAGGGCGATCTTGTTGCACCCCAGCTCCCGGGCCTTGCTGTACAGGTGGCCCCGCCGCATCCGGGCGCACAGATAGCAGGGGGACTTTTCGCTGGCGTTGGCGGCGGCGAAGATGTCCGTTTCAAAAATGGTGATGGGCACGTGCAAAAGCCGGGCGTTGCTCTCGATTTTCTGGCGGTTCACGGCGTTGTACCCCGGGTCCATCACCAGATACACCGCCTCGAAGGGGACGGTGGTGTGGCGGTGCAGCTCCTGAAAGAGCTTGGCCATGAGCATGGAGTCCTTTCCGCCGGAGATGCACACGGCGATCCGGTCCCCCGGCTGGATCAGCTCATAGTTCTGCACGGCGTGGATAAAGGGGGTCCACAGCTCCCGGCGGTAGGTAGTGATGATGCTCCGCTCGATCTTCTCCCAGGGCTCCAGCTCCCGCTTCATGGTATCAGCTCCTTGCAGCAGGCGTCAAAGACCTGCAAAAATTCCTCGATCTCCGCCTCTGTCGTCAGGTGGCTGAGGCTGATGCGCCAGGAGGAGAGGGCGGTCCTCCGGTCCCGGCTCACGGCGTACACCGCCTTGGAGGGGGTGCCTTCCACTGAGCAGGCGGACTTTACGGACACGCACACGCCCCTTCGGTCCAATGCGCGCTGAAAGTCAGCGCCCTTCACTCCCCGCACGCTCAGGTTCAAAATGTGGGGGATGGCCCCGGCGGGACTGTTGATGCGCACCTCTGGCCGCCGGGAGAGAGCCTCCCGCAGGCGGCGGTTCAGAGCGCGGACATGGGCCGTCCGCGCCTCCTCCTGGCCCAGGGCCAGCTCCAGCGCCTTCCATGCCGCCGCGGCCAGGGCCAGGGTGGGCGTGCCGCTGCGGTACAGGCTCACGCCGGCTCCGCCGTGGATCTGGGGCTCCAGCACCAATCCGCTCCGCTTGAAGAGCAGTCCGCTTCCGTTTAGGCCGTGGAGCTTGTGGAGGGCGAAGCTCATGGTGTCCACCCTGTCCAGGCACAGGGGCGTCTTGCCCAGGGCCTGGGTGGCGTCCACATGGAGGCGGCAGTCGGGAAAGGTGCGCAGCGCCTCCGCCACTGCCCCGATGGGCTGCACGGTGCCAAGCTCGCTGTCCACGGCGCAAAGGGACACCAGCACCGTGTCCCGCCGCAGGAGGGACCGGAGCTGGTCCACGTCCACCGTGCCGTCCCGGCCCATGTCCACCAGGTCGATCTCATAGCCCTGCTGCTGCAGGGCGGTGAGGGAGCCGCCCACGGACGGGTGCTCCAGAGCGGTGGAGAGGATGTGGCGCCCCACGTGGCGGGCGGCGTGGGCGATGCCCTTGACGGCCAGATTGTTGGACTCGCTGGCGCCGGAGGTATAGAGGATCTCCTCCGGCAGGCATCCCAGCAGGGACGCGATGCCGGCGGTGCAGCGGTCCAGCTCCTGCCGGGCGGCACGGCCTGCCTGATGGGCGGAGTTGGGGTTTCCCGGGTGGGCTCGCTCCGCGGCGCAAAAGACCTCCAGCACCGCCGGGTCCACCGGGGTGTTGGCCGCATAGTCCAGATAGATCATCCCATTCCTCCCCAGAGCGGCGGGGCGCTTCCATACCGATTTGGTAGGAATGATGATACCACGGCGTCCCTGCCGCTGTCAATCGCCGCCTTATGGCAAAAGATCCGCCGCCGTGGGGCGGCGGATCAAGGCTACGGCTTTGCCGGCTCCCCCAGGCCCGCCAGGTCCTTCACCACCTCGCCGGCCAAAATCAGCCCCGCCGCGGCGGGGACGAAGGCGTTGCTCCCCGGGATCTGCCGCCGCTGGGTGCACTTGCGCACGGTGCCCGGCGGGCAGACGCAGTGGCTGCGGCAGCTGGCGGCCATGTCCTCCACCGGGGTCAGGGGGGCCTCTGTGGAGTAGACCACCTTCAGGTGGCGGATGCCCCGGCGCTTCAGCTCCCGCCGCATGACCCGGGCCAGGGGGCACACCGTGGTCTTGGAGATGTCCGCCACCCGAAAGGCGGTGGGGTCCAGCTTGTTGCCGGCGCCCATGCAGCTGATGATGGGCACGCCGACGCGCCGGGCCTGCTCCACCAGCTCCAGCTTGCCCGTCACGGTGTCGATGGCGTCCACCACGTAGTCGTACTGGGAAAAGTCGAACTGTTCCGCAGTCTGGGGGGCGTAAAAGGTCTTGTAGGTCCGCACCTGGGTGTCGGGGTCGATGTCCCGGATGCGCTCCTGGGCCACGTCCACCTTGTACCGGCCCACGGTCGAGCGGGTGGCCAGGATCTGGCGGTTGATGTTGGTCAGGCACACCCGGTCGTCGTCGATCAGGTCCAGGGCGCCGACACCGCTGCGGGCCAGGGCCTCCACGGTGTAGCCGCCCACGCCGCCAATGCCGAACACGGCGACACGGGCGCGGCGCAGGCGCTCCATGGCCTCCTGGCCGAAGAGGAGCTGGGTCCTGGAATATGCGTTGAGCATGGCGATCCCCCCGAACGGAATGAAAATCGGCGGCGCTGCCGCCGCAAAAACCTTGTTTGGCGATGGGCTGATTCTACCGCAAAACTCCACGGCTGTCAAACCCCTTCTGCCGCGAAAGGGCGCCTCCGGGACCCGCAGGCTCCGGAGGCGTGAAGATCGGCGGTCAGGGGCGGATGGCGCGCAGGGCGACAGGGGCGCTCACCCCTCCTCGCACAGGGCCAAAAGCGCGTCCCGCCGGCGCAGGATCTCCGAGAGCAGGGGCGCATAGTCCATCTCTCGGCGGGCGCGCAGAAGCTCCGTGAGCTCCGAGACGGGCGTATAGAGGGCGGTGAGGGAGAGATTTCCCAGCACGCCCTTGAGGGCGTGGGCCGCCTCAAAGGCGGCGGTCAGGTCCCCCTGGTCCAGGGCGGCGCGAAGCGCTTCATAGCTTCCGTCCTTTGCGGCCAGGCCCACCAGCCGGAGGTAAAAGGCTTCGTTGTTCATGCACCGGCCCAGGCCCTCTTCCGTATCGGCGCCAAAGGCGCACAGCGTGTCCATAGTCAGCATGAGGACACCTCCTTTTCAATGAATCGCGCAAACTCCTCCGGCGGCACCGGGCGGGAGAAATAGTACCCCTGGATCATGTCGCAGCCCAGGCGCTTGAGAAGGGCCAGCTGGTCCTCCCGCTCCACGCCCTCCGCGATCACCGGCACGGACAAGTACCGGGCAATGTCCAGCATCAGCTCCAGCATCCGCACGCTCTTGGGGTCGGACGGCAGGTCCTGGAGGAATTTGATGCCCAGCTTCAGCGCGTCGATGGGCAGGGAGGAGAGCATGTTGAGGGACGAGTAGCCGGAGCCGAAATCGTCCATCTCCACCTGGAAGCCCAGGGCGCGCAGATCCTCCACCGTGCGGATGATCCGCTCCGAGTCCTCGGCATAGGCGGACTCCGTGATCTCCAGCAGATAGTCTCCGGGGGAGAGCTGGTTGGAGCGCATCAGCTCCCGGAAAATGGAGAGCAGCTCCGGGTTGTGCATGTCGATCCGGGAAACGTTGACGGACACGGGGATCACCGTGCCGTACTCCTCCCGCCAGCGGCGCACCTGCCGCGCCGCTTCCTGCCAGACGTACAGGTCCAGCTTCTGGATGAGGCCGTTCTCCTCGAAAAGGGGGATAAACCTCCCCGGGGAGATCCTGCCGAACAGGGGATGGTTCCAGCGGACCAGCGCCTCCGCGCTGCGCAGGACAGGCCGCTCGCCCCGGATGTCGTACTTGGGCTGGTAGTATACCTGGAACTGCCGCTCCCGCAGGGCCTGGTCCATCCCCGCGATGAGCTTTTCGGAGTAAAGCTCCTTTTCGTGGAGAGAGTCGTCGTAATAGGCGATGGAGCGGGCGTAGTTGTTGCGCACGGTGTCGCCGGCCAGCTTGGCCCGGTCGAACCGCAGCTCGATGTCGATGCCCTTGTCCGCGCAGGGGTAGACCCCCAGGCGCAGCCGGGGCCGGTGGCCGCCCTCTCCCAGGGCGGTGAGGATGGCGGCGAGCATCGTGTCGTACTCCTCCCGGTGGGGGGCGTAGAGCAGGAAGGTGTCCGCCTCCCGGCGGCAGGCGATGCCGCCGGTGCCCTCCAGCGCCCGGCGAAGCGCGTCTGCGATGGTTTTGAGCATCTCGTCGGCAAAGGAGCGGCCGTAGAGCTCGTTGAAGAGGTGGAAGTGGTTGATGTCCAGCGTCACGGCGTCCATGGCCATGGCAGCGTGGTAGCGGTCAAACTGCTCGGCGTAGCGGTAGAAATACTCCTTGTTGTAAAGGCCCGTCAGCTCGTCGTGCTCCGTGGTCTGGATGATGTAGGTGTCTTCGGACAGCTCAATGGTCCGCCGCACCCGGGCCTGGATGACCTCCGGCAGGTCATAGGGCTTGGTGATGAAGTCGGAGGCGCCCAGCCGGAGGCTTCGGACCTCCGCCGATTTTTCCGAGGTCAGCACGATGACGGGCAGGTGGGCAAGCTCTGGGTCCTGCTTCAAAAGGGTCAAAAGCTCCAGCCCGTTCAGCTCCGGCATCAAAATGTCCAGCAGGACCAGGGAGAGGGTGGCGGCGTTGGCGCGGATCAGCTCCAGCGCCTGTCGTCCGTCCTCCGCGTAGAGGATGTCATAGTCCTCGGAGAGCATCAGGCCCAGAAGCTCCCGGTTGACGGCCTCGTCGTCCACCACCAGGATCTGGCGCTTGCCGTTGACGGAGTGGAAATTTCGGTGGCTTTTCAGCATCATGTGCCTCCCTCCTTTCTCTGGCGGAGAAAGCTCGCCAGCGTCTCGTACAAGCGCTCTGGCTCCACCGGCTTGGATAGATGGGCGTCCATGCCCGCCCGCAAAGAGCGCTGCACGTCCTCGTCAAAGGCGTTGGCGGTCATGGCGATGATGGGGATGGTGCGGCTGTCCGGCCGGTCCAGGGCGCGGATGGCCTCCGTCGCGGCAAGGCCGTCCATCACCGGCATCCGCACGTCCATCAAAATGGCGTCGAACCACCCGGCGGGCCGGCTGGAAAAGAGCTCCAGGGCAAGCTGGCCGTTTTCGGCCCGCTCCGCGGCGACGCCCCGCATGGCGAGGAGCTGCTCCATGATCTCGGCGTTGATGAGCATGTCCTCCGCCAGCAGCACCCGCCGCCCCTCCAGGGATACGGGCTCCGCCGCAGCGGAGCGCTTGCGGTTCAGGGCCCGCTGGAACTCATCCGTCACGCTGGAGCCGAAGAGGGGCTTTCGCAGGAAGCTGTCCACCCCGGCGGCGATGGCCTCCTCCTCCACATCCACCCAGCTGTAGGCGGTGAGGATGATGATGGCGGACCGGCTCCCGATGCGCCGCCGGATCTCCCGGGTCAGGGACACGCCGTCCTGATCCGGCATCCGCAGGTCGATCAAAAGCAGGTTGTAGTCCTCCCGCCGGGCGTGGCGCAGCTCGATGAGCGAGAGGGCCTCGGCGCCGCTCAGGCAGAACTCACTGGCGATGCCCATCTCCTCCAGCACGATCTGGGCGTGCCGGCAGGCAATGGGGTCGTCGTCCACGATCAGCACCCGCAGCTCCTCCGGCCGCAGGCACACCTCCTCCCGGTCCTCGCTGTGCCGCTCCGTGTTTTTCAGCATCACATCCACGGTGAAGGTGGAGCCCACGCCCTTTTGGGAGGCGACGGAGATGGTGCCGTTCATCAGCTCCACGATATTCTTGGAGATGGCAAGGCCCAGCCCGGACCCGCCATAGCCGGTGGTGTTGCTGGCGTCCTCCTGGGAGAAGGGGTCGAAGATGTGGGGGAGATAGGCCTCGTCCATGCCGATGCCGGTGTCCCGCACCACGAAGCGCAGCGTGCTCTGTTGCTCCGTGCGGACGATGCGCTCCACCTCCAGGGAGACGGAGCCGGGGGACTGGGTGAATTTCACGGCGTTGCCCAGGATGTTGATGAGCACCTGCTTGAGCTTCATGGCGTCGCCGATGTACCCCTCGTCCACGGTGCCGCGGACGGCGCAGTCGTATTGCAGGCCCTGGTCCTGGCACTGGCTGTAGATCAGCGTGTTGATTTGCTCCAGGAAGGCGCGGAAGCTGAACTCCTCGTTCTTCAGCGTCATGCGGCCGGACTCGATGCGGGACATGTCCAGAATGTCGTTGATGAGGGAGAGGAGGTACTTGGCGGAAACGCCGATCTTGTCCAGGTGATCCTTCAGCTCCGGCGTCAGATCCGGGCTTTGGAGGGCGATGCTGTCCAGCCCGATGATGGCGTTCATGGGGGTGCGGATCTCGTGGCTCATGCGGGAGAGGAAGGCGGTCTTGGCAACGCTTGCCTGATTGGCCTCCTCCAGCGCCTCCTTGAGTTGGCGGTTCCGCTCCGCCTGCTCCCGCTGGACCTCCGTATAGTCGGATTTGAGCAGGATATAGAACCGGGCCTCCGGGTCGATGGCGTAGAAGACGAAGCGCTTTTCATACTGCGCCCCGCCGATCTCACAGGTGATGTCCACCACATACGGCTCCTGGACGGCCAGCTCCTCCGCGATCCGGTCCAGGCTCAGCGCCTCCAGCAGCGCCTCCCGGTCGCCCACGGCCACAGGGATGACCTGGCGGCGGATATAGTCCATATAGACGCCGTTTCGCTCCGCGGGGAAAATGTTTCCCGCCTTTTTGGCGTCCGCGTCGCCGATGACCACGCCGTACTGTTCGTCCACGATGTAGGTGATCATGTCGAACTGCTGGGCCAGAATCTTCTGGAGCATGGCCTCATTGACCTTTTCGCTGTTGTACTCCTGCTCGGAGATGAAGGCGATGATGTCGCCGGAGATGGGGTGGCGGGTGAGGCTGGCGGAGCAGTTGACAAAGCACTGCCGCCCGCCCTGGCGGCGGGAGTACAGCGTCTGGGAGAGCTGGGTCCGCCCCTCCAGGAAGTTTACCAAAAGGTCGTTGATGCCGAAGGTCACGAGAAAGCGCACCTGCTCGGCGTGGATGGGGTAGTGGACGGCCCGCCGGGCCAGCAGCCGGGAGTAGGACGACTCCGCCCGGTCGCAGTCGAACAGGTCCGCCCCTCCGACCTCCTCCACAGTGTCCCGGGTCAGGTTGACCCGGAAGAGGGCCAGGGTGTCCTGCTCCATCCGGTGGAAGTCGCCGCCGATGCCCTCGTACATGCTGCGCAGCTGGTCCTCGTACTCCTTGAACATGGTGACGTCGAAATAGGTGCAGTAGAGATACCGCTCCCGGAAATCGTCCACAAAGGCGTAGTGGGAGGTGGTCCAGACGTAGCGCCCCGTCAATGTGCGTTTGCGGATAGTCAGGTCAGACCCGCCGGCGTCGTTCGCGTGGGTGCGCAGCATTTCCGCCACCAGAGGCCGGTCCTCCGGGTGGGTGGAGGTGAGGAACCCGTCTCCCCGCATATAGGCCGCCGCCTCCTCCACGGTGCCCTCCATCATGCGGGCAAAATCGTCGGAGCAGAAGACGGGCTCAAAGGTGCCCTCGTCAGTGCGGCGCAGTAGCACGGCGTTGTTTTTCAGCGTCCGGATGTTGCGCAGGAAGTGGGCCCGGCTGGTGGACTCCTCATACTCGGTGATGTTGGTGATGAAAAAACCGGCAAAGCGGTCGTCGATGGTCAGGGGCTGGAAGTGAAGGTGGCGGTCCGTCTCCGGCAGGAAGGTGGAAAAGGGCTGGGGCGGCTGGGTGCGAAAGGCGATCATCCGGTCGATGGTCTCCTGGTTCCAAAGGTGCTCGCCCAATAGCATCCGGCCCAGAAAGTCCGGGCTTTTGTGGGAGGCGCGCCACTCCCGGGCATAGGCGTCGTTGCCGTACACGATGCGAAAATCCTGTACGGCGCCGTCCTCCCCGGTGAGAGTCTCGTAGATCAGCACGCTGACGGGCAGCGCGTCATAGGCGCCGGTGTCAAATGGCAGCATAGGCGTCATCCTCCGAAGCGTCTTGGCTTGGCCGGTACTCCGTGCCGTAGAAGGCACATCCGGCGCGGGTGGTGTTTTTCACCTGGTACAGGGCGGTGTCCGCGTCCTTGTAGATGTCCTCCGTGGGGTCGGGCCGGTCGCCGAAGGCGACGCCCACGCTCAGGGAAACAGGGGGCAGGCCGTCCTCCGGGTTTTGGAGGCGGCGGTTGGCGTCCCGGATCTTCCGCTCCACCAGATCCGCCAGCTCCTGGCCGGCGTGGGTCATGATGATGGCGAACTCGTCGCCCCCGATGCGGAAGATCCGGTCCTCCGCACGGAAGCTGGAGCGCAGGATGGACGCCACCTTTTGCAGCACCCGGTCTCCCACGTCGTGGCCGTAAGTGTCGTTGACGGTCTTGAACTTGTCCACGTCCACCAGCAGCAGGGCGGAGGAGCGGCGGCGGGACATGCTGCGCAGCTTTTCAAAGGCGCTGCGGTTGTAAAGCCCCGTCAGGGCGTCGTGCTCCGCCTCATAGGAGAGCTTGTCCTGGTTCTCCCGATTCTGGCGGAAGATGCGGTTGTAGGTCTCCGCCAGAAAGCGCAGCTCGTAGGACCCGTCCAGGGGCAGCTCCTCCTGCCGGCGGATGTAGGAGATGGCGGCCATCATGGGCCGGATGACCAGCCGGGAGGTCAAAAAGACCATGGCGAAGAACATGATGAGCAGCACCGCCACCATAAACTCCTGCTGGCGCAGGCGGGAGAGCAGGTCCGTGGAGCTTTGGGCGTGTTCTTCCCGAGTGGTGCGCAGCAGCAGATCCAGACATTCGGACACATCCTGGTTGATCTGATTCTTTTGGGAGCTGTAGGTCTCGTCAAACACCATGCTGATGGCAAGGGACTGCTGCGCCTCCGGAGAAAGACGGCTGTCTGCCTCGCTCAGGACCGTTTCCCCCAGGGCGTCAGGCAGGGAGGACAGGGCGTAGCCCCGGCCCTCGCAGGTCAAGCGCATGGCGTAGACCTCCCGCTGGACCAGGGTGTTGGACCGGCCCAGCGCATCCGTAAGATAGGACACCGCCTCCGTGTCGGAGACCCGGCTTTCCAGGTCCGCCAGGGCGTTTTCCCGCCGGCGGGTGGTCTGGAGCTCGGCAAAAAAGTGGTCCATGTACGCCAGATCCCCGGTAACGGTGAAGTAGCGGACCTGGTCGGTCAGATAGTCGGAGGCGGCCTTCATGTCGGCGGCGTCCTGCTGGCAGGCGATGTAGGTCTCCGTGGCCTCCAGCATGGCGCTGTAGCTGGCCACCGTCTGATAGGTGGCGTACAGCAGGACAAAGGCCAGCGCCGCAGCGAGCAGGATCATGAGGATATTCAGCCGCCGCAGGCGAATACCGCCGGGCTCTGCGTCCTGCTGCCAGGGTTCCCGTTCTCTCATGCTCCATACCTCCCGGTCCAAAAATCAGAAAACAAACGAATAACAAACGATTACATCTTCTATTCTATCTGGCAGATAGGGCAAAGTCAAGCCGCACCGCCACAGCTTCCGCCTGCGGACCGAAAGGCGCCGGACCGCTTGGGGAACCGTGGCGGGACCGGGGGAAAGAATGGGCTTGCAAGCCTCCGGCGAGTATGGTAAACTAAAAGCCACTATCGTGGCAGTACAGACGCTTTGCGGCGGGCACAGATGCCGGCAAAGCGAGGGAAGGGGGGATCGCCCGATGACGGAAAAGGAGTTGCACAGGCTGCGCCGGCAGGACCTTTTGCAGCTGCTCCTGGCCCAGAGCCAGGAGGTGACCCAGCGCCAGCGGGAGATCGCCCGGCTGGAGAAGCTCCTTTCAGCCACCCGGGAGGATAACGACCACCTGCGTGCCCAGCTGGATGAGCGGGACGTGCATTTGAAGGACGTGGTGAGCCGGCTGGACCGGAAGGACGCGGAGCTGCGGGCCCTGCACGCGGAGGCGGAGGCCGCCCAGGCGGAGGAGACCGGCTCCGTGGCGGAGGTCTCCAAGCGCTTGGGAGCCATTCTGGACGCCGCCCAGAAGGAGACGGACGCCTATCTTGAGAGCATCCGCCTGCGGACGGAGCGGACAGCGGAGGATGCGGCGTCCGGGGAAAAGCCGCCGGAGAGCGGGGAGGGGACAGGGCAGTCCCGGCTCGACCGCTGGCGTGCCCGGCTGGGAAGGTCCACCCGTGAGAAGTCGGCCCAAGATGATACGCCAAAGGATGAAGCGCTGCCGGTGAAGGGAGAAGCACTGCCTGCGAAAGAGGAAGCGCTTTCTGTGAAAGATGAAGCACGGCCTGTGAAGAGTCAGGAACTCCCGGCAAAGGACGAAGCATCGCCTGTAAAGGGCGAGGTACCTCCTGAAAAGGGCGAAACACTTCCTGTGAGGGACGAGACACCGCCCGTGGAAGATGAACTGTCTCCTGCGAAGGATGAAGTACCGCCCAAAAAGGACGCAACACTTTCTGTAAAGGGCGGAGTGCTGCGGACAAAGGGCGGGATGCCGCCAACAAAGGACCTGGCGCCTTCGGCTCGGCGGACTTCTTCCATCCCATCGGGCGAGCCTGCCGATGTCAAACCCGCCGCCGCGGATGGACTTACCGCCGCCAAGGCCGCTCCGCCGGAGGTGCCCGCAGAGGCAAGACCCGTCGCCGACAGACCCACGACCGCCAGACCTGTTGTTGCCGCTTTCCCTGCGGCCAAGTCCGCCGGGGATCAGGCGGCTCCCATTGTCAAGCCTGCTTCCGTTGCCAAGCCTGTTCCCGTTGCCAAACCTGACGCCAAGGCTGCGCCGGCCACCCGGTCGGAGGCCATTGCCAAGCCGGCGGACGCCGACAAGCCTGCCGCCTTGACGCTGGAGGAGCGGAGCGCCTGGGTCCGCAAGCGGTGGAAGCACCTGAAAAACAGCACTTGGAAGTGACGCTCTGCGTCTTTACCCCAAAAGACCCCCCCGCCGAACGAGCTTTCGGCGGGGGTTTTGTATTTCTTGGAAAGAGCGCTCCCCATCCCGGCGGGGCGGGGCTTTCATGCCGGCCGGCATGTTCCATCCGGCATGTTCCGGCATCCGGGGGGCTTTATCCCCTCGGCGGGACAGGCTCCGCCCGCTCAGAGGGGGCTTTTGCCGCCCCCGGTGAAACCCCTGCCGATCCCGGCGGGCGCTCTTATTCCTTCAACTGTTCGTCCAGGGCGTTCAGGAAAGCGTTTCGCAGGGTGTCGTCCGGGTAGCGGCCCAGCAGCTCGAACCGGTCCCGGGGGATGAGGCCGCCGGCCATGGCGGCGTGGCCGCCGCCGTCCCCCAGCCCCTGGAGGGCCCGGCGGGTCAGGGTGCCGGCGTGAACGTCGCTCCGCTCCGAGCGGATGGAGAGCTTCAGCCCGTCCTTTCGCTCACAGTAGATCACGGCCACCTCCACCTCCACCAGGGAGAGGATGAAGTCGGAGAGAATGGCGATCATGGCGTCCGGGCAGGAGAAGGGGATGCGGGAGAGGCCCAGATACCCGTAGAGCTGGATGCCCTCGATGGCGGCGCCGTAGGCCTGGAGGTCACTGAACTCCAGGGTGCTGTTGTTCAGGGTGGACATGGCATCCTGGTCCGCCAGGGGGAAGAGGAAGGCGAAGGCTGCGATGTCCCGCTCCGTGACGCCCCGGGTGAACTGCATGGTGTCCATCTTGATGCCGTAGAGCAGGGCGGAGGCGGTGTCCCGGTCCGGGGTGAGGCCCAGGTCCTGGTAGTACTCCGCGATGAGGGTGGCGCAGGCGCCCACGATCTGCAGGTCCGCGTACCGGTACTCGACCTGGACATAGGTGGGGTGGTGGTCGATGCTGGCGATCTCGTCCCCCACGAAGTCGGTGATGTTGCCGCCGCCCTTCTGGGAGTCCACGCAGATGATATAGTCCCCCTCCGTCAGCTCCGGGCGGATCTCCGCATAGGAGTAGATCTGGATGTGAAAGAGGTCCAGCATTTTGGAGGTGCTCAGCTTGTCGATCCGCCCCTCGTAGCAGATCTTGGAGGGGATGTGGAAGTGGAGCAGCAGCCGCTGGAGGCCGAAGGCGGTGCCAATGGCGTCCGGGTCGGGGAAGTTGTGGGTCTGGATGTAGACGGTCCTGCCCTCGCAGATGGAAAGCAGCTGGCGAACGTCTGCCATGGGGGTCCCTCCTTTTGGCATGTGGGGGCGATGGCGCATGGCGGCCGGTGCCCTCGGTTTCCCCCATATTGTACCATTTCCGGCCCCGCCGCACAATCGGCCGTTTGGGGGAGATGGGGCGCCCCGCCCGCCCTCGTCCACCCTGCCGTGTGATCGCCGGGAGAGGGAAAAACGGCCCCCGGGCGAGCACCCGGAGGCCGTTTTTTCAATCTACGATGTCGACGGAAACCTTCACGCCGGTGCGCTGGGCGTAGGAGCGGATCACGGTCCGGATCTCCTTGGCGATGCGGCCCTGGCGGCCGATGACCTTGCCCATGTCGTCGGGGGCGACGCGCAGCTCCAACGTCAGCTCCTGATCTCCTTGGATCTCCGTGACGGAGACCGCCTCGGGATCATCCACAAGGTTCCTGGCGATGTAGAGCAGCAAGTCCTTCATGCCGGTTCCTCCGGATCAGAGGACTTCCACTTTTTTCAGCAGAGCTCTGACGGTGTCGGTGGGCTGGGCGCCGGACTTGATCCAGGCCTGGGCGCGCTCCGTGTCGATCTTGATCTCGGCGGAGGAGACGCAGGGATTGTAGGTGCCCAGCTCCTCAATGAAGCGGCCGTCCCGGGGGAAGCGGGAGTCAGCCACCACGACCCGGTAGAAGGGAGCTTTCTTGGCGCCCATGCGGCGCAGTCTGATCTTGACCATTGTGTGTTACCTCCAAAAATGTTGTATTTTTCTCTATCTATATAAATGCGGAGCACTTATATGCAAAATTTGCGCGGGGTCATTTCAGCCGTTTTTTCCGGCCGAAGGCGTGCATCCTGCCGCCCATGCCGCCGCCCCGGCCCATCATGCCGGGCATGCGGCCCTTGGACATCTGCTTGGTCAGCTGCTGCATCATCTCGAACTGCTTCAAAAGGCGGTTCACGTCCACCACCTCCAGCCCGCAGCCCGCGGCGATGCGCCGCTTCCGGCTGGCGCCCAGGATCTGGGGATTCTCCCGCTCCTGGGGGGTCATGGAGAGGATGATGGCCTCCGTGTGGGAGAGGACCTTGTCGTCGATGCTGGCGCCCTGGAGCTGGCGGCCCAGCTGCCCCGGCATCATGCCAGCCAGCTGGCTCAGATCCCCCATGCCCCGCAGCTGCTGGAGCTGGTCGTAATAGTCCTGGAGAGTGAAGCGGTTCTTGCGCAGCTTCTCCTCCAACTTCGCGGCCTGCTTTTCGTCGTAGGCGGCCTCCGCCTTTTCGATGAGGGAGAGCATATCGCCCATGCCCAGGATGCGGGAGGCCATGCGGTCCGGGTGGAAGGGCTCGATCATGTCCAGCTTTTCACCGGTGCCCACGAACTTGATAGGCTTCCCCGTGGCCGCCCGGATGGACAGGGCCGCGCCGCCTCGGGCGTCGCCGTCCAGCTTGGTGAGGACCACGCCGTCGATGCCCAGCGCCTCATCAAAGGCGGAGGCGGCGTTCACCGCGTCCTGGCCGGTCATGGCGTCCACCACCAGCAGGATCTCGTGGGGATGGACGGCGGCCTTCATCCGCTTGAGCTCGTCCATCAGCGCCTCGTCCACGTGGAGGCGGCCGGCGGTATCCAGGAAGACCATGTCGCTGCCGTGGTCCTTCGCGTGGCGGATGGCGTTTTCCGCAATGGCCACCGGGTCGCCCTGGCCCTGCTCAAAGACCGGCAGGTCCAGCTGGGCGCCCACCACCTTCAGCTGCTCGATGGCGGCGGGACGGTACACGTCGCACGCGGCGAGAAGGGGCCGCTTGGTATACTGTTTTCGCATCAAGCCCGCGAGCTTTGCGGTGGTGGTGGTCTTGCCGGCGCCCTGAAGGCCCACCATCATCACCACGGTGGGGCCGTTGTTCGCCATGGAGAGCTTGGCGTTGGAGCCGCCCATGAGCGTCGTCAACTCCTCGTTGACGATCTTCACCACCTGCTGGGCGGGAGTGAGGCTGTCCAGCACGTCGCTGCCCACGGCCCGCTCGGTGACGGCGGCGACGAATTCCTTCACCACCTTGTAGCTCACGTCGGCCTCCAGCAGGGCCAGACGCACCTCCCGCATGGCCTCCCGGACGTCGTTTTCCGTCAGGCGGCCCTTGCCCCGCAGGCGCTTGAACGCGGCATTCAGTTTTTCGGTCAGTCCTTCAAATGCCATGGCTCAGTCCTTCAGGGCGGTCAGCTCGCCCCGGATGCGGGAGGTCAGCTCCTCGATCCTGGGGTCGCTGTAGCGGCGGTCGTTGGTGGTGGCGATCTCGGCGGCGGCAGACTCGATGGCGTCCAGATGGGGACGCTGGGCCTCGAACCGGCGGATGATGCCGGTCTTGTCCTCCACCTCCTGCATGGCGGCCTCCGCCCGAACGATCACGTCCCGGACGCCCTGGCGGGTGATGCCGTTGTTCTCGGCGATCTCGGCCAGGGACAGGTCCTCATTGTAATAGAGGTCGAAGAATTCCTTCTGCCGCGGCGTCAGGAGTTCTCCGTAAAAATCGAAGAGCATGGTCATGCGGTATGTCTGATTTTTCAAGGGATCGCTCCTTCCTGTAAAGTTATATACCTTTACAACAACAAATAGTTTACCTGAAACGTTCGCAAAAGTCAAGGGGAAAAAAGGGCGAGAAGAGACGAATGGGAAAATTTTCCTTGCCATCCTCCGACTGCCCCGGTCATTGACGTCGCCTTCGGCGCGGCGTATACTGAAATTTGTCAGATCTTGGGATAAAAAGCGGGAGAGGAGGCCGACATGGAGATCTATTATGCCCACCGGGAGGGAGACCGGGCGCAGACGGTGGAGGAGCACCTGCGGGGGACTGCGGAGCGCAGCGCCGCCTTTGCCGCCGCCTTCGGCGAGGCGGAGGCGGGCCGCGCCCTGGGCCTGGCCCACGACATCGGAAAGTGCTCAGCGGAATTTCAGCGCCGACTGGCGGGCGGTCGGCTGGTGGACCACGCCACCGCCGGCGCCTTGGAATGTGCCAGGCGGGATGCTCTCTGGGCGGCCTGCTGTGTGGCGGGTCACCACGGCGGACTGCCGGACGTGGGCAATCTCCGGGTGGACCGGGAGGATGCGCCTACCCTGATCGGCCGGCTCAGGCGGGCGATGGCGCCCGGCGGCATCCCGGACTATACGGTGCCGCTGTCCTTGTCCGTCCCGCCGCCGGACCCCAAGTGGGAGGCGGACGCCCTGGCGCGGGCCTTTTACATTCGGATGCTCTATTCCTGTCTGGTGGACGCGGACTTTCTGGACACGGAGGCGTTCATGGAGCATGGCCGGGTCCGCCGGGGCGGGTATGAACCGCTGAGCGTGCTGCTGGACCGGTTGGAGAGGGCCATCGCCCCCTGGTGGCCGCCGGAAAATGAGCTGAACGCCCGCCGCTGCGTCATTTTGCGCCGGTGTATCGACGGCGCTGCCGGGGAGAAGGGACTCTACACCCTGACCGTCCCCACCGGGGGCGGCAAGACCGTGGCCTCCCTGGCCTTTGCTCTTCGCCACGCGGTGCGCCACGGGATGGACCGGGTCATCTACGTCATCCCCTACACCTCCATCATCGAGCAGAACGCGGCGGTGTTCCGCCGCATCCTGGGGGAGAACAATGTGGTGGAGCACCACTCCGGCGTCCTGTTCGACGCCGCGGAGCGGGGGGACACGGACCAATACCGATGGGCGCTGGCCACGGAGAACTGGGACGCGCCGGTCATCGTCACCACGGCGGTGCAGTTTTTCGAATCCCTGTACGCAAGCCGCCCCTCCCAGTGCCGCAAGCTCCACAGCATCGCCAACAGCGTTGTCATTTTCGACGAGGCCCAGATGCTGCCCACCGGCCATCTGCGGCCCTGCGTGGCCGCCATCGCCCAGCTGGTGCGCCATTTCAGCGCCACGGCGGTTCTCTGCACGGCGACCCAGCCGGTGCTGAACGACCTGTTCGCCGCCTATGCCCCTGGCCTTCCCATCCGGGAGCTGTGCCCCGGGACGGAGGATCTGTACCGCGCCTTTCGCCGCGTGACCTTTCAGCATGCGGGAACGCTGGACGCGGAGACTCTGGCGGGGCGTTTGGCGGCGCTGGACCAGGTGCTGTGCGTCGTGAACACCCGCCGCGCCGCCCGGGAGGTCTATGGACTGTTGCCGCAGGAGGGGAGCTTTCACCTTTCCACCCTGATGTACCCGGCCCACCGCCGGGCGGTGCTGCGCACCATCCGTGAGAGACTGCAGGCGGGACTTCCCTGCCGGGTGGTCTCCACCTCCCTCGTCGAGGCGGGGGTGGATGTGGACTTTCCTGCTGTCTATCGGGAGATGGCTGGGCTGGATTCCATTCTCCAGGCCGCCGGCCGCTGCAACCGGGAGGGAAGGCGCACGGTGGAGGAGAGTGTTGTCACCGTGTTTGCGGGCGTCTCCGCAACGCCGGAGCTTTTGCGCCTCCCGATCCAGGCGGCCCGGGAGGCATTGGGCCAGGGTGCGGACATCGCCTCGCCGGAGACGGTGCGGCGCTACTTCGCCGTCTATCGAGCCCTCGCCGGGGACGAGCTGGACAAGTCGGGTCAGATCCGGGCCCTCACTGAGGGCATCGACGGCTGTGACCTGCCCTTCCGCACGGCGGCGGAGCGGTTCCATTTTCTGGACGACGCGTCCCGCACGGTGTACATCCCTGAAGGGGAGGGGGCGGAGCTGGCGGACCGGCTGCGGCAGGGGGAGCGGTCCCGGGACCTGTTCCGCCGGCTGGGACAGTACGGCGTCAGCGTTTACGAAGGGCACTACCAGGCCCTGCTGGCCTCCGGCGCCGTGGAGCCGCTGGACGAGGGCGGCGGGGTGCTGCGCCAGGCGGAGTTGTACAGCCGGGAGACCGGCCTTCCCCTGCGGGCGGAGCCCGGACAGGGACTCTATATCTGAATCTGCATGAAGAGAGGCAGGGCGGATGCCCTGCCTCCTTCTGCGTGCGAAAGACAACGATTTCATTTCAATTCACAAATACAAGCGTATTTGACAGGATGGAATGGCTACGTGGTCTCCATTCCATCGGGGAGGATGCCGCTTTGGAGCGGTGGGCGAAATGTCTGCGCCGTGCCGCCGAAAGCGGGACATGGCATCCATCCTGTCCATAGGATGATATTTATATTATACAGTACTTGTCGATCTCCTGTTGAGCCTCTGCCCGGCAATAGGACAGATGTTTGTGAATTTTCTAAAAACAACCGCCGAGGGGCATTTATATAAAAAGCGCAATGTGCTATGCTGGAAATGAAAGGAAAGAGACCGTCGCTTGCCCGGGGCCCGACCTTGCGCGCAGACCGTGTTTGTGCCGGACGGCGGCCGCTTCCCATGAAACAAAGACCCGATTTTTGAAAATCAAAGAAAGGAGTGATGGACATGCCAATCTCAGTGGAGGTTTGGGGGGACTACGCCTGCTTTTCACGCCCCGAAATGAAGGTCGAGAGGGTCAGTTACGATGTCATGACCCCTTCCGCCGCCCGGGGACTGCTGGAGGCGATCTACTGGCATCCCGGGCTTCGCTGGAGCATTGACCGCATCCAGGTGTGCAATCCCATCCGCTTCACCAACATCCGCCGCAATGAGGTCAAGGATGTGGTGAACGCCCGGGCGGTGTGCTCCGCCATGGAAAAGGGCGGGGGAGCGCTGTACCTGGCCACGCCGGAGAGCATCCAGCAGCGGGCGGCCATGGTGCTCCGGGATGTGCGCTATGTCATCGACGCCCATTTCGAGATGACGGACAGGGCCTCGCCGGGGGACAACCCCGGGAAATTTCAGGACATCATCCGCAGGAGGCTGGAAAAGGGACAGTGCTACCATCAGCCCTGCTTCGGCGTGCGGGAATTCCCGGCCCATTTTAAGCCCTGCACCCAACGTCCGATCTGCCCGGATGCGCTGAAGGGCGAAAGGGACCTGGGCTGGATGCTGCTGGACATGGACTATTCCGACCCGGCGAATATCCGGCCCCTCTTCTTCCGGGCCGTCCTGCACGACGGGGTGCTGACGGTGCCGGACCGGACCAGCGAGGAGGTGCGGAGATGATCCTGCAAGCCTTAACCAAACTGTATCAGGATTTGCGGGCGCGGAATGAAGCACAAGGAGTACCGGTTTTTGGGTACTCAAGCGTAAATATCTCCGCAATTTTGCAGATTGATCTTGATGGAAATTTAATTTCCATTATGCCGGCTGTCCCTGATGATCCAAAGAAAAAACGCCCGGAAATTTTGCCGGTTCAAATGAAACGATCCGGAGTTCATGCACCGCCCTATTTCTTATGCGACAATGCCCAGTATGTACTGGGGATCGAAAAAAATGGCGCCACAGAAAAAGCCAAGCGATGCTTTCAAAGCTTTAAAGCGTTTCATACGAAGATGCTCTCCGAGGCTTGCTGCCAAGAGGCCAAGGCATTTTTGCGATTTCTTGAGAAATGGGCTCCAGAAGAAGCGTTTGAAAACGATATTGTCCAATCTTCGCTGATGTATTGCCTAAACGGGCCAATTACTATCAGAATAAGCAATACTTCAAAGTTCCTGCATGAAATCCCCGAAATTTTAAGCCTGTGGGACAACTATTATCCCAGCACACTATCAACTGAAACCGGGATATGCCTTGTTACCGGAGAAAAAGCTCAGATCGCTCGAATTCATAATAGTGTTAAGGGCATTAGGGCGGATTCTTTGTCACCCAACGGTTGGACGCTTGTCGGTTTTGATAAGGATTCCTTCAATTCATACGGTAAACAACAAGGGTATAATGCGCCAGTCAGTGAATACGCCGCCTTTGCTTATACCGCCGCCCTCAACTACCTCCTGGCCGACCGGAACAACGTCAAAAAAGTCGGCGACACCACGGTGGTCTGCTGGGCGGAGGGGGCGGAGCCCCAGTATCAGACCTTCTCCTGGGCCATGCTCAACGGCGCGCCGCCCCAGGGCCTGCGGGACAACGACCTGCGCGCCGCGGTGAAGCGCCTGACGGCGGGCCTTCCCTGTGAGGAGCTGGGGCTGGACCCCAACCGCCCGTTCTACATCCTGGGCCTTGCCCCCAATGCGGCCCGGCTTTCGGTGCGGTTTTTCTACCGGGATACCTTTGGAAATCTGATGGAAAACGTCCAAAAGCATCACGAGGAGATGAAGATCGACCGCCCGGTCTACGACCCTTATCCCACGCTGTCCCTACGGGCCATACTGAAAGAAACGGTAAAAGATCCCGAGTCCCAGGATCAGAAACCCGATCCCGTCATGGCCGGCGCTGTGGCCCGAGCCATCTTCACCGGCGGACCGTACCCGGCGGCGCTTTTGGAGAGAACCATGCTCCGCATCCGGGCGAGCTCCTCCCGAAAGCCCGCAAATTCCTCCCCAAAAGAGGGGAGGACCGATCTCCGCAAACGGAAGGAGCAGGCCGTCACCCGCGGCAGGGCCGCCATCATCAAGGCGTATTACTTGAGAAACTGGAAGCATCATCCAAAGTATTCTATCATTGAGGAGGTCATGGATGTGAGACTGAATAAGGATTGCGGGTATCCGCCCTATGTTTTGGGACGGTTGTTTGCAATTATGGAAGAGATCCAACTGGAATCTGCGGATTGGGACTTGAATCGCTCGATCAAAGACAGCTATTTTACCGCAGCGGCGTCTACTCCCAGCAGTGCTTTTCAAAAGCTCTTTCCCCTCAGTGATTATCACTTGAAGAAGCTGAAACGGGATCAGAATAAGTCGGGGCGTGCCCGCCGTCTTGAACAAGAAAAAGCAAGCCTGGTCTGCCTGCTTACGGAACCGATCCCCAAGCGGTTTACGATCGATGAAACAAATTGCTTTTATATTGGTTATTATCATCAGGTCAATCGGAAAAAGGAGGAGCAGTAACATGGAGCCCATCAAAAACCGCTATGAATTCGTCATCCTGTTCGACGTGGAAAACGGCAATCCCAACGGCGACCCGGACGCCGGCAATATGCCCCGGACGGACCCGGAGACCGGGTACGGCCTGGTGACGGACGTGTGCCTCAAGCGCAAGATCCGAAACTACGTGGAGATGGTCAAGGAAGGGGAGCAGGGATACCGCATCTATGTCAAGGACGGCGTGCCCCTGAACCGCAGCGATGCGGAGGCCTGTGCCGATGTGGGCGTGGATGCCGCCAAGCTGAAGGAGGCAAAAAAGAAGGACGGGCATCTGGACGAAAAGCTGCGGGACTACATGTGCCGAAATTTTTACGACATCCGCACTTTCGGCGCCGTCATGACCACCTTCGTTACAGGGAGCCTGAACTGCGGCCAGGTCCGGGGGCCGGTGCAGCTGGGCTTTGCCCGCAGCGTGGACCCGGTGCTCCCCCAGGAGGTGACCATCGCCCGTGTTACACAGGCCAGAGAAAAGGATATGGAGGAGAAAGGACCACACACGTTTGGTAATAAGTACATCATCCCCTATGCCCTCTACCGCTGCGAGGGGTATGTCTCCGCCAACCTGGCCCGCAAGACCACCGGCTTTTCCCAGGAGGACCTGGACCTTTTGTGGCAGGCCATCCTGAACATGTTTGAAAACGACCACTCCGCCGCCCGGGGCAAAATGGTGGTGCGGGAGCTCGTCGTCTTCCGCCACGATTCGGAGTTGGGCGAGGCCCCGGCCTGGAAGATCTTTGACCTGGTGAAGGCCGAGAAGAAGGAGGGCGTGACCGCGCCCCGCTCCTATGGCGACTACACCGTCTCCGTGGACCAGGGGGCTCTGCCCGCCGGCGTGACCTGCACGCGGATGGGGTGATGGATACGGAGGAGGTCTATCTGCCCATTTCCGGCCTCCAGCACTTTGCCTTCTGCCGGCGGCAGTGGGCGCTGATCCATCTGGAACAGCAGTGGGCGGAAAATCTGCGCACGGTGGACGGCGCCCTGATCCACCAAAACGCCCATGACCAGGACTTCACTGAGAGCCGGGGCGACCTGCTCATCACCCGGGGCATGCGTGTCGCGTCGCCCACGCTGGGCGTTTCCGGGGCGTGCGACGTGGTGGAGTTTCGCCGCGTCCCGGACGGCGTTTCCCTCCAGGGCAGGGAGGGGCTGTGGCAGCCCTACCCGGTGGAGTATAAGAGGGGCAGTCCCAAAAGTCACGACGCCGACGCCCTGCACTTGTGCGCCCAGGCCATGTGCCTGGAGGAGATGCTCTGCTGCGCCATTCCGGAGGGGGCGCTCTTCTACCACGAGATCCGCCGCCGCACAGCGGTCCCCCTGACGGAGGAGCTGCGCCAAAGGGTCCGGGAGGCGCTTTTGGAGATGCACCAGCTGTACCGGCGGGGCCATACGCCCCGGGTGCGGCCCGGCAAAGGCTGCAATGCCTGCTCGCTGAAGGACCTGTGCCTCCCGTCGCTTCTGCGGCGGGGGAGTGCGGCGGCCTATCTGGCCGCCGCCATGGAGGACGAGCCATGAAGCATATCCTCAACACTCTGTTTGTCACGTCGGAGGATGTGTACCTGTCCCTGGACGGGGAGAACGCGGTGGCCAACCGGGACCGGCAGGTCCTGGCCCGCTACCCGCTGCACACCCTCTCCGGCATCATCTCCTTTTCCTACGCCGGGGCCTCCCCGGCGCTGATGGGGGCCTGCGCCCAGCGGGGCGTGGCGCTGAGCTTCTGCACGCCCCGGGGCCGGTTCCTGGCCCGGACCTGCGGGGAGAGCAACGGAAACGTGCTGCTGCGGCGCCGGCAGTACCGCATGGCGGACGACCCGGCGCAAAGCTGCCGCGTCGCCCGGACCATGATCTTCGGCAAGCTGTACAACGGCCGCCGCAGCATCGAGCGGGCCCGGCGGGACCACGCCCCGCGGCTGGACGGGGAAAAGCTCCGCGCCGCCTCGGAGCGCATCCGGGACCTGCTGCCTACGGTCGCGGCGGAGACCTCGCTGGAGAGTCTCCGGGGCCTGGAGGGCATCGGCGCGGCGGCGTATTTCGGCGTCTTTGATGACCTGATCCTGGGCGACCGGGCGGCCTTCTCCTTCCAGGGGCGCAGCCGCCGCCCGCCGCTGGACCGGGTCAACGCTCTCCTCTCCTTCGCCTATTCCCTCCTGGCTCACGACTGTGCCTCGGCGCTGGAGAGCGTGGGACTGGACGCTTATGTGGGCTTTCTCCACCGGGACCGGCCGGGCCGTGCGTCCCTGGCCCTGGACCTGATGGAGGAGCTGCGCCCCTGCATGGCGGAGCGGTTCGTGCTGACCCTCATCAATAATCGCATCCTCTCCGCCGGCGATTTCACGCTGCGGGAGAACGGCGCGGTGCTGCTGACGGACGGCGGCCGGAAGACTTTCTTGAAGCACTGGCAGGAGAGAAAGTCCGACGTGCTGACCCATCCCTTCCTGGGGGAGAAGATCCAGTGGGGCATGGTGCCCTATGTCCAATCGCTGCTGCTGGCCCGGTATCTGCGGGACGACCTGGACGCCTATCCGCCGTTTTTGTGGAGGTGAGAACATGCTGGTTTTGATCACCTACGATGTGAACACGGAGGACGCAGCGGGCCGCAAGCGCCTGCGAAAGATCGCTCGTCAGTGCGTCAATTATGGGCAGCGGGTCCAGAACTCCGTCTTCGAGTGTCTGCTGGACACGGCGCAGTGCCGACTGCTGCAGGCGAAGCTGTGCGCCATCATGGACCCGGAGCGGGACAGCCTGCGCTTTTACTACCTGGGCAAGCGCTATGAGAATAAGATCGAGCACTTTGGCTGCAAGCAGACGTATCTCCCGGAGGAGGTGCTGATGATTTAGTGCGAAGCACCGGCGCACAGGGATTGCCGGGCAGGTTCGCACAGGGAAAGCTGTGGAAACAGATAGATTATGTAAACTTACACGATCTACGGCTTGCCATTTGCGGAAGATCCCTGTATACTTTGGACAGAAGGATCACGGGTTTTTTGTGGACTTCTGCTGTCGCACCCCGCAAGGGGTGCGTGGGTTGAAATTGCGATTCCATCAGGGCATCAACTTTTCCCTCAATGTCGCACCCCGCAAGGGGTGCGTGGGTTGAAATCGTTGCTCTGGGCGCTCTCGTCGACGTAGGTGATGGTCGCACCCCGCAAGGGGTGCGTGGGTTGAAATCGAAACTGATGATGTCGCCGTATATGTCTCTGTGGTCGCACCCCGCAAGGGGTGCGTGGGTTGAAATTTCCAGAAAGACTGAACAAGCGTATTGCCGACCCAGGTCGCACCCCGCAAGGGGTGCGTGGGTTGAAATCC
>JAFUGI010000187.1 GCA_017469475.1 Oscillibacter sp. | reverse complement strand
TTTTTAGCTCTCTCATTTTCCATATTGTTAGCCTCCTGCTTGTCAGATTACAACAAGTTTTTTCTGTTGATAAAAAGCGCCCGGTTATTCTGTATGAATAACCGAGCGCACTCGACATCTTCTTCTGATTAGGGTTATTGCTAACCCGTAGCATTGCGATGCTCTATCCTCCGATGACAACTATTCAATTAGTAGAATCATATTATAACATAAAAACAAACAAATATCAAGCAGCCGTTCTCTATTTGCATTGTCGTCTGGTCAGTAAATTCGGGTTTATTTTTTCTATTGGAACTATAACATCGTTCACAATCAATATCAAGCTGTTGGTGAAAGTGCTGAAGAATAATTCAGCAACACTTAGGGTAACAGGGACTCCATGTGGTTATTTTGATGTATCGCAGCAGCCCTCAAGGCGGGGACTGCCCTTTTATGCCGATGTGCTGAGCGATGTTTGCATCGATCCACCAACCACCGGTCAATGCCGGTTTCCCACGCGAATAGTAAAGGGCGCTTGCGCACCTGCGCGACGCCCGGCGTGGGGGAACTGCGCGTTCCGCGTGGCCGGCCCACTGGCGCAGCCGTCCCGCCGGCGCAAAAAGGGGAGGGAGCCGCGGCTCCCTCCCCGGGGTAGATGGGGTCAGTCCAGCTCCGCCTGACCGGTGTAGAGCTGGTAGTAGCGGCCCTTTTGGGCCAGCAGCTCCTCGTGGTCGCCCCGCTCGATGACGGTGCCCTGCTCCAGCACCAAAATGGCCTTGGCGTTGCGGACGGTGGAGAGCCGGTGGGCGATGACGAACACAGTGCGCCCCGCCATGAGGGCGTCCATGCCCCGCTCGATGAGCTGCTCCGTGCGGGTGTCGATGGAGGAGGTGGCCTCGTCCAAGATCAGCACCGGCGGGTCGGCGCAGGCTGCCCGGGCGATGTTCAAAAGCTGCCGCTCTCCCTGACTCAGGCTGCCGCCGTCCCCGGAGAGGACGGTGTCGTACCCCTGGGGCAGGCGGCGGATAAAGCTGTCCGCCCCGGCAAGGCGGGCCGCGGCGCGGACCTCCTGATCCGTGGCGTCGGGCCGGCCGTAGCGGATGTTGTCCGCCACCGTGCCGGTGAAGAGGTGGGTATCCTGGAGCACCACGCCCAGCGAGCGGCGCAGAGAGTCCTTTTCGATGCGCCGCACGTCGATCCCGTCGTAGGTGATGGTGCCGCTTTGGATTTCGTAGAACCGGTTGATGAGGTTGGTGATGGTGGTCTTTCCGGCGCCGGTGGAGCCCACGAAGGCGATCTTCTGCCCCGGCTTTGCGTACAGGGACACGTCGTGGAGCACCGTCTTCTCCGGCACGTAGCCGAAGGTCACGTGCTCAAAGCGCACGTCGCCCCTCAGGGGGACCAGGCTGCCGTCCGTCTGGCGCCAGGCCCAGGCGCCCTGGGGAAGGCCGCCGCTGCCGTCGGACCGGACCAGGGTGACCTGGCCCTCGTCCACCTCCGGCTCCGCCTCCATGACCTCGAACACCCGCTCGGCGCCGGCCACAGCGGAGAGGATGGTGTTCACCTGCTGGGAGATCTGGGTGATGGGCTGGCTGAACTGGCGGGAGTACTGCAAAAAGGCCGCCAGGCCCCCCAGGTCGCCGCTGCGGATGGCCAGATACCCGCCTACGCAGCAGGTCAGAGCGTAGTTCATGTAGCCCAGGTTCCCCATGGCGGGCATCATGATGCCCGAGAAGATCTGGGCCCGGGTGCCGGCGCGCTGATAGTCCTCGTTCCGCTGGCGGAAGCCCTCCATGGCGGCCTGCTCGTGGTTGAAGACCTTGATGACCTTCTGCCCCTCGGTCATCTCCTCGATATAGCCATTGACCGCGCCCAGAGCCTTTTGCTGGGCGGCGAAGTACCGCCGGGAGCGGCTGCCGATGGCGGAGACCACCGCCAGCATCACCGCCAGCACCCCAAAGGTCACCAGCGTTAAAAGGGGGTTGAGCACCAGCATCATCACGATGGTCAGCGTGAAATTCAGCGTGCAGGAGATGAGGCTTCCGAAGCTGTTGTTCAGGGCCTCGGACACGGTCTCGATGTCGTTGGTGTAGCGGCTCATCAGCTCGCCGTGGGTGTGGGCGTCAAAATATCGCAGGGGCAGGGCCTGCATCCGGGCGAAGAGGTCCTCACGCAGCTGGGCCACCGTGTTCTGAGACACGTGGACCATGATGCGGGCGTAGCCGTAGGAGCACAGGGCCCCGGTGAGATACACCGCCGCCATCACCACCAGCATCCGGGCAAGGCCGGCAAAGTCGCCGGGCAGGATATAGTCGTTGATGAGGGGCTTTAAGAGGTAGGACCCGCCCACGGTGCAAAGGGAGCTGACCACCAGCATCACTGTCACCACGATCAGCAGGGCCTTGTAGCGGCCCAGGTAGCGCATCAGCTTGCCGACGGTGCCCCGCAGGTCCCGGGGCTTCTGGAAGCCGCCCCGGGGGGCGCCCCGTCCGCCGGGACCGCCGGGTCCCCGGGGAGTCGCTTTGTTCTCAGCCATCGATGCTCACCCCTTCCTGCTGGGCATGGTAGATCTCCTGATAAATGGCGCAGCGGGAGAGCAGCTCCCGGTGGGTGCCCTGGTCCACGATGCGGCCTCCGTCCATCACCAGAATGCGGTCCGCGTCCATCACGGAGGTGACCCGCTGGGCGATGATGAGCTTGGTGGTGTCCTTCAGGGCGCCGGCGAAGGCCGCTCGGATCTTGGCGTCGGTGGCGGTGTCCACGGCGCTGGTGGAGTCGTCCAGGATCAGCACCTTGGGCTTTTTCAAAATGGCCCGGGCGATGCACAGTCGCTGCTTCTGCCCGCCGGAGACGTTGACGCCCCCCTGGCCCAGATCGTAGTCCAGCCCGCCGGGCAGGCGGTCCAGAAACTCGTCGGCGCAGGCGGCCCGGCAGGCGGCCAGCAGGTCCTCCTCCGTCGCCTCCGGGTCGCCCCAGAGGAGATTTTCCCGGATGGTGCCGGAGAAGAGGGTGTTCTTCTGCAAAACCATGCTGACGGCCTGGCGCAGGTGCTCCATGGTGTACTCCGCCACCGGTCGGCCGCCCACCCGGACGGTGCCCTCCGTGGCCTCGTACAGCCGGGGGATCAGGGACACCAGGCTGGTCTTGCCGCTGCCGGTGCCCCCCAGGATGCCCACGGTCTCGCCGGAGGCGATGTGCAGCTCAATGTCCTCCAGCACCCACTCGGGGTTTTCCGCGTGGTAGCGGAAGGACACGTGGGAAAAGTCGATGCTGCCGTCGGCCACGGCGGCGCCGTTCACCGCGTGGTCGTCGCCGATGGCGGGCTGCTCGTCCAGCACCTCGATGATGCGGTGGGCGCAGGCCACGGACCGGGTCATCATCATGAACATCATGGAGACCATCATGAGGGAGATCATGATCTGCATGATGTAGGTGAAGTAGACCATCAGATCGCCGGTCTCCAGCGTGTGGGCGCTGACCATCTGGCCGCCGAACCACAGTACCGCGATCATGGTGGAGTAGACGATGAGCATCATGATGGGCATGTTGATGACCACCATGCCGAAGGAGCGCTGGGAGGCGCTTTTCAGGGCGTGGTTTCGCTGGGAGAACTTCTCCTGCTCCCGCTCCTCCTGCACGAAGGACTTCACCACCCGGATGCCGGTCAGGTCCTCCTGGACCACCAGGTTCAGCGCGTCGGTGTTCTCCTGGAGGGCGCGGAAGAGGGGGCTTGCGTGGACCAGGATCACGCTCACCGCCGCCGCCAGCAGAGGCAGGGAGACCAGAAAGACGCTGCTCAGCCGGGCGCTGATGCGGATGGAGAAGAACAGCGCTGCGATGAGCATCACCGGGGAGCGGACCAGAAGTCGCATCCCCATCATCAGCGTCATCTGCATGGTGTTGCAGTCGCTGGTCATGCGGGTGACCAGGGAGGCGGTGGAGAATTTTTCAATATTGGAAAAGGCGTAGGACTGGAGGCGCTCGTACTCCGCCCGGCGCAGATTGGCGCCGAAGCCCATACCCGCCGTGGCGGAGAGGGCGGCGCCGCCCACGCCGAAGAGCAGGGAGATCACCGCCATGGCCACCATCTTCAGGCCCTGGCGCAGGATGAAGGCAGTGTCCCCTGCCGGGATGCCCACGTTCACGATGCGGCTCATGACCATGGGGATCAGCAGCTCGAACACGGCCTCCGCCGCGGAGCAGACCACCCCCAGCAAAATATAGGCCCGGTAGGGCCGGGCGTAGGGCCAGAGTTTTTTCAGCATAGTGTCCGATCCTCCTCCAGATTTTGGATCACGCGGCTCAGCAGGGACAGAAGGTCGGCGCGCTCCTGGGCGGAAAAGCCCCGCTGGGCGGCCTCCTCCGTCTCCCAAAAGGCCCGGTGGAACCGCTCCTGCTGCCGCGCTCCCTTGTCCGTCAGGACCAGCAGGCGGCGGCGGGCGTCGCTGCTGCTGACGCTGCGGCGCAGCAGGCCCTTTTCCTCCATCCGGTCCAAAATGCCGTTGGCGGTGGAGGGCTTCACCCGGAGAAACCGGGTGACCTCGTGCTGGGGCGCCTGGCCGCCGCTTCGGTGGACGTACATCAATACCCGGGCCTGGGCGGGGGTCACGTCGCACCCCGCCAGGCGGGCGTCCATCCGCTCCCGGGCCAGGTGGGAGCAGCAGCCCAGCATGGGGCCTAAAGCATCCGGTCGATCCATGGGATCACTCCTTTCCCGATCAACACATTCTGGGTCCATTGCGAAGCGGGCTTCGCAATAGACCGTAAAATAATTAGCTTGCTAAATACTAACACGGGAAGGCCGGGGCTGTCAACCGGAGAAATTGGGAGTTTTTTGAATATTCTGTGAACAAACCGCCGGAGATCCGCCGGCTTGTAAACAATTTGTGAACCTCTGCCCAAAGCGGTTGACATTTGCCCCGCCGCCGGGTATGATGGCTACAACAAGCAGGAACGCTTGTCATGATACACCATTTTCCCTCTCCTTTCTCTCAAACCATACAGAAGCACGGGCGGCCATCTGGCCGCCCGTGCTTCTGTTTTTTCACTTTGCATGCGCCCCCTGGCGCCGTGCCTGGCGGGAACGGCGGCGAGAGGGGGGCGAAGCGTCAGCGCAGCTTCACCGCCGTGCCGTAGGCCACCACCTCGGCCGCCCCCTGCATCAGCGAGGAGGAGCCGAAGCGGATGTTGACCACCGCGTCGGCCCCCAGGGCCTCCGCCTCGTCCACCATGCGCTTCATGGCGATCTGCCGGGCCTCCGTCAGCATCTCGGTGTAGCCCACGATCTCGCCGCCCACCAGGGTCTTCATGCCGGCCATAAAGTCTTTTCCCAGGTGCTTGGACTGGACCACCGTGCCCTTGACCATGCCCAGGGCGGCGGTGATCTCCCGTCCCGGCACGTAATCAATATTGAGAAGCAGCATCCTCTTCTCCTCCTTCGATCTCTTTGAGTCTTTGCCGCAGGGCAAGGGCCACGCCGCAGACCACGACGATCGGCCCCAGCAGCAGCAGCGCAATGAGCCCCAGGGGCAGCGGGTCCACCGACTGGCCCCACAACAGCATGGCCAGCATCTCGCCCATCAGCACACACATGACCAGCGCCGCAAGATACGCGCTGCGCTTCTTCCGGCCCACGTCCCGTTTCTGTACGTCCACGAATCGAACGCCTCCTTCCTCCAGCGTCTGCATTTCCGCAAGGTACTGTGTTGCATCCAGCGAGGAAAGGTCCCGTTCCCGCTCTCCGATCCGGCGGCACAGCTCCTGCGCCCGGGCAAGATCCCGCTGGCGGCGGGAGAGCTCCGCAAGGTGCTCCTCCAGCCGCCGGGGCAGATCCTCCGGCGCGGAGAGAAGGGCGCGGATCTCCTCCACCGGAAGGTCCAGCTTGCGCAAAAGCTTAATCTGCCGCAGCCGCTCCACGTCCGCCGGGCTGTACTCCCGATAGCCGTTTCCGGCACTTCGGGCCGGACGCAGCAGGCCCTGCTCTTCATAGAAGCGGATGTTCTTTTTCGTGATGCCCGCCAGGCGCTCCGCCTCGTTGATCTTCATGCCGGTCCTTCCTTCCCGCTGTCTGCACCCCCGGTATACAGCTTCCACAAGGGGGAATGTCAAGAGATTTTTCAAAAAAAAGCCACAGAACTGTTTCCGCCGCCGGCCAGGAGCGGATGGCCCCGGCCCCGCCGCCTGACCGGCTCTCCGGCCTGCCGCGATCCACACGCCGGAGCGGCGGCTCTTCCTCACGGCGCGATGGGCGGCCGCCGCTGGCGCACGTACCGCTCCACATACCGGATGAAGTTCCGGGTCATGGGGGAGGCGGTCTTCATCTGGGGCACGCCGATGCCCAGCTCCCGGTCCTGGGGCGGGTCCATGGGCAGGGCCACGGCCTGGTGGCTGTAATGCTCCAGCAGCAGCTCCGAGAGGATGGAGATGCCCAGCCCCTCCGTCACCATGTTGATGATGGCATAGTCGCTGCACGCGGAAAAGCAGATGTGGGGCCAGGCGGCCAGCTTGTCCAGAACGAAGCGGACTTCGCCGTCGTAATCCGGCATGGGCATGATGAACTCCTCCCGCTCCAGGGCGGCAAGGGGCACGCTCTGCCCCGCCGCCAGGGGGTGGCCCGGCGGCACCAGGGCCAGCATCCGATCCCGGCACAGGGGGACCCACTCAAAGTCCTTCCCGGCGCCGCCGGCGTAGATGCAAAGCTCCGCCTGGTGGTCTGCCATAATGGTCTCGATGGCGCCGGAGCCCATCTCCGTGATCTGGATCTCCACGTGGGGATAGTCCTTTTGAAACTCCCGCAGGATCCCCGGCAGCCAGTAGGTGGCGACGCTGGGGTAGGCCGCGATGCGGATGCGGCCGGTGTCCGCCCCCCGGATCTGGGCGATGTACTGCTCCAACGACTCGTTGGTGTTGAGGAGCTGGCGAATGATGGGCAGCAGCAGCTCCCCCTCGCTGTTGGGCCGGATGCCGGAGGAGGTGCGTACCATCAGGGGGAAGCCAGCCTCCTCCTCCAGGGACTGCATCATGTGGCTCAGGCCGGACTGGGTGTAGCCCAGCTCCTCCGCCGCCTTGGAGATGCTGCCCAGCTCCACGGCCCGGACAAAGGCCTCGCACTTGCGGATGTTCATGGACGCGCTCCTTTCCGCCCGGCCCTCACAGGACCAGGGCCTCCTTCAGGGTCCGCAGGGAGGCCAGGTGCCCCTCCAGCATGGGGAGGGTCAGGTCCTCCATCTCCAACGAGACCTCCTCGTCATACCCGCTCATGCGGCACACGGAGAAAAACTCCGTCCACCACTGCACGCCGTGGCCCGCGCCCACGGCCACATAGTTCCAGCTGCGGTGGGCAAAGTCGCCGATGCCCTTGGTGTCCAGCACGCCGTTGGGCCCCACGTACCGCCGCTCCAGCCGGGCGTCCTTGCCGTGGAGGTGGTAGAGGGCGCGGTGCTCCCCCAGGACCCGGGCGGCCTCGATGGGGTCGCCGCCCATCCAGAAGAGGTGGGAGGGGTCCAGGTTCATGCCGATGAGCTCCCCACCCACGGCGCCGCGCAGGCGCAGCAGCGTCTCCGGATTGTAGACCAGCTGCATGGCGTGGTTTTCCAGGGCGATGCGGCGGATGCCGCACTCCCGGGCCAGGCGGGCAAGCTCCTGCCAGGCGGGGATGGCCGCCTCATTCCACTGGTAGTCCAGAATGTCCCGGGTCTCCGGCGGCCAGGAGGTGGTGATCCAGACGGGGGTCTGCTCCCCCTTCCTTCCCGCCGGGAGGCCGCTCATCATCACGATCTTGGTGACGCCCAGGAGCTCCGCCAGGCGGAAGGTCTTGCGCGTCACGTCCAGGTCCCGCTCATAGGCCAGGGGGTTTCCCGAGCAGTTCAGGGCGCACAGTTCCAGACCCCGGCGGCGCATGGCGTCCAGCCAGCGCTGGCGGGCGGGCGCGGAGGTGAGCATGGTGTCCAGGTCGATGTGGGGCGCGGAAGACCAGTTCCCCGTGCCGATCTCCAGGGCGCGGATTCCCTGCTCCGCGCAGAAGTCCAGCATCTGCTCATAGGGCATGTCCAGCGTGCAGGTCTTGATGGCAAGCTTCATGGCGTCCTCCTGTCCCCGGCGGTGCCGGAGGTGGTGTCCCGCCCCGGCGGCCGGGAGCGGGCCTTGTGATCCTCCTTATTATACCGGGCCTGTCGGCGGGTGTCAAACCGGAGGAGGGGAGGGGAATTTTTGCATTTTGCTATTGCGACTTTTTTCTTCGTATGCTAAACTGACTTGAGTCCGCCGCCCTACGCGGCGGCAAATCTACCCCGGGAGGCGCAGGGACCATGGCAGAAAAATTGGATCGAAGGGCGCTGAAGGACGCGGTCTGCCAGCTTTTGGCGCAGGCCCAGGTGTCACCCAAGGGCATGACCGCCCTGTACCTGGGCATCGTGGCGGCGCTGAGCCTGGTGGTGGACCTGAGCGGGAGCTTCCTCGCCGGCGGCGTGGCCGGGGGGATCGCCACCTTTTTGAACATCCTCTCCATGCTGGTGCGCATCACCCTGGGCGCCGGCTTCACGCTCTACTGCATGGCCATCCGCCGGGGGGAGCGGACGGAGTATCTGACGCTGTTCGACGCCTTTTCCTTCGTGGGAAAGCTCATCGGGCTGACGCTGGTGACGAGCCTTTTCATCTGGCTGTGGTCCATGCTCTTCGTGATCCCTGGGATCATCGCCGCCTACCGCTACCGCTTCGCCACGCTGAACCTGCTGGAGAATCCGGACATCGGCGTCATGGAGGCGCTGGAGATGAGCAAGCGCCAGACCTACGGCTACAAGGCCCAACTGTTCGCGCTGGATCTGAGCTACTTCGGCTGGGGCTTTCTGGCCTCCATTCCCGCCGTCGTGTATAACGCCGCCGTCCAGATGGAGATCCAGACCGCCGTTTTGAACGGCGGGGGCCTGGCCGCCATCCAGGCGGCTGCCGCCCGGCCGGTGTTGGGCTTGCCGGACGCGGTGTGGGGCCTCATCGTCTCTCTGTGGGGCCTGGCGGTGTCCCTCTTCTACCTTCCCAATTACCAGTGTGTGGAGCTGGATTATTTTGACGCCGCCAAGCGCACCTCCGGCGTCAGCGCTCCGGCGGCCCGGCTGGACAGCCCGGACGGGCTGTGACCCGCAATGAAAAAACGCGGGGGTTCCCCGCGAACAAAAAAGGAGAATGTGTTATGAAAAAG
>JAFUGI010000186.1 GCA_017469475.1 Oscillibacter sp. | reverse complement strand
CAAGGAAAAGCATCCTGCGCTGCCGCCCGGACGGCGAAAAAATCCCGCTTGCGCGGCGGACAAAAGGGCGATATGATAGAAGCAGAAACACTCTGACCGAAAAAGGGGGACGCAGACATGACCAACGCGGAAAAGGTCAACGCATTTCTGGACCAGGCCAAGACCTTCTATTTCCTCACCACGGACGGCGACCAGCCCAAGGGCCGACCCTTCGGCTTCCACATGCTGGTGGAGGACCGGCTGTACTTCGGGTGCGGCACCTTTAAAAACGTGTTCCGCCAGCTGACGGCCAACCCCAAGGTGGAGGTGCTGGCCGTGAACGGCGGCGAGTTTTTGCGCTACGACGGCACGGCGAAGGGGGTTCAGGACGACACACTTTTGGAAAAGGTGCGGCAGAGCAGGCCTCAGATCATGGCGCTGTACGACAAGAACGGCTGGGAGATGGGGCTTTTCTATCTGGAAAACGGCCACGCGGAGATCCGCGGCATGATGGACCTGAAGGAGGAATTTTCCGTGTGACGCCGGGCAGGGCCGTTACACGCAGTTAGGAGGAACCCAAATGAAGCTTGTTCGACTGGGCCGCACGGAGCTCTATGTCTCCAAAACGGCATTCGGCGCGCTGCCCATTCAGCGCATTTCGAAGGAGGAGGCGGTCCGCCTGGTCCGGCGGGCCTATGACGCGGGCATCAACTACTTCGATACCGCCAACGCCTATACCGACAGCGAGGAGAAGCTGGGCGCGGCGCTGCACGACGTGCGCCAGAGCGTGGTCATCTCCACCAAGAGCATGGGCCGGGACAAAAAGACGGTCCTCGCCCACATCGAGGAGAGCCTGCGCCGCCTGCAAACGGACTACATCGACCTGTTCCAGTTCCACAATCCGCCTCAGCTCCCGGACAGCGAGGACCCGGATGGGGCCTTTGCCGCAGCGCTGGAGATGCAGAAAAAGGGCTACATCCGCCACATCGGCATCACCAACCACCGCCTGGCGGTGGCCCGGGAGGCCGTGGCCTCCGGCCGGTTCGAGACGCTGCAGTTTCCCTTCAGCTACCTGGCCTCCCAAGAGGACCTGGCACTGGCGGAGTCCTGCCGGGCGGCGGACATGGGCTTCATCGCCATGAAGGGCCTGGCCGGCGGGATGCTGAACAACGCTGCCGCCTGCTATGCCTATTTGGGTCAGTTCGACTATGTGGTGCCCATCTGGGGCATCCAGCACGAGTGGGAGCTGGACCAGTGGCTGGAGCTGACGGAGCGGGAGGCCGGGATGACGCCGGAGCTGGCCGCCTTCATCGAGGCGGACCGAAAGGAGCTGGCGGGGGACTTCTGCCGCAGCTGCGGGTACTGCCTGCCCTGCGCCGTGGGCATCGACATTCCCCAGGCCGCCCGGATGAGCGCCCTGCTGCGCCGCTCGCCCTATCAGCCCTATATGAGCGATGTGTGGTATGAGAAAATGCACCGCATCGAGGCGTGCATCCACTGCGACGCCTGCAAGAGCCGCTGCCCCTACCAGCTGGACACGCCGGCTCTGCTGCAAAAAATGCTGGTGGATTACGATGCGTTCTACGCCGCCCATCACAACGATTGATTCATTGCGAAACGACTTTCGCAATGAACGGTCACAACGATCCGTAAAAGGAGAGAGCCGATGCTGTTTCAAAACGAGGACGCCAGTCTCCGGCTGGACGTGGTGAACTACGAATTCCCGCCGGACGGCGGCGCCGCCGGCAGCGACGACCGGAACTGGCTGGTGCTGCGCTGCACCTGGTCGCCGGAACCGGGGGAGTTTGTGAAGGACTCCAACAGCTGCCTTTTGACCTATGAGCTGCGGGAGCTGGCCGCCGGACTGAAGGTGCTGCGCGCCGGCATCAAGGGGGAATATCGCAGCGAGTTCGTGGAGCCCTACTTCGCCCTCTCCGCCGCGGCGGAGGGGGAGGACCGCTTCCGCCTGTGGGTCTCCTTCTACCTGCCCAACACCATGGACGGGGAGGACACGGCGGAGCTCACCTGCACCATGAGCCGCGCCGAGCTCCAGGCGCTGACCGACGAGCTGGACCGCCTGTGCGCCCGGTTCCCGGACCGGAGCTGAGGAGGAAGCCATGGAAGACAAGACGGCGCCCCTCTCCTGGCTGAGCGGAGAGGCAAGGGAGATCTTCAACAGCTGCTTTGATTGGGAGGAGGAGACCCTCCCGGCGGGGGAGCGGAGGGAGACGGCGGGCCGCATCGGCTGGCTGCTCTCCGGCACGGCCCGGTTCTGCTCGCCTGTGGGGGAGCGGCGCGTCCCGGAGGACGGCATCTTCGGCGTGCGCCGCAATGCTGCCGGCGACCGGGAGGCGGAGAGCGGCACCGTGACAGCGGAGACGGAGTGCACCGTCGCCTGGTTTCGCTATGAGCTGACCCGGTACGTCTGCTATCGGGCCTGCTGGTTCCACGCCCGGATGCTCCGGGAGATCGAAAGCCGCCTGGCCATCAGGCGGAGAGACCCGGTAAAAGACCGAACCAACTGAAAAAAGCGCGGAAAAGCCGCCCCGGAGCTTTGGCTCCGGGGCGGCTTGTTGGGTTGAGGGAATGGGGACGCCGCGTTCGTTACTCCGCCTTGGGGCCGGCGGCCACTACGTCCGCGCTCATGTGGGTGTACTTTTTGAAGTTCTCCACAAAGCTCTTGGCCAGCTTCTGGCAGCTCGCCCGGTAGGCGGCCTTGTCCTCCCAGGTGTTCTCCGGGATCAGCAGCTCAGAGGGCACGCCCTCGATGGCCGTGGGCACCTGGACGCCGAAGGTGGGGTCGGTGACGAAGGCGCTCTTTTCGATCTCACCGGTGAGAGCGGCGGTGACCATGGCCCGGGTGTAGGCGAGCTTCATCCGCTTGCCGGTGCCGTTCCAGCCGGTGTTCACCAGGTACACGTTGGCGCCGGACTTTTCCACCTTGTCCGCCAGCATGGCGGCGTACACAGAGGGGTCCAGGGGGAGGAAGGGCTCGCCGAAGCAGGTGGAGAAGGTGGGCACCGGCTCGGTGATGCCGATCTCCGTGCCGGCCACCTTGGAGGTGAAGCCGGAGACGAAGTAGTACATGGCCTGGTTCTTATCCAGCTTGGAGATGGGGGGCAGCACGCCGTAGGCGTCCGCCGTCAGGAAGATGACGGTCTTGGGGACGCTGGGGCTCATGCCGGAGAGCTCTGCGTTGGGGATATACTCCACCGGATAGCCCACCCGGGAGTTGACGGCGAGAGAGTCGTCGTCAAAGTCGAACTCCCGGGTCTCCTCGTCCATGACCACGTTTTCCACGAGCGCGCCGAACTTGATGGCGTTGTAGATCTCCGGCTCGCCCTCGGGGCTCAGGTTGATGCACTTGGCGTAGCAGCCGCGCTCGAAGTTGAACACGGAGTCATCCGCCCAGCCGTGCTCGTCGTAGCCGATGCGCATCCGGTTGGGGTCGGCGGAGAGGGTGGTCTTGCCCGTGCCGGAGAGGCCGAAGAACACGGCGGAATCCCCGTTCTTTCCGATGTTGGCGGAGCAGTGCATGGGGAACACGCCCTTCTTGGGCAGCACGTAGTTCATCACGGAGAAGACGCTCTTTTTGATCTCGCCGGCGTACTGGGTGCCGCAGATGACCACCAGATGGGCCTCATAGTCCACCAGGATGGCGGCCTCGGAGCGGGTGCCGTCGATCTCCGGGATGCACTTGAAGCCCGGAGCGGCGATGATGGTGTAGTCCGGGCGGAAGGCGTCCAGCTGCTCCGCCGTGGGGCGGCGCAGGAGCTGGTGGATGAAGAGGTTCTGGGAGGCCAGCTCGTTGACGATGCGGAAGGACTGGGTGTACTTGGGGTCCGCGCCGGCAAAGCCGTCGAACACGTAGATCTCCCGATTCTGGAGATAGGCGATGACCTTGGCGGTAATGGCGTCGAATTTGGCCTTTTCGATGGGGCGGTTCACCTTGCCCCAGGCGATGTCGTCGTGGACGGCGGGGGTGTCCACGATGAACTTGTCGTTGGCGCTGCGGCCGGTGTACTTGCCGGTCTTGACCACCAGCGCGCCGGTGTTGGAGAGCTTGCCCTCGCCCCGGCGGAGGGCGTGCTCCGTCAGCTCCGCGGGGGTCAGATTGCGGTAAACGGCAGAGGCATTGACGATGCCCAGGGCTTCCAGACCATAGGTTTCCATAGAAGATTCCTCCTTGTGCTGAATTTCTGCATTTTTTTGAAAAAAAGACTTTGCCACAGGGGGCAAAAGTGCGGCAGAGAAACTTTTTCTCTATTATACTCTATGGCCTCACAAAATAGCAAGACCGCGCATAGAGGAAATTTGTGCGCCAGTGACGGAAAAACTGTGCAAATTGAACGGAGGACCTCGTTCGCGGCGGACCTCCGATCTCGTCAGGCCTCCTTGTGTCGGGGCAGACAATGTGGGTGGGATGGGCAAAGCGCCCATCCCACCCACGAGAGAAGATCAAACGTGCCGCCCAGTCAGATAGCCGCGCCGCGGGGCGCGGGGCCTTCCGGTGCGTGGACCGCCCGCTCCAGCCGATCCAGAGCCTGGGAGAGCGTGGCGCGGGTGCAGGCCAGGACCATGCGCTGGAACTGCCCGGCGCATGCGCCGAAGATGGACCCGCCATCCAGCCACAGCCTTGCCCGGTCGGTCACCAGGGCCTCCAGCTCCTCGGTCGTCAGGCCCAGGGCGGAGCAGTCCAGCCAGGCAAAATAGGTGCCCTCCGGCTCCACCAGGCGCACCTCCGGCAGCTTTTCCGTGAGGAAAGAGCGGAGGAAGGCCAGGTTTTCCTGCAAATAGGTCCGGCAGGCCTCCAGCCATGCGCCGCCCTCCCTATAGGCGGCCTGGGCCGCCACCAGGCCCAGGCTGTTCAGCTGGGAGTAGCCGCTGCGGCCCACCTCCCGCCGGAAGGCGCGGCGCACCTCCTGCCCGGGGATGAAGATGTTGGATACCTGCAAGCCCGCCAGGTTGAAGGTCTTGCTGGGGGCGGTGCAGATGACCGACCGCTCCGCAAGGTCCGGGCAGGCAAGAGGGAACACGGTGTGGGGGTGGCCGGGCAGGGCAAAGTCGCAGTGGATCTCGTCGGAGACCACGATGACGCCGTATCGTTGGCAGATGGCGCCCATGCGCCGCAGCTCCTCCTCAGTCCACACTCGGCACACCGGGTTGTGGGGCGAGCAGAGGAGAAACAGCTTCACGCCCGCGTCCCGCACGGTTTTTTCAAAGGCGTCGAAGTCGATGTGGTAGCGGCCGTTCTCGTAGACCAGCTGGTTTTCCACCAAGCGCCGGCCGTTGGACCGGACCACGCTGTAGAAGGGATAGTAGACCGGCGGCTGGACCAGCACGGCATCCCCCTCTTCCGTCAGGGCCCGGACGGCCATGGCCAGGGCGTAGACCACCCCCGGCGTCTTCACCAGCCACTCCGGCTGGGTCTCCCAGCCGAAGCGCTGAGAAAACCAGCCGGCCACAGTGCGGGAATAGTCTTCCTTCACGTCGCTGTAGCCGAAGATGCCGTGGCTGACGGCCTTTTGCAGGGCCTCCGTTACGGCGGGCGGCGCCGCGAAGTCCATGTCCGCCACCCACAGAGGCAGCACGTCCGCCGGCTTTCCCCGCTCCAGGGCGAAGTCGTATTTCAAGCTGTTTGTGTTGCGCCGGTCAATGGGTCGGTCAAAATCAAAGGTCATGGTCCGCCTCCAGTGCCTGCCGCAGATCGGCGATGATGTCGTCCACATGCTCCAGCCCCACGGAAAAGCGCAGGAGCGTTTCTGTGATGCCCAGGCGAAGGCGCAGCGCCTCCGGCACGTCCGGGTGAGTTTGGAGCATGGGGTAGGTGATGAGGGACTCCGTGCCGCCCAGACTCTCGGCAAAGGTGATGAGCTTGACGTGCTCCAAAAGCCGCAGAGCGGTGGCCCGGCTGTCGGTGTGGAAGGAGATCATGCTGCCAAAGCCCCGGGCCTGAGCGGCGTTGACCGCGTGACCGGGGTGCTCGGGAAGGCCCACGTAGTAGACCTCCCGGACCCGGGGATGGCCGCAGAGCCACCGGGCGATGACGCCGGCGCTCTCCTGCTGGCGCTCCATGCGCACGGACAGGGTCTTGATCCCCCGCAGGACCAGCCAGCTGTCAAAGGGGGCAAGGGTGGCGCCGGTGGTCTTGGAGAGGAGGCGCAGCTTCTCCAGCAGGGCCGGGTCCCTGGCGCAGAGGAAGCCGGAGATGGTGTCGTTGTGGCCGGAGAGGAACTTGCTGCCGCTGTGGACCACCAGGTCCGCCCCCAGGGCTAGGGGATTTTGGAAGCAGGGGGAGAGGAAGGTGTTGTCCACGATGAGGAGCAGGCCGTGCCGCCGGGCAAGCCGGGCTGCGGCGCGCAGGTCGGTGATCTTCATCATGGGGTTGCTGGGCGTTTCCAGATAGATGGCCCGGGTCTCCGGCCGGATGGCGGAGGACAGGGCGGTCAGGTCTGTGGTGTCCACGCAGTCCACCGCCAGGCCGTTTTTCCGGGAGATCAGCGTGTGCAGCCGGGTCACGCCGCCGTACAGGTCCTCAGAGCAGAGGATGTGATCCCCCGGGGCAAAGAGGGAGAAAACGGCGCTGATGGCCGCCATGCCGGAGGAGAAGGCGATGCTGCCCGCCGCCCCCTCCAGGGCGGAGACCACCTGCTCCAGCCGGCTGCGGGTGGGATTGGACTCCCGGGTATAGTCGAAGCCGCTTTCATTGTGGCCGGGCTTCAGATGGCTGAAGGACGCGGTTTGATAAATGGGGTAGCTGATGGCCCGGTGCTCCTCCCGCAGGGCGGTGTCCGGGTCGCCGTGGATACATCGGGTATCGAATTGGACTTCCATAGGCGGTCTCCTTCCGAAGCCGGGGCAGCGCCCGGCGGAAAATCAGGGGGGAAGGGCAAAATGGGCGCAAAAAAGCGGGAGCGGTCCCACTCCCGAACATGCGCGATATGGTCCCTGCCCTTCCCGGGGCGCGTCACGCAGGCGAATGACCATACTCCCATGTCCGGGAGCGGAGCATTCGCCCGCAGCGGAAATTACCGCGCAGCAGTCGGCTGAAGATGTTGCCCATTGGGGAAAGCGCCTCCCTGTTCAAATAACCGTGAAACCTATCAGGTATATTGGAATTGTAAGGCGGATCGGCCCCCTTGTCAATAGAAAGTTTTCAGGCCATTGCGAACGGCGCGAACAGGTTTGGCTTTTCGCCCGCAAGGATCGTCCGCCATTTGGGGGGTGGATCTTCTGCTTCAAAAGCGACCTGGGTGGGCCAAGCGAGCTCCCGCTTT
>JAFUGI010000185.1 GCA_017469475.1 Oscillibacter sp. | reverse complement strand
CACCAGTGCCGCCAGCAGCGCCGCGCCGCCGGCGGCCACCAGCACCTACTGCCACGCCTGACCCAGCTGCTCCGAGGCCCGGCGCACAGGGTTCAGGGGGGGCAGGCCGCAGTCCAGTCCCGGCCGGGAGGCGCCCAGGATCAGCGCCCACTCCGGTCCGCTCTGCACGCTCATGGGCCGCACCGGCACGTTCATCCCGGCGCGGACCGCGTCCAAAAACGCGCCGTCCGACGCAAGAGAGCCGCAGGCCGCCACGCTCATGCTGCCGCGGGCGTCGTCCGTGGTGTCAAAATAGTCCGCCACCATCTGGAGCTCGCCCACCATGGCCTCCGTCTCCATGGCGCACTGGATGGAGCGCTGCAAGCGCACCTGCCCATCCCGGACGAAGGTGGTCATCAGCTGGCCGGGCTCCGCCGTCAGGTACAGGGTGGTGTCCCCGGAGGGGGCCTCCGCCGGTGCGGGGGAGAGATCGTCCTTCCGGCGGCGGGGGGACTTTTTCTCCCTGGCGGCCGACGCGCCGTAGGACGCCTCCGCCGCGCTGACCATGCTGTTTCCGCCGTAGTCCACAGCGGCCACATTCAGCCCGCAGTCGTTGGCCAGGGCATAATAGCGCACCAGCACCGCCTTAGGCACCGCCCAAAGCTGCACCGCCGTCTCTCCGCCGTCCCCCACGGGACCGGCCGTCTGCCACACCAGATGATAGTCCATGGTGTCCACGGGAAAGTACATGTCCATATTGGCCAGGAGCAGCCGCTCCAGCCGCTTGGGATTTTTGGCCTCCCGGGCGGGCACGCTGACCCGCTCGGCGATGACCTGGGTGGTGCACAGGCTGAACACCACCTGCCGCGCCCGCTTGAACTCCGGCGCGTTCAGCGCCGCCTGCAGCAGCGTGCGCACCGCCTCCGGCTGGCGGATGACGCCATCCTCCACCGCGCCGGCGGGCAGATCCACCACGGCACGGCTGTTGATCTGGGGCATGGCGGCGCCCAGGGGCATCTGCGCGATGCGCATCTGCTCCTCCGTCAGCTGGATCACCAGCCCCCTGCCGGACAATTTCTTCTTCATGTATGTATCTCCTTTATCTCCCACCCGGAACTGCGAAAAGGGCACAGCTGTTTTCGAAAAACCGCTCTGCCCCGCCCGCAGGCGCGGGTATGGCGCAGCCTCCCTACAGTCCCAGAAGCCCCGCGTAGGCGCTCACGATCCCGTCCCCAAAGAGGGCGGCGATCCAGATGCCCGCCGCCAGATAGGGGCCGAAGGCCAGCTTGTGCCCGGCGCCCCGGCGCATCCGCAGCGAGTGGATCACGGCGCCCAGCACGCAGCCCAGCAGCATGGCAAGCAGGATCCTCTGCCAGCCCAGCAGCAGCCCGGCGGCGGCCATGAGCTTCACGTCCCCCAGCCCCAGGCCGCGGCCCCGGGTCAGGGCCCACAGCAGCAGGAAAAAGCCGCTGACCAACACCATACCAACAGTATACAACGGCCATCTGCCCCGGTCAAGCACAAGCTGGACCGCCCCCAGAGCCCCGATGGCCAGATTCAGCCCGTCAGGAATGGTGAAGGTGCGCCAGTCGATGACGGCCACGGCGGCCAGCAGCGGGAAGAGGGCGCAGTACAGCGCCAGACGCACCCAGTCCCCCCAGAAGAGGAGGCCGGTGAGAAGCCACATAATTCCGGTCAGCGCCTCCACCGCCGGGTACTGGCGGGAGAGGCGGACGCCGCAGTGGCGGCATTTGCCGCCCTGGAGGAGAAAGCTCACCAGGGGGATGTTCTCATACCAGCTGAGGCGGTGGCCGCAGCTCATGCAGTGGGACGGGGTCCGCACAAATTCCTCCCCCCGGGGGATGCGGAAGATGAGCACGTTGGTAAAGCTCCCCACGCACAGCCCCGCCAGGGTCAGAAAGATCAGCGCCAAAGGCTCCATACAGGTCCCTCCTCTTATAAACGATCCCCGCCCGCTCCGTGAAAAGCAGGCGGGGATGTGCGCATGGAATCGACTGCCGCGGCGCCGGGGTCGGCGGGCGGCCCGCCCCGCTTACTGCAGATACTGGTCGTAGGCCTGGGTCATGCTCAACATGGGCAGGAAAATGGACAGCACGATGATGACCACAAACACTGCCATGAACAGGATGACCACCGGCTCCATCAGGGCCAGGAGCTTGGCCGTGGCCTGCTCCACCTCGTCGTCAAAATAGTCGGCGGTCTTGCCCAGCATCCCCTGCAGGTCGCCGGACTCCTCGCCGATGCCCACCATGTTGTACACCATGGGCGGGAAGAGCCGCACGTCCCGCAGGGCCGTGTGCAGGGGCCAGCCCTCGGACACCATGGTCCGCACGGACTGCACCGCCTCCCGGAAGTAGATGTTGGCCATGTTGGCGGCGGTCAGGTCCAGGCTCTCCGTCAGGCTCAGGCCGGACGCCAGCAGCAGCGACAGCGTGCGGCAGAAGGTGGCGCTGGCGGAGCGGACCGTCAGGAGCTTCACCACCGGGACCTTCCGGGCCAGCCACCCGTAAAAATGCCGGCCCCGGTCCGTCCGGGCGAAGAGGACGCCCGCCGCGATCAGCGCAATGAGGATCAGCGCCAGCAGCCACCACCAGTCCACGAACCAGTGGCTCACCGCCATGACCCCCCGGGTCAGGGCGGGCAGCTCCACGTCCATCTCCTCGAAGGTCTTCAAAAACTGTGGGATGATCTTGGTCATCATCACGAACAGCACCACCACCATCACCACGATGAGGATGCAGGGGTAGATCATGACCCGGCCCACGGCGCTTTTGGTGCGCTGGGCCTTGTCGTAATAGACCTCCATCTGGCGGAAGGAATCCTCCAAATTGCCGGACTCCTCGCCGGCGGCCACCATGTTCACCAGCATGGGGGCGAAGATGCGGGGATGGCGGCGCATGGACCCGGCCAGGGTCTCGCCCTTCTCCACGTCGCTCTGCATGGCACGGATGGCCTCCGCCAGCTTCTTGTTCCCCGTCTGCTGGCCCAGCATGGTCAAAACCGTGGAAATGGGCACGCCCGCCCGGAGGATGGAGACGAACTGCCGGCAGAAAACGGCCATGTCCTTGGCGGTGGGGTTTCCCAAAAAGGGCAGGTCGATGTCCCGGTTCAGGGCTGTCTGCTCCCGGATCTCCAAAATGGTATAGCCGGTGGAGCGGAGGGAGCTTTTGGCCGTCTCCAGGGACGAGGCCTCCAGTGTCTCCCGGACCCGCTTACCGGATCGATTGATGGCGGTATAGGTATAGGCAGGCAAAGCGGTGCCCCTCCTTTATATTG
>JAFUGI010000184.1 GCA_017469475.1 Oscillibacter sp. | reverse complement strand
GCATGAGCGCCAACGCCATGCTGGAGGCGCTGAACCTGCTGTACGACCGGCAGGAGTTGGCGGCGCTTCTTGAAAAGGAGCGGGAGAAGTGAGACCCTGCCGGAGAATAGCGGGAAAACTTTCCTGGTTTCGACAAAATTCGACAGAATCTTCGCGCAGACTGCGATATGCTGTCTCGAAAGAACGAAAAAGGGAGGGGACCCTATGCGGAAACTTTGGGTCGGGTCTGCGCTGTGCCGGGGAAGATTGGTCCACTACTATCTGCTGGTGAAGGCGCCGGCAGGGGAGCAGGAGGAGTATGGCGTGCTGGTGGTGCTGGGAACGAAGCGTGCGCTCCTCCCGGACCTGAGCGCGTCCCGGCGGAAGGTCCGGTCATTGCTGGCTGCCATGCGTCGGGGCCGCGTCACGCCGGTCACGGCGGCGGACATCGCGGAGGACTGGCTTTTATCCTGAAATTTCCCGGGACGCCTTGCAATTCCCGGCGGGACTTTGTATAATACCATGCTATGTGAAAACTTGCACAGGAGGACGCTGCTATGGCTGACGAGATCAAGACCGGGGAAGCACCGGAGAGCCGGAATTTTATCCACGCCTTTATTGAGGAGGATCTTGCCCCCGGCGGACAGTTTGCGGGCATGACGGTCCACACCCGTTTTCCCCCGGAGCCAAACGGGTATCTGCACATCGGCCACTGCAAGGCCCTGACCATCGACTTCGGCACGGCGGAAAAGTACGGCGGTCTTTGCAACCTCCGGATGGACGACACCAACCCCACTAAGGAGGACGAGGAGTTCGTGGAGGCCATCAAGGAGGACATCCACTGGCTGGGGTTCGACTGGGGCGACCGCTTTTTCTACGGGTCTGACTATTTTGAGGAGGATTACCGCCAGGCGGTGGGCCTCATCAAAAAGGGCCTGGCCTACGTGTGCGAGCTGACGCCGGAGCAGTTCAAGGAGTACCGGGGCACTCCCGGCGTCCCGGCCCGGAGCCCCTGGCGGGACCGACCGGTGGAGGAGAGTCTGGACCTCTTTGCGCGGATGCGGGCGGGGGAGTTCCCCAACGGGGCCATGACCCTGCGGGCCAAGATCGACCTTGCCAGCGGCAATTTTAACATGCGGGACCCGGTGATCTACCGCATCAACCACATGCACCATCACCGCCAGGGGGACAAGTGGTGCATCTATCCCATGTACGATTTTGCCCACCCCATCCAGGACGCGCTGGAGGGTATCACCCACAGCCTGTGCTCCCTGGAGTTTGAGGCCCACCGCCCCCTCTACAACTGGGTGGTGGAGCACTGCGACCTTCCCTCCAAGCCCCGGCAGATCGAGTTTGCCCGCCTTGGCATCGACCACACGGTCATGAGCAAGCGCAAGCTCCGCGCCCTGGTGGAGGGCGGCCTGGTCTCCGGCTGGGACGATCCCCGGATGCCCACCCTCTGCGGCCTGCGCCGCCGAGGCTACACCCCCCGCTCCATCCGCAACTTCTGCGACCGCATCGGCGTTGCCAAGGCCGCCAACGTGGTGGAGTACAGCTTTTTGGAGCACTGCCTGCGGGAGGACCTGAACGAGACCGCCCAGCGGGTCATGGCCGTCACCCGGCCGGTGAAGCTCATCGTCACCAACTATCCGGAGGGGAAGCGGGAGACCGTCACGGTGGAGAATAACCCTGTGGACCCCTCCGCCGGCAGCCGGGAGGTGGCCTTCTCCCGGGAGCTTTGGATCGAGGCGGACGATTTTCTGGAGACCCCGGTGCCCAAGTACAAGCGCCTCTTCCCCGGCGGACCGGAGTGCCGCCTCAAGGGGGCGTATCTCATCCGCTGCACCGGCTGCGAAAAGGACGAGAACGGCAATGTCACCGCCGTATTGTGCGAGTATGACCCGGACAGCCGAGGCGGCGACCCCGCCGACGGCCGGAAGGTGAAGGGGGCCACTATCCACTGGGTGGACGCCGCCACCGCCGTGGACGCGGAGGTCCGGCTGTACGATGACCTCTTCTCCGACGAATCGCCGGACGCGGCGGACAAGAACTTCCTGGACTGCCTGAACCCCCACTCCCTGGAGGTCCTCACCGGCTGCAAGGTGGAGGCGGCCCTGCAGGACGCTCAGGCGCCCGCCGCCTTCCAGTTCATGCGCCTGGGCTACTTCTGCCTGGACAGCAAGGACTCCCGCCCCGGTCATCTGGTGTTCAACCGCAGCGTCTCTTTGAAGGACAGCTTCAAAAAATAAAAACGCGGCCCGTTGGCCGCAAACTGCCTCCCGCCGCCCGTCCCCGGGCGGCGGGAGCATTTATGAAGGCCAGATGCCGGAGGAGAGGAGGCCCATGATGGCAGATCGAGAGGAGACACTGGAACAGCGGGAGCGCCGCAGAGCGCGGATGAGGGAGTACTATCAGAAAAACCGGGAGCGCATTTTGGCGCGGCAGCGGGAGTATTACCGGGAAAAGGGCCGAGCGTGGAACGCCCAGCGGGCCCGGGCCTATCGGGCGGCCCATCACGAAGCGTACTGCGCCCAGCGACGGGCCTACCGCGCCGCCAACCGCGATTATTTCCTCGCCCAGGACCGCAAGTACCGGGAGGCCCACCACCAGGAATGTCTGGAGCGGAGCCGCCGGTATTGGCAGGAGAACCGGGAGCGGCTCCTGGAGGAGAAACGCTCGTACAACGCGGCCCATCCGGAGCAGCGCCGGTCCTATAGGCGCAATAACCAGCTGGACCGGTACCGTAAGACCATCGGCGAGTACAGCTATCGCGCCATCGAAAAGGTGCAGCGCGCCTGTCCCGAGTGGGCGGCGGCGCTGCTGGAGCGCTATCCCTTTGACGGCTTTGCCGTCCGGCGGCTGAAAAAGCAGCTTCGCTATGACCGGATCTCTCCTGCTCAGGCCTGCTACGACGACTGCTATGACGCCGGGATGCTGGCGTATCTCTACAGCGTCCACCGCCGCGCCTACATGGGCTACAGGAACGTGGAGGGGTACATCGCCAAAATGATCCGCATCTACCTGATCTGCGCCATCGTCTCCTTTCGGGATGCCGCCGCCCTCTGCCGGGAGAACGGACTGCGGGAGGTGCGGATCGACGCCCTGCCGCCCGGCCGCCTGTGAGCGGCACCTCTGCCGCCCGCCCCTTCTGCGAAAGGCCCGGAAGGCAGGCCGCACCGGACCGTCTTGCTCCGGCGCGGCTTTGCACCCTGCGGGCCCGGGGATTGCATCCGAGAGCAAAAGTGCTTATAATGATCTTCAGATCGTGAAAGTGCCCGAGGGTCCGATGGGTTTCCCCGCCAGACAAAAGCGTTGACAGGGAATGGCCCGACGGCGGCGGACAAAGGAGGCAGCCTATGAAACTGACTACGGTGCAGCAGATGCGCGAGCTGGACCGAAAGGCCATCCAGGAGCGGGGCATCCCCTCCATCGACCTGATGGAGCGGGCGGCGGAGGGCGTTGCCCGGGCGGCGCTGTCCGCGCTGCGGGAAAAGCCCGCCAGATGCCGGGCGGCAGTTTTCTGCGGCGCCGGCAACAACGGCGGGGACGGCATCGCCGCGGCGCGGCTCCTCTTTTTGGAGGGGGTCCGGGTGCGGGTCTTTCTGGTGGGCAGCTATGAAAAGCTGACGCCGGACGCCCTGGAGGAGACCCGCCGCCTCTCCGAGTGCGGCGTGGAGTTGGAGCCCTATGACCCGGAGGACCTGGGCCAGCGCGCCTGGGCCCGGGGGAGCCAGGTTCTCATCGACGCCATATTCGGCGTGGGCCTCTCCCGGCCCATCGCGCCGGAGTCCCCCTTCGGTGCGGCCATCGCCCTCATGAACGACTGTCCCGGCGCCGTGGTGGCGGCGGACATCCCCAGCGGCGTTGAGGCGGACACGGGCTGTGTCCTGGGCTGCGCAGTGCGGGCATCGCAAACGGTGACCTTCAGCGAGCAGAAACGGGGCCTTGCTGTGGGGGACGGGGCGCTGTGCGCCGGAGAGGTGACGGTGTGGGACATCGGCATCCCGGCGGAGCTGCGACGGGAGCTGGTATGCCCGGTGCAGACAGTGGAGCGCCCCTTTGTCCGGGAGGCCCTGCCCCGGCGGAGAGCCGACGGCCACAAGGGGACCTTCGGCAAGGTCCTGATCGCCGGCGGCTCGGAGGACTATACCGGCGCGCCGTATCTGACGGCGGCGGCTGCGGAGCGATCCGGCTGCGGGCTGGTGTTCCTGGGCGTTCCCGCCACCATCTGGGCGGTGGAGGCGGTGAAGTGCGCCGGCCCCATGGCGGTGGCGCTGAAGACGAAGCTGGGCTCTTCCACGCTGGACCAGCGGTCCCTGCCGGACATCCTGGCGCGGATGAAGGCGTGCGACGTGCTGGCCCTGGGGCCGGGGATGGGCCGGTCCAGGGCGGTGACGGAGCTGGTGTGTGCTGTGCTGCGGGAGGTGAAAAAGCCCGTGGTCCTGGACGCGGACGGCATAAATGCCCTGGAGGGGCATATAGATGTGCTGAAGGAGCGGCGGGACCGCGTCACCATCCTGACGCCCCACGACGGGGAATTTGCCCGCATCGGCGGGGAAGTGCGCCACGGGGACCGGCTTCGCGCCGCCCAGGACTTTGCCGCGGCCCACGGCTGCACGGTGGTGCTCAAGGGCCACCGGACCATCACGGCGGTGCCCGCCGGGAACGCGCTGGTCAATACCACCGGAAACGCCGGCCTTGCCAAGGGCGGCAGCGGCGACGTGCTCACCGGCATCATCGCCTCCCTTTTGGCCCAGGGGGCGACGCCCGCCCAGGCGGCGGCCGCCGGCGTGTGGCTCCACGGCCGGGCGGGGGACCTGGCGGCGGCGCGCATGAGCCCGTATGCCATGACGCCGCTGGACGTGATCGGGGCCCTTCCCGAGGCCTTTTTGGAGCTGGAATAGGCGACTTGCGAAGCACCCTTCGCAGTCGGCTGAGAGCTGGAAGGATAGGAGGAACGACACGGTGCGAGGGGGAGCTTTCGTACCAATGATGACCCTCTGCCTGCTGCTGTGCGGCTGCGGCGGAGCGGAGAAGACGGCGCCGGACCTTTTGGAGCGCTATCGGACCATGAGCGGCTGCACCATGGAGGCGGAGGTCTCCTGCGACTGGGAGGGGCTTCCCTGGAGCGCCGGGATGCGCTGCGACTACGTTCCGGAGGGGGAGAGCACCATCGAGCTCCTCTCCCCGGAAACGCTCGCCGGCGTCACGGTGGTGCTGGAGGAGGACACCTGGTATCTCCGGGTGGGGGAGAAGACCCTGGACGCGGGCAGCGTCAGCCCGGAGAAGATCAGCCCCGCGGCCTGCCTTCCCCGGATGATGCACGCCCTTCGAAACGGCTGGCTCTTGGAGGAGAACGAGGAGAGCTGGCAGGGCGTCGCCTGCCGCCGTGTGGCCGTGGACCAGAGCGGGGAGCAGGGAACCATCCTCACCACCCTCTGGCTGCGGCAGGAGGACGGGACGCCTCTGCGGGGGGAGATCGCCGTGGACGGCGAGCGGGTCCTCACGGCGGAGTTTACATCCTTCGCTTTTTGTGATACAATACCCGAAGCGGCATCCGCGCCGCAGTAAGGGAAGAGAAGCCGGGGCCCGCCCCGGAGCAGGAGGATGACCACAGTGCAGGAGGAAGAGAGCCTGCGGCGGACCTGGGCCGAGATCGACCTGGACGCGCTGGCGTACAACTATCACCAGGCCCGGCGCCGCATTGGCCCGGAGGTGAAATATCTGGGCGTCGTCAAGGCGGACGCTTACGGCCACGGGGCCGTGCAGGTGGCCCGGAAGCTGGAGGTGCTGGGGACGGATTACCTGGCGGTCTCCAGTTTGGACGAGGCCCGGGAGCTGCGCCAGGGCGGCATCGAGGCCCCCATCCTGATCCTGGGCCACACCCCGCCGGACATGGTGCCCCAGCTCATCCGAAACCGCATCACCCAAACCGTCTCGGCCCTGGCCAAGGCGGAGGAGTACAGCGCCGCCGCCCAGCGCTGCGGCGGCACGCTGAAGGTCCACATCAAGGTGGATACCGGCATGTCCCGCCTGGGCTTTCTGGTGCGCGGCGAACATTTTGACGGCGGCGTGGACGCCATTGCCCGGGCCTGCGGCCTTCCCAACCTGGAGGCGGAGGGCATCTTCACCCACTTCGCCGTCTCCGACGAGGACGACGAGGAGAGCGCGGCTTACACCCGCGCCCAGTTTGATACGTTCTGCGCCGTGCTCTCGGCGCTCTCTGTCCTGGGGCGGACCTTTGCCATCCGCCACTGTGCCAACAGTGGCGCGCTGTGCCGGAACCGGGAGATGTATCTGGACATGGTGCGCCCCGGCATCGCCCTCTATGGCGTGGGGCCCGACGCTGCGGCCATGGGCCTGCGGCCGGTGATGACTCTCAAGTCCTGCGTCTCCACCATCAAGATCTTCGACCCGGAGACGGACATCAGCTATGGCCGCACCTTCCGCACGGAGGGAAAGACCCGCATCGGCGTGCTGCCCATCGGGTATGCGGACGGGCTGTTCCGCCGCCTCTCCAACCGCGCCGGCGTCTGGACGGAGCAGGGGGAGGCCCCCATCCGGGGCCGTATCTGCATGGACATGACCATGGTGGACCTGACGGACCTGCCGCAGGTCCACGTGGGGGACGCGGTGGAGATCTTCGGCGAGCGGCAGCGGGTGGACAAGCTGGCAGACATCCTGGGCACCATCCCCTATGAGCTGATCTGCGCCGTGAGCAAGCGGGTGCCCCGGCTGTATCTGGAAAACGGACAGGTGACGGAGCGGACCCTCCGCCTGTTCTGACAACACCCGCCCTCGCCGCGCATACAATAGTGCGGGGCGAGACATGGGAATTTGCCCTTGGACCGGGTATAAATTCCGAAGCTGCGTGGGAGACTGAAAGTGGCCCTGCCGGACAGCCATCCGGCGGCGGGTACTTCTTTCGGCGGAGTGTGAACTTTGTGGATACAAGTGTCAAACGCGGCGATATATACTATGCCGATCTCTCTCCGGTGGTGGGCAGCGAGCAGGGCGGGGTCCGGCCGGTCCTGATCATCCAGAACGATACCGGGAACCGCTACAGTCCCACCGTGATCGCGGCGGCCATCACCTCCCAGACGGGGAAGGCGCGGCTGCCGACCCACATCGACCTTCCGGTGACCGCCAGCTCCGGCCTGAGCCGGGACTCCGTGATCCTGCTGGAGCAGATCCGCACCTTGGATAAGCGGCGGCTGCGGGAGCGGATGGGCCATGTGGAGGAGACGATGATGAACCGAGTGGACACGGCCATCGCAGTGAGCTTTGGCCTGCCCCACGACCAGCTGGTGTGACCGGCCGGCATCCCGGAGAGGGCGCGGCCCTTTCCGGGAGGACCGGCTCCGATACGAATGACAAGGGAGGCAGCTATGAAAAAGAACAGATGGGGCCTGCGGCTGACGGTGCTGCTGCTGATTTTCGGCGCACTGAATATGACGGTTTCCCTGGCGGCGGAGGCCGGCTCCCGGGATGACCCGCTGGTGACGCTGAGCTATTTGAACGAGACCTTTTTGGGTGAGATCCTCGCCCAGGTGGACCAGAAGATCGCCCGGCGGAACCAGCAGCTGGGCGCCGTCTCCGGCGGCACGGCGGACACCTTCACCGTGGTGACCCTCTCCAGCGGACAGGTCCTCACCGGGGACATCGGCTGCGAGGTGATGCTGCGGGTGGGCAGCGCCTCCTGCGTTGCGTCCAGCGCACCGGGATTGATCGACGAGACCTCCGCTGCCACGCTGAACAGCGGCGGCGTCCTGACCCAGAACCACCTGTACATGATGACCATTGAGGACCGGGGCGTGAAGGCCACCGCCGCCACCACCAAGCTCCTGGTCCGGGGCAGCTACACCGTTTCCTGACGATACATAGTCCACGCCGCCTGCGCATACGCTTTGCGCAGGCGGCGGTTTCGTCCGGGGAAGGAGGAACGGGGATGGAAGAGCTTCCCCTGCTGATCGAGGGGCGGCGGGAGGGCCGGGCCGCAATGGCCCATGAGGCGCCCTATACCCGCCTCACGGCCGCCGTCCCCTTCCGGCCGGGGCTCTGGTGCGCCTGGGCCGAGGGAGAGCGGGGCCGGGTGCGGATCGGCGTTTTGGAGCCGGAGGGGCAGACGCTTTCCATCTGCCGCCGCCTCTCCCGTCAGGCTCTGGCTCCGGCGGGCGCGCTGCAATGCGTCCGGGTCCTCCCCTGGGAGGAGCGGGAGGCACCCTGGAAAAGTGCCGCCCAGCCGGAGGCGCTCTTTCAGGGACCGTGGCTCCGAAATCGCCTCCGGGGTCTTCGGGGCGTTTTGTGCCGGGAGAGCGGCGGCTGGCGGGAGGTGGCCGTTCCCTACCGGGCGGAGGAACCCTTTCCGTTGCCGGCACTGTTTTGCTTTGCCCGGCTGCAGGACATCCGGGGCAGAGCATACTGGGTCTTCGCCTTCGACGTGGCGGAGGAACCGATCTTTTAAGGCGGTGGGCGGGACTTTCACAAGGCCGCTTTCGGAAAATTTGTGGGCCCGATACCCCAAGGCGGCCATTGTGCGCCGGGAAAATTTGTGGTAAGATACCTCCAGACGAGAAGCGGCGGCCCGGCCGCCGGAAACACGTTGAGAAGGGGGATCACTATGAAATGTCCGTTTTGCGGATACAGCGAGAGCAAGGTCATCGACTCCCGCCCCGCTGATGAGGGGGAGAGCATCCGCCGCCGGCGGGAGTGCCTGTCCTGCTCCAAGCGCTTCACCACCTATGAGACGGTGGAGAGCCTGCCCATCGTGGTGGTGAAGAAGGACGGCAGCCGCCAGAGCTTTGACAAAAGCAAGGTCCTCGGCGGCATGATCCGCGCCTGCGAAAAGCGGCCGGTGCCCCTGGCCGACCTGGAAAAGATCGCCGGCGAGATCGAGCAGGATCTCCAGAACTCCATGGACCGGGAGATCAGCACCGAGACCATCGGTGAAAAGGTGATGGAGCGGCTTCGCACCGTGGACCAGGTGGCCTATGTGCGCTTTGCCTCCGTGTACCGCCAGTTCAAGGACATCGATACCTTTATGGCGGAGCTGAACAAGCTGCTCTCCGAAAAGTAAGGCCCCCGGCTAAAAGATGTTGGCGGCGGTGCACCGCTCCGCCTCGGCCAGGAGCGAGAGCTGCTGGCTCAGGGCCGCAAGCTCCGAAAAGAAGCCGCCGCGCTCCTTTTCCTCCGCCAGGGCCATGGCCCTCCGGTAGAGGATGTCCGCCTCGTCCGCGGCATCGTGGCGGGCGACGATGTGGAGATAGGCGTGGTGGGCCGTCCAGTCCCCATAGCTTTCCTCCAGGGCCCGGGAGGCGCCGGACCAGTCCTGGGCGCGGGCAAGAGAGGCGGCGCTCTCGACCTGAGCTTGCCAGCGCTCCACGCAGTTGACCATGGCCCGCTCGTTCCACAGGGAAGCGGCCAGTACCAGCGACAGCACGGCGATGGGGAGAAGAGTCTCTTTTTTCACGGCGCGGCCTCCTTTTGGATACAGGTGATCTGCCCCGCCTCATCCAGGGACAGCAGGAAGACCTGGCTGGGGGAGGAGAGGCGCCGCTCCTTCAGGACCTTGTGAAGCCACGCCTCGTTCCGCCCGCAGGCGGTCAGGTTTTTTCGCAGCACCCGCCCATCGTTGATGAGCACGGTGGGGATCGTCCCCGTCTCCTGAAGGTCCATGCCCAGCTGCCGGGCGGTGGGGGGCTTGGCCCGCTCCCAGGGGAGAACGGAGAGCTGGCCGGAATTTTCCAGCACAGCGTATCGGACCTCCGCCAGGTCGAAGATGCCCTGCTCCCGCAGCTCCTCCAAAAGCTCATCCAGCGTGTAGCGGTTTTTCTCCATGGCCTGCTGCTGCAGGACTCCGTTTCGGATCAGCACCGACGGCGTGCCGCACAGGGCCTCCCGAAACCGGAGGTTTCGCAGGGACAGCTGGCTGAGGAGCAGGGAGAGGGAGAGCAGCGTCAAAATGGGGATGACGCCCGCAAGAAGTGGGATGCCGAAGTCCTGCATGGGCACGGTAGCAAGGTCCGAGATCATCATGGTCAGCACCAGCTCCCCCGGCTCCAGCTCGCCGATCTGCCGCTTTCCCATCAGGCGCATGCCCGCCGTGATGAGGAAATACAGGATCACTGTGCGGATAAAGGCGGTTATCATAGGCGTTTTCCCTCCGTTGGGGTAGCTTGCCCGGGGGAGGACGGTCTATTCACGGATATTGCTTCCATGAGGAGCTGTATCATAGCGGGGCCTCGACCCCGCCGCAGAATCTGAGAGAAAGGAGCGGCGAACACCAAAAGCGCCAGCGCCTGCGCCGGGCTCTATCCCGGGCAGGACGACGAGGAGAAGAGAGGATCGAAGCTTCGGCGGGTGCTCTTCCGTGCGTGCGGGCGCGTGACACAGTCTGCAAATATGCGGGCGACCGCAAAACAAAGGGGCTGTGACCGCAGAAAAAGCGACAAATGACTGCGAATTTGTCCTTTTGAACGATTTTCAGGAGGATATTTCCCATGTGTGGCATTATTGGATTCGCGGGCCGCGAGGAGGCGGCCCCCATCTTGCTGGAGGGGCTTGCCCGGATGGAATACCGGGGCTATGACTCCGCCGGCATTGCCGTGCGCTCCGAGGAGCGGGGCTTGCAGGTGAAAAAGACCAAGGGCCGACTCCAGGCGCTCTTTGACCTGACCCACGGCGGCGCCGACCTGGAGGGGCCGCTTGGCATCGGGCACACCCGCTGGGCCACCCACGGTGAGCCCAACGACATCAACGCCCATCCCCACATCAGCGAAAAGGGCAACATCGCCCTGGTCCACAACGGCATCATCGAAAACTATCTGGAGATTAAGGAGCATCTGATCCGCCAGGGCGTTCACTTCACCTCCGACACGGATACGGAGGTGGTGGCCCAGCTGCTGGAATTTCACTATAACGAGTGCCACAGCATGCTGGAGGCCGTGGGCCGGGTCCTGCGGCGGATCGAGGGTTCCTACGCCTTCGGCATCATCTGCTCCGACTATCCCAACGCCCTCATCGCCGCTCGGAAGGACAGCCCCCTTATCCTGGGGTACGGGAAGGGCGGCAATTTCATCGCCTCGGACGTGACGGCCATCATCAAATACACCCGGGATGTGGCCTACATGGACGACGGGGAGATCGCCGTGGTCACCGCCGACCACATCGACGTGTTCGACGCCGAGCTGACCCCGGTGGAAAAACAGCACAGCTTGGTGGACTGGGACGTGTCTGCCGCGGAAAAGGGCGGGTATGCCCACTTCATGTACAAGGAGATCCTGGAGCAGCCCGAGGCCGTGCGCAAGACCATCTCCCCCCGCATCCGGGAGGGCCGGGTGGTGCTGGACGAATTTTCCATGACGGCGGAGGAGGCGCAAAGCATCTCCCGCATCTTCATCATCGCCTGCGGCTCCTCCTACCATGTGGGTATGGTCAGCAAGTACAACTGGGAGCGGCTGCTCCGCCGGCCGGTGGAGGTGTGTCTCGCCTCCGAGTTCCGGTACAGCGACCCCCTGGTGGACGAACACTCCCTGGTCATCGTTATCAGCCAGTCCGGCGAGACGCTGGACACCATGGCCGCCATGCGGGAGGCCAAGCGCCTTCGCGGCCGGACGCTGGCCATCGTCAACGTGGTGGGTTCCTCCATCGCCCGGGAGGCGGACCACGTGCTCTACACCTGGGCGGGGCCGGAGATCGCCGTGGCCACCACCAAGGCCTATTCCACCCAGCTGGTGCTGATGGACCTGGTGGGGCTGTACCTGGGGGACCTTCTGGGCACGGTGGACAGGGCGGAGTACGACGCCATCCTCTCGGAGCTCCAGGCCCTGCCGGAGAAGATGCGCGCCGTCCTCGCGGACATCACACCCATCCAGTACTTCGCCTCCCGGTACTTCAACCATGACTCCATCTTCTTCATCGGCCGGAATCTGGACTATGCCATGGGGCTGGAGGGGTCCCTCAAGCTCAAGGAGATCAGCTACATCCACTCCGAGGCCTATGCCTCCGGCGAGCTTAAGCACGGCACCATCTCCCTCATCGAGCCGGGCACGCTGGTGGTGGCCCTGGGAACCTACGGGCCCCTTTTCGACAAGGCCATGAGCAACGTGGTGGAGGTGAAGGCCCGGGGCGCGGAGGTCCTGGCCGTGACCACGGAGACCTTCCGGGAGCGGATGGAAAAGACTGCCGACGCGACCGTCGCCGTGCCGGACACCCATCCGGTCCTCCAGCCCTCCCTGGGCGTGGTGCCGCTGCAGCTTTTTGCCTACTATGTGGCCCTTCAGCGGGGGTGCGACATCGATAAACCCCGGAACCTGGCAAAATCCGTCACCGTGGAATAACGCGCCTGATCTCCCTGCCCTCGGGCAGGGAGATTTTTTTGAAAGACCCTCTTGACTCTCACACGGGGAGAGGGCTTATGCTGAGTGCGAGCTCAAAGATCACATCGATGTGGAGGACCCTATGCTGAAGATCGGCGAATTTTCAAAATTGTCCAGAACCAGCATCCGCATGCTGCGCCATTACGACGCCATCGGCCTTTTGACACCGGCGCTGACGGACGGTCAGACCGGGTATCGCTACTATGGGGAGGACCAGTTGTCCACAGCCAATCGCATCGCGGCGCTGCGGCAGATGGGGTTTTCCCTGGCAGCCATAGGGGAGGTGCTCTCCTGCGGCAGCCGGGACGCGCTGGAGATCCTGTTCCTGCGCCGGCGGGAGGAGGCCCTGGCGGAGGCGGCGCAGGCGGAGCGGCGGCTGGCGCTTCTGGACGCAGCCCTGGAAGGGCTGAGAAAGGATGAAGCGATGATGCATTACGATGTGACTGTCAAGACCCTGCCGGAGCGGCAGGTGGCCAGCGTCCGACAGGTGATCCCCGGCTATGACCGGCAGGGGGACCTCTGGGGCCTTTTCCGCCGGGAGACCGCCGGGATGCCCCTTCGGGGCGGGGAGCTGTGCCTTGCCATTTATCACGACGGGGAGTACAAGGAATCCGACGTGGATGTGGAGATCCAGATGACCGTGGCGGAGCCCTTTCCCGACACGGAGCACGTCAAGTATAAAACCGTGCCCGCGGTGGAGGCGGCCTGCGCCGTCTTTCAGGGTCCCTATGACCAGATCGGCGCGGTGAACGAGGCGGTGGCCGCCTGGGTGGAGGAGAAGGGCTACGCCTTCGCCGGCCCCTTCTTCAACATCTACCGTGTGGGCCCCCACGAGACCCGGGACCCGGAGGAATATGTGACGGAGGTCTGCTACCCCGTGCAAAAACGGTAAAGGACACGGCGCTCCCGCAGGATATTTTTCTCTGCCGCCTTTGGGGGACTTGTAAAATCGGGTCCCGTTTGCTATAATACAACAAACATCAGCATAGAATGACCCGGAGGCGGGCGATCGACGCCGGGATCACAGATACAAAGAAAGTGGTGGGAGCATGGCCGACTATGCCTTTAGATCCGTTACCTTCGGCGGATTCGATAAGCAGGACGTTGTCCGTTATATTGAGGAGGCGGCACGCAAGGCCGCCGAGGAAAAGGAGCAGATGGAAGAGGAGAACGGGCGCCTGCGCGCCGAGGCGGAGTCCCTTCGTGCGGAGCTGGAGACCCTGCGCACCCAAGCGGAGGAAGCTGCCCGGGAGCGGGAGGAGCTGTGCCGGGACTTGGAGGAGGCTGTCCGCCGGGTGGAGGAGCTGGAGCCGCTGCAGGCCCTGGAGCCGGAGGTAGAGGCCCTGCGGGCGGAGGCGGCGGCCCTGCGGCCTGACGCCGAGGCCTATGCCCAGTTCCGTGACCGGCTGGGCGCCATCGAGTGCGACGCCCGCAAGCGGGCGGACGATCTGGAGAGCGCTTCCACCGCTGCCATGCGCCGGTCGGTGGATGCCTTCCGCCGCCAGTATCAGGATCTGATGCAGGTGCTGCAATCCTCCGCCAGCTATATCTCCGGCGAGCTGCGCAAGGTGGAGGTCAATCTGGCCCAGTTGCCCCGGGCGCTGGACCGGGCCGGCGCGGAGCTGGACGCACTGGATCAGCAGACCCCAGACGATCAGCAGGAACAGTGAACTATGGACAGCCGCGGTGAGGCCACCGCGGCTGTTCGTGCATACAGAGGGCAAAACTTTGTTATTTTTTGCGCAAACGATTTCATGATTGCGAAAAACTTACGGATTTCCCTGTCGGAGTGATAGAATTTTTCTGAAATGATTTGTACAAAAAGGAGAAAATTTGGGACATTTTCGGAAATTCCTTGCGCCAAACCGGTGACGCAGATATACTATATAGATGATTGCACCCGCCCCGTAAACGTTTTCTTAAAAGGAACGGAGGCAGTCACCAAAACCCCAAGAATTGCGGACGAGGAGAGAAGGTGAAAACGGATGTCCCTGGAAGCGATCCAAATGGTCACGGAAGTCGAGAGAGAGAGTCAGGAACGAAAAACCGCCGCGGAGGCGGAGGCCCGTCAGCTCACCGCAGATGCGGAGCGGGAGGGCCAGGCCCTTTTGCAGAAGGTGCGTGCGGACGCGGCGCAGGCCGGCAAGGACCTGATGCGCCAGGCGGAGGAGAAGGCTGCGGCTCAGGCAGAGCAGATCAGCCGCTCCGCCCAGGCAGAGAGTGAGGCCCTTCGTCAGGCGGCAAGAGCGCACCTGGAGGAGGCCGCAGAGTTTATTGTCGAAAGGGTTGTGAAGCACTGAAATGGCCATTGTAAAAATGAAAAAGCTCCGCGTCATGGCAATGGCGACCCAACGGGAGGAGCTGCTCCGCGGCCTGCTGCATCTGGGCTGTGTGGAGATCAGCGAGCCGGACGACAAGCTCTCAGACCCCCAGTGGGCGGCCCTGCTCAGGCGCGGGACCTCGGACCTGACCAAGACCAAGAGCGAGATCACCGACGTGAACACCGCCCTGGACGCCATCAAGCGCTACGGCCAGACCAAGGACGGGCTGTTCATTCAGCGTCATCCCATTTCGGAGCGGGATTTTCTCAGCGCCGAAACGGCGGAGAAGGCCCAGGAGTCCTGCCGGCGCATCGGCTCCTTGCTGCAGGAGCTCAGCCGCCTGCAGGGGGAGGAGAGCCGGCTCACTGCCCGCCGGGCGTCCCTTGTGCCTTGGAAGGAGCTGGACCTGCCGCTGGAGCAGACCGGCACGGCCCATACCGTCATCCACCAGATGGTGGCCCCCGCCGGCGCCGACGTGGGCGCGGTGCGGACGGAGCTTGCCGCGGAAAATCTGGCGGCGGAGCTGTACGAGGTGAGCGCGGACAAGCAGCAGCGCTATACCCTTCTTCTCTGCCACCGGGCGGATGAGGAGCGGGCGCTGGAGATCCTCCGACCCCACGGCTTCAGCGTGACGGCCCTGCAGGGCGTCACGGGAACGGCGGCGGAGAACATCGCCGCGCTGGATGCCGGACTCTCCGAGAACAGAAGCGGGCAGGAACGCATCACCGACTCCCTGCGGCAAAGCGCCGCGGACCGGGACGCCCTGCGCCTCTATGCCGACCGGCTGAGCGCCGAGGCGGCCAAGGATACCGGCGCCGAGAGCCTGATGACGGACGGCACCATCCTCTTCTTCGAGGGCTGGGTCCCGGCGGAGAAGCTGGGTGAGGTGGGGGACTTCCTCACGCGCAGCGGCTGCGCCTGGGAGGGGAGCGATCCCACGGAGGAGGAGCTTTCCCAGGTGCCGGTGCAGTTGAAGAACAACTGGCTCACCAAGCCGCTGAACATGGTGACGGAGATGTATTCCCTCCCCGCCTACACCAATGTGGACCCCAACCCGCTGATGGCGCCGTTTTTCATTCTGTTTTACGGCATCATGATGGCGGACATGGGGTATGGCCTGCTGATGATCCTGGCGGGCGTGCTGGTAACGCGGAAATATCACCCCAAGGGCACAGCCGGGAACCTCTTCGGCCTTCTCACGCTGTGCGGCATCAGCACTTTCATCATGGGCGCCCTCACCGGCGGCTTCTTCGGGGACTTCATTCCCCAGTTGGCGCGGCTCATTAATCCCGCCAGCACGCTGGAGCTGCCCGCCCTCTTCACCCCCCTCAATGATACGCTGATGATCCTCATCGGCGCCATGGCCCTGGGCCTGGTGCAGATCATCACCGGCATGGCCATCAGCTGCATCCGCAAATTCCGCAGCGGCCAGATCATGGACGCCGTGTGGGAGGAGATCACCTGGTGGGTGGTGTTTTTGGGCGTGGCCCTGCTTGCCATGAAGGTCACCAACCTGGTCTTGTACATCGGCCTTGCCATGGTGGTGGCGGGCCCTCTGGTCACAGGCCAGGGCCTGGGCAAGATCACCGGCATCTTCGGCTCCCTGTATAACCATATCACGGGCTTCTTCGGGGACATTTTGTCCTATGCCCGTCTCATGGCCCTGATGCTGGCGGGCAGCGTCATCGCGCAGGTGTTCAATACCCTGGGCGCCATCCCCGGCAACATCGTCATTTTCATCATCATCTCCATGGCGGGCAACGCCCTGAACTTTGCTTTGAACCTGCTGGGCTGCTATGTCCACGATCTGAGACTGCAGTGCCTGGAGTACTTCGGCAAATTCTATGAGGACGGCGGCAAGCCCTTCCGCCCCCTGGCGATGAACACCAAATTTGTGGATATTGAGAACAATTAAGGAGGAAAACATCATGGGATTCTTTGAAGCTTTCGGCGGTTTGGCGCTGGGTCTGCTGGGCGCTGGCCTGGCCGCGGTCCTCTCCGGCATCGGCTCTGCAAAGGGCACCGGCATCGCCGGCGAGGCGGGCACCGGCCTTCTGTGCCAGGACCCCAGCAAGTTCGGTAAGGTCATGATCCTGCAGGTCATCCCCGGCACCCAGGGCCTGTACGGCCTGGTGGTGTGGTTCTTCGCCATCTTCCGTATGGGCCTGCTCAGCGGCACCGCCTTTGATATGTCCCTCCAGCAGGGTCTGCAGTACTTTGTGGCGTGCCTGCCCATGGCCCTCGGCGGTCTGTTCTCCGCCATCGCGCAGGGCCGCGTGGCAGCCGGCTCCATCAACATCCTGGCCAAGATGCCGGACGACTGGTCCAAGGGCATGGTGCTGTGCATCACCGTGGAGTTCTATGCCATCTTGTCCCTCCTTGCGTCCATGCTGATGATTATCAATATCAGCGGCTGATCCCACGGAAAGGGGATAGCAACATGAACGGAATCGAAAACATCACCCGGCGCATCCAGGCGGATGCCCAGGCGGAGATCGACGGTGTCCTCTCCACCGCCCGGGATGAGGCCCAGCGCATCACGGCCGGCTACCGCGCCCAGGCGGAGAGCGAGGAGCGGGAGCTCTCCGCGAAAAACGCCAAGGCCGCCGACCAGCGGGAGGAGCGCCTTGTCAGCATGGCCCAGATGGAGGCCCGAAAGGTGATCCTGGCCGCCAAGCAGGACGTGGTGGAGGAGGCCTACGCGCTGGCGCTGGAGAAGCTTTGCACCATGCCGGAGGAGCAGTACATCGCCGTGCTTTCGGATCTTCTGGTGCAGGCGTCCGCCAGCGGAACGGAGGAGGCCGTTTTCTCCGCCAAGGACCGCCCCGGTGTGGGCAAGGCCGCGGTGGAAAAGGCCAACGCCGCCTCCGGCAAGCACCTGATCCTCTCGGATCAGACGGCGGACATTCGCGGCGGCTTCATCCTCAAGGACCGGAACGTGGAGGTCAACTGCGCCTTTGAAACGCTGGTCCGCCTCCAGAAGGCGGAGACCGCCGGCGCGGTGGTCAAAAAGCTGTTCTAAGAGACAAGGAGGAAGTGTCTTGGCAAAACGAATCAAAGACACCGATTACCTGGGGATCTCCGCCCGCATCCGGGCGATGGAGAACGGCCTTCTGACCCGGGAGCGCATGGAGCAGATCCTGGATGCCCACACCGATGAGGAGGCCTCCAAGCTCCTGCAGGACTGCGGGTATCCCGACCTGGACCCCCGCCGTCCGGAGGAGATGGACGCGGCGCTTTCCGCCGTGCGGGAGGCCACCCTCCGGGACTTGGGCGACAGCGCTCCGGACCCCAGGTATATCGACATTTTCAAGCTGAAATACGACTATCACAACGCAAAGGCCATCCTGAAGGCGCGGGCTATGAACACGGACCCCGGACGGATGCTCATGGACCTTGGCCGCGTGAGCGCGGCGGAGCTGAAGGAGGCCATGGATACCGGCGAGCTAGACAGCCTGCCCGGCCGGCTGGGCGCCGCCGTTGCGGAGGCCGGGGAGGTGCTGGATACCACCCGGGACCCCCAGCTGAGCGACATCGTGCTGGACCGCTGGTGTTACCGGGACATGGACGATGTGGCGGAGGCCACCGGTAGCGCGTTTCTGCACGGCTATGTCTGTGCCCAGATCGACGCGGCCAACCTCCGTTCCCTGATCCGGACTCTCCGGATGGGGAAGGGCGCCGAGTTTTTGCAGGGCGTGCTGTTCGAGGGCGGCGAGATCGACACGGAGTCCATCCTCCGCGTCAGCGCCAGCGGAGGCAGCGGCCTTGCGGAGGTGTATGGCCCCACCCGGTTCGCCGGGGCGGCGGAGAGCGGCGCTGAGGCCCTGCGGGGCGGCTCCGTGACGGAGTTTGAAAAGCGCTGCGACGACGCGGTCAGCGACTATCTTGACCGGGCACAGTTCGTGCCCTTCGGCGAGGCGCCGCTGCTGGGGTATCTGGCGGCCCGGGAGACGGAGTATACCAACCTGCGCATTTTGCTGCTGGGCCGCAGCACCGGGCTTCCCGCCCAGGTCATCCGGTCCCGGCTGCGCGCCGGCTATGTGTAAGGCGGTGAGACTATGGCAGCAACGTATCAAATCGCCGTCATCGGCGACTGGGAGTCTGTGATGGGCTTCCGCGCACTGGGGCTGGACACCTATCCCGTGACCTCTGCGGAGGAGGCCCGGCAGGAGATCCGCCGCCTTGCCAAAACGGACTGCGCGGTGATTTACCTGGCGGAGACCCTGGCAAAGGACCTGGGGGATGTGCTGAGCCGGTACAAGGACGAGCTTCGCCCCGCCATCATCCTCATTCCCGGACGGGAGGGCTCTCTCGGCATCGGGAAGGAGAACATCCAGCGGGCCATCGAGCGCGCAGTCGGCGCGGACATCCTGTGAGGGAGCCTGGCTCCCGAAACCCCTGAAATCAATTTGAAAGAAGGGTAACTGTATTGAGCGGTAAAATTGTAAAAGTATCCGGGCCGCTGGTGGTGGCTACGGGCCTGGCGGACGCCAATATGTCCGACGTGGTCCGGGTGGGCCCCCAGCGCCTCATCGGAGAGATCCTGACCATGAAGGGCGACACCGCCTCTATCCAGGTCTATGAGGAGACCTCTGGCCTGGGTCCCGGGGCGGAGGTGGTCACCACCGGCGCGCCCATGAGCGTGGAGCTGGGCCCCGGCATGATCGAGGGCATTTACGACGGCATCCAGCGTCCGCTGGAGAAGATCGTGGAAAAGGTGGGCGCCTGCATCACCCGCGGCGTGGAGGTCCCCGCCGTGGACCACGAGAAGAAGTGGGAGTTCACCGCCACCGCCAAGGTGGGCGATAAGGTCATCGGCGGCGACATCCTGGGCACCGTGCCGGAGACGCCGGTGGTGCTCCACAAGATCATGGTGCCGCCCACCCTCTCCGGCACCATCACCGACATCAAGAGCGGCTCCTTCAACGTGACGGAGACCATCGCCACGCTGAAAACGGAGGATGGCAGGGAAGTGCCCCTGACCATGATCCAGAAGTGGCCTGTCCGTGTGGGCCGGCCCTACACCAAGAAGTATCCCCCCAAGCGTCCCCTGTGCTCCGGCCAGCGGATCATCGACACCATGTTCCCCATCGCCAAGGGCGGCACCGCCGCTGTTCCCGGCCCCTTCGGCTCCGGTAAGACCGTGGTGCAGCACCAGCTGGCCAAGTGGTCCGACGTGGACATCGTGGTCTACATCGGCTGCGGCGAGCGGGGCAACGAGATGACGGACGTGCTGCGGGAGTTCCCGGAGCTGAAGGACCCCCGCACCGGCGAGTCCCTGATGAAGCGGACGGTGCTCATCGCCAACACCTCCGATATGCCCGTGGCCGCCCGTGAGGCCAGCGTCTACACCGGTATCACCATCGCGGAGTACTTCCGGGATATGGGATATGATGTGGCCGTCATCGCGGACTCCACCTCCCGCTGGGCCGAGGCCCTGCGTGAGATGTCCGGGCGCCTTGAGGAGATGCCCGGCGAGGAGGGGTATCCCGCCTACCTCGCCAGCCGCCTGGCCCAGTTCTACGAGCGGGCCGGCAGCGTGGAGTGCATCGGCTCCGACGAGCGCAAGGGGAGCCTGACCGCCGTTGGCGCCGTGTCGCCTCCGGGTGGCGACCTCTCCGAGCCCGTCTCCCAGGCCACCATGCGCATCGTGAAGGTGTTCTGGGCGCTGGACTCCTCCCTCGCTTACCGGCGTCACTTCCCGGCCATCAACTGGCTGAACTCCTACTCTTTGTATCTGGACTCTCTGAAGCCTTGGTTCGATGAGAACCTGGGGGAGGCCTTCATGAAGAATCGGGGCCAGGCCATGAGCATCCTCCAAAACGAGGCCAGCCTCAACGAGATCGTCCAGTTGGTGGGTAAGGACGCTCTGTCCCCCGCCGACCAGCTGACGCTGGAGGTGGCACGCATGGTGCGGGAGGACTTCCTCCAGCAAAACGCCTTTACCGACATCGACGGCTATTCCAGCTATGACCGGCAGGAGAAGCTCCTCTCCATCATTCTGGACTATGACCGCTGCTGCCGGGAGGCCATCGGCAAGGGTGCGGACGTGACCAAGCTCTTCGACATTCCCGCCCGCGAAAAGATCGGCCGCGCCAAGAGCGTACCGGCGGACGAGTATGCCCAGGTCTATGAGCGGGTACGCGCCGAAATGGAGCAGCAGATCGCGGACATCGCCGCGCAGGGAGGTGACAACTGATGATCCGTGAATACAAAACCGTAGAAGAGGTCGTTAGCCCTCTGATGATGGTCCGCATGGTGGAAAACGTCACCTATGACGAGCTGGTGGAGGTGGAGCTGCACGACGGCTCCATCCGCCGGGGCAAGGTGCTGGAGGTCAACGGCGACACGGCCGTGGTCCAGTTGTTCGAGTCCGCCGCCGGCATCAACCTGGCGGACGCCAAGGTCCGCTTCCTGGGCCATCCCCTGCAGCTGGGCGTTTCCGGCGACATGCTGGGCCGCGTGTTCAACGGCATGGGCCAGCCCATCGACGGCGGCCCCGACATCCTGGCGGAGGAGTACCGGGACATCAACGGCCTTCCCATGAACCCCGCCGCCCGGGATTATCCCAACGAGTTCATCCAGACCGGTGTTTCCACCATCGACGGCCTGAACACCCTGGTCCGGGGCCAGAAGCTGCCCATCTTCTCCGGCTCCGGCCTGCCCCACGCCAACCTGGCGGCGCAGATTGCCCGTCAGGCCAAGGTGCTGGGGGACGAGGGGAGCAACTTCGCCGTGGTCTTCGCCGCCATCGGCATCACCTTCGAGGAGTCGGAGTTCTTCGTCAGCGAGTTCCGCCGCACCGGCGCCATCGACCGGACGGTGCTGTTTTCGAACCTGGCAAACGACCCGGCCGTGGAGCGCATCTCCACCCCCCGTATGGCGCTGACCGCTGCGGAGTACCTGGCCTTTGAGAAGGGGATGCAGGTGCTGGTCATTATGACCGACAT
>JAFUGI010000183.1 GCA_017469475.1 Oscillibacter sp. | reverse complement strand
CTCCCGGGAGCACGCCCCCATCGCCATCAAGGCGGCGGGCATCTCCTGCGTCATCGCCGCCAGCTTTGCCCGCATTTTCTACCGCAACGCCATCAACATCGGCCTTGCCATCCTGGAGTGCCCGGAGGCCAGCCGTGCCATCTCCGCCGGGGACACGGTGTCCGTGGACTTTGACACCGGCCTCATCACCGACGAGACCACCGGCGCCCACTTCCGGGCGGAGCCCTTCCCCCCCTTCATCAAGGACATGATCGCAAGGGGCGGGCTCATGGCCTCCCTCCGGGCAAAGGAGGGGCAGGCGTGAACAAGACCATCGCCGTCATTCGGGGCGACGGCATCAGCCCCGAGATCGTGGCGGAGACCATCGGCGTGCTGGACACCGTGGCCGCCCGGTTCGGCCACACCTTCACCTATCAGGAGGCCCCCATGGGGGGAAACGCCATTGACCGCTTCGGCGTCCCCCTGCCGGAGGAGAGCCTGAAGACCTGCCTTGCCTCCGACAGCGTGCTGCTGGGGGCTGTGGGCGGCCCCAAGTGGGACGACCAGCCCCCGGAGAACCGGCCGGAGCGGGGCCTTCTCAAGCTGCGTGCCGCCATGGGGCTCTACACCAACGTCCGCCCCGCCCGGATGTTTGCGGACCTCTCCGCCGCCTGCCCCCTCCGCGCCGACATCGCGGCGAAGGGCATCGACTTCGTGGTGGTGCGGGAGCTCATCGGCGGGCTCTACTTCGGGGAGCACCGCTTTGACCGACTGGACGGCCAGGAGCGGGCCACGGACGTGTGCGCCTACTCCGAGGGCGAGATCCGGCGGGTGGCCCGGGTGGCCTTTGAAATGGCCCGCAAGCGCCGCCGCCGGGTCACCTCCGTGGACAAGGCCAACGTGCTGGCCACCTCCCGGCTGTGGCGGCGGACCGTCACGGCCCTGGCGGAGGAGTACCCGGACGTGGAGCTCCTCCATATGTATGTGGACAACGCCGCCATGCAGATCGTTCGGGACCCCAGCCAGTTCGACGTCATCGTTACGGAAAACCTCTTCGGGGACATCCTCTCCGACGAGGCCAGCCAGATCACCGGCTCCATCGGCATGATCCCCTCCTCCAGCATGGGGGACGGCAGCCGGGGCCTCTATGAGCCCATCCACGGCTCCGCCCCGGACATCGCCGGGCAGGACAAGGCCAACCCCATCGGCACCATCCTCTCCGCCGCCATGATGCTGCGCTACAGCTTCGACAGGGCCGCCGAGGCCGACGCCGTGGAGGCGGCGGTGGACGCGGTGCTGGCCGCGGGCGTCCGCTGTGGGGACATCTGGCAGGAGGGCTGCCGCCTGGTGGGCTGCCGGGAGATGGGCCGCCTCATCCGGGAGCGGATCTGACCGCGCCGATCCTGGCTGCGGCCGCGCCGAGGCGCCTCTTTGCGCAAAAAAGGACCTGTGCCCCGATGGGCGCAGGTCCTGTTTCCGTATTTTCCGGCCCGGAGCGATCGCGTATCCCCGTTTCATCGAATGGACCCGCACGGCGCATCCGCGCCATGCGGGTCCTTGCTGACGAGGGGCATACGCCGGCATCGCCGGCGGGCAGGGCACCGTTTCGCTCAGTCTCTTGCGGGCGGAGGGGCGCAGGTGGCGCGCTCCACCAGGGTGGGGGTGATGAGGCGGCGGACGTAGGTGCCGCTCTCTCCCCGCTTGATCTGCGCCACCAGCATCTCCACACCCTCCCGGGCAAGGTCGGCAAAGGGCTGGGCCACCGTGGTCAGCCGGATCTTGGGCAGGGCGGAATAGTCGATGTTGTCGTAGCCCATCAGGGAGAAGTCCCCCGGGATGTCCAGGCCCAGCTCGTCCGCCGCCTCCATCACGCCCAGCGCCAGCATGTCCGCCGCGCAGAAAATGGCGGTCTGGGTCATGGGCCGGCGCAAAAGCGCCGCGGCCATGGTGCGGCCCTGGGCGATGGTGGAGGCATGGAGGGGGCTGGGGATGCTCTCCACCCGCATGCGCAGCCGTTTGGCGGCGGCCAGGAACCCGGCGTGGCGCAGGGCGTGGGTATAGCTTCCCGGCCGGGCGCCCAGGTACACCACGTCCCGGTGGCCCAGGCGGTGGAGATACTCCGCCGCCATCTGGGCGCCCATATAGTTGTCGTTGCTGACGGAGTTGACCCGGATGCCCAGGTCCTCCGGCGGGGCGCTGCCGATGAGCACGGAGGGGATGGCTCTGTCGTACCGGGCCAGCAGGGCGGTAGCCCGGGAGGAGGAGTTGGGCAGCAGGATCCCGTCCACCTGTTGGCCGATGAGGTAGCTGATGAGCTCCTCTGTGTTGTCGTTCCGGTCGTCCGGATGGCCCCGGCAGAGCATGATCTGGTAGCCCCGGGCCTTGGCGCAGGACTCGATGTGCAGCGAGAGCACCGCGTAGAAGGGGTTGGAGATGTCCGGCAGGATGACCCCCAGCACGTGGCTGCGGCTGGAGCTCAGGCTCCGGGCCAGGAGATTGGCCCGATACCCCGTCTCCCGGCACACCCGCAGCACCCGCTCCCGGGTCTCCGCCCGGATCTCCGGGTCGTCGTTCAGGGCGCGGGAGACTGTGGTCACCGAGACGCCGGAAAGGCGCGCAATGTCCCGGATGGTGATGCGTCCCATGGCTGCCTCCTTTGCGGGCAAGAGTTGTTTCCGGTACCGTTTGCACCACGGTCTTTTCCGGCGGAACAGGGGATTTTCTGGCAAAAGCGCCGCATTTCCACCGGCATTTTTATTATAGCAGAAAGCGCTTACGTCGGGTATTGTGCAAATAGTACAAAGTTTTTTGCCCCCTGTCATGCACAACGGCGAATCTTTTTTTTCTCCCTTGACAGACCCGGCGGTAAAATGATAAATTATACCCACCTACTGGAAACGTTTGCGCCAATTGCGGGGTGTGCCGCGGCGCAAACGGTTGGAGAAAGGGAGGGTGTTTGCCTATCATGAAAGACTCAGAGCACAGCTATTCCCGCGTCCGACGGCTGAAAAACCAGATCAAGGCCGTTGTGACCAACCCCTACAACGTGATCGTCCTCGTCGCCATCATCCTTTTGACCTACCTCATCGTGTTCCCCCTGGTGGATATGCTCTCCCGGACCTTCGTTCTGTCCCAGCGGGACCTGCGCGCCGTGGGCGGCACGGGCCATGTGGCCGGGGAGTTCACCTTTTACTATTGGCAAAAGCTCTTTGCAAGCGATTTGACCAAGTCCCTTCTGGTGATGCCCCTGCTCCACTCTCTGGAGATCGGCTTTGCCGTGTCCGTGGGGTCCATCGTGCTGGGCGCGGTGCTGGCGTGGCTGATGGTGCGCAGCGACCTGCCCTTCAAGCCCTTCTTCTCCCTGGCGGTCATCATTCCCTACATGATCCCCTCCTGGGTCAAGAGCCAGGCGTGGCTGTCCATGTTCCGCACGCCCCGCATCGGCGGCTCTCCGGGCTTCTTCACCGCCCTGATGCTGAAGGCCGGCATCTCCAACGAGGTCATTGAGGCCATCATCGCCCCCATTGCCTATGGCCCGCTGGCCATCGTGGTGGTGCTGAGCCTGCACTATTACGCCTATACCTATCTGCTGGTCAGCGCGGCGCTGAATTCCATCAACTCCGAGCTTGAGGAGATGGGCGAGATCCAGGGCGCCAGCAAGGCGCTGATCCTGCGGCGCATCACCTTCCCCCTGGTGCTGCCGGCCATGCTCTCCGCCGTCATTCTGACCTTCTCCAAGGCCATCGGCACCTTCGGCGTCATCAACTACCTGGGCTCGCCCGTCCGGTTCCGGACCCTTTCCAGCGAGCTGTATTCCAACAGCCAGTCCCAGAACACCCAGATCGCCTTCGCCATGGCCATTTTGATGATCTGCATCGCGGCCATTTCCGTGTTCATCAATCAGCAGCTCATCGGCTCCCGGAAGTCCTATGCCACCATCGGCGGCAAGGGCGGCCGGTCCACCCCCATCGGCCTTGGCGTGTGGAAGCCCCTCATCACCGTGATTTTGCTGGCCTTCTTTGTGGTGGCCATCATCATGCCGGTGCTGATCCTCATTCTGGAGAGCTGCATGCTCCAGCAGGGCACCTACTCTCTGGAGAACTTCACCCTTTACTACTGGGCGGGCTCCGGTAATCCGGACATCATGGAGGGCCTGCCGGGCATCTTCAAAAACGAGCAGTTCCTCCTCTCCCTCTTCAACTCCTGCCGGCTGACGCTGGTGAACGGCGTGTTCGGCACCATCTTCGGCCAGATCCTGGGCTACATCTGTGCCAAGGGCCGGGGCAGGTTCCACGGCAAGCTGGTGGAGCAGCTGGTGTTCATCCCCTACCTGATCCCCTCCATCGCCTTCGGCGGCATCTACCTCTCCATGTTCTCCCGGCCCCAGCAGCTCTTCGGCGTGACGCTGATCCCCGCGCTGTACGGCACCTTCACCCTGCTGACGGTGACCAGCGTGGTCAAGCATCTGCCCTTCGCCAGCCGGGCCGGCACCTCCAACATGCTCCAGATCAGCGGCGAGCTGGAGGAGGCGGCCACCATCGAGGGCGCCGGCTTCTTCAAGCGCTTCATCAAGATCGTGTTCCCGCTGTCCAAGGGCGGCTTCATCTCCGGCTTCATGCTGATCTTCGTCTCCATCATGAAGGAGCTGGATCTGATCATCCTCATCATGACGCCGTCCACCACCACGCTTCCCTACCTCGCGTTCCAGTATCAGAACAACAACGCACCCCAGTCGTCCGACTGCGTGGCCATCGTGATGTTCTCCATCGTGTTCCTGGTGTACGCCCTGGCGAATATCTTCGGTGACGCGGACCTTGCCAAGAGCATGGCCGGCTGAGTGAAAGGAGACGAAAATACAATGAGCAAGATCGTATTGCAGAATGTCGATAAATTCTACGGCAAGAACCACGTTTTGAAGGATCTGAACCTGACCATCAACGACGGCGAGTTCATGACGCTGCTGGGCCCCTCCGGCTGCGGCAAGACCACCACCCTTCGCGTGGTGTCCGGCCTGGAAAAGCCCCAGAACGGCTTCATCTACATGGACGACAAGGAGATCGTCAACGCCAAGGAGGCCAAGTTCGCCCCGCCCTCCCAGCGGAATCTGAACCTGGTGTTCCAGTCCTACGCCCTGTGGCCCCACATGACGGTGTTCGACAACGTCTCCTTCGGCCTGAAGATCCGCAAGGAGTCCAGCGACGTCATCGCCAAGAAGGTGGCCTCCGCCCTGGAGCGGATGCAGATCGGCGAGTATGCCAAGCGCTACCCCACGGAGCTCTCCGGCGGCCAGCAGCAGCGCGTGGCCATCGCCCGGGCCATCGTGTCCGAGCCCCGGCTGCTGCTGCTGGATGAGCCCCTGTCCAACCTGGACGCCAAGCTCCGCGTGGACATGCGCTCCGAGCTCAAGCGCCTCCACCACGACACCGGCACCACCATCATCTACGTGACCCACGACCAGGTGGAGGCCCTGACCATGTCCACCCGCATCGCCCTCTTCCGCAAGGGCGAGCTGGTGCAGGTGGCCCCGCCCCTGGAGCTCTATGACAACCCGGTGAACCTGTACACCGCGGACTTCATCGGAAACCCCTCCATCAACTTCGTCAAGGGCACCGCCGAGGTGGACGGCGCCGGCATGAAGGTGACGAGCTCCATGGGCCAGGTGGGCTTTGAGCGCGCCGACATGACGGAGAGCGCCCCCCAGAGCGGCTCTCTGGCCGTGACCCTGGGCATCCGCCCCGAGCAGCTGACCATCTCCACGGAGCGGGACGACGCCCATCAGATCGAGGGCCGGGTCTACTCCGGCATGCCCGCCGGGTCCGAGACGCTGGTCAGCGTCCGGGTGGGCGAGGATCTGCTCACCGTGAAGGAGCTGGGCTCCACCCACTACAGCGGCGACCAGGTGGTGTATCTGGGCTACAACCCCAAGAAGGTCAACGTCTTCGCCACCGAGAGCGAAAACCTCATCAAGTACTGCGTGTAAGACCGTTCCCCCGCGGCGGATGCCGCTCCCGATAAGCAAAGGAAGACATTCAAAGGAGGAAAAGAAACCATGTACAAGCACAAGAAATGGCTTGCCGCCCTCATGGCTGTGGTCATGATCGCGGGCCTGGCCGCCTGCGGCGGCGGCAGCAGCTCCGGCGGCAGCACCACCCCCGCTACCACTACCACCGAGCCCGCCCAGAGCGGCGGCGAGACCACCACGACCCCCGCAGCCACCTCTGACCTGACGGAGTGGGAGCAGTTTGCCAACATCTTCGCCACCGACGAGACCGACGAGGAGCTCTATCAGCTGGCCCTGGAGCAGGGCGGCGAGGTGAGCATCTACTCCATCTCCTCCCGCACTCCCAAGGTGAAGGAGGCCTTTGAGGCCAAGTATCCCGGCCTGACCTGCACCACCTTCGACATCAAGACCAACGAGCTGCTGGAGAAGGTCACCCGCGAGCACGAGGCCGGCCAGACCGTGGCCGACGTGGTCCACATCAAGGACCAGGACGGCTCCCTCTTTAAGGAGTACATCGACGTGCCCGATCCCATGCTCTATAACTACAAGCCCGCGGACATCTTTGCCCACATCGATCCCCAGTACACTGCCACCGCCACCCCGCTCTACATCGAGCTGACCCAGCTGTTCTACAACACCGAGGCCTATCCCGATGGGTCCCCCATCACCAACATCTGGCAGCTGACCGATCCCGAGTGGAAGGGCAAGGTCACCATGCAGAACCCCCTGGACAACATCTCCTGGGGCACCTGGATCACCGGCTTCTGCTGCGAGGAAGAGGCTGAGCGCCTGGCCGTTGCCTACAAGGAGCTGTACGGCGAGGACATCGTCCTCTCTGACGGCTGCCCCAACGCCGGCTATGAGTTCCTCAAGCGCCTGCATGAAAACGACCCCATCTACTACGCCTCCTCCGACGCCACCGCCGAGGCCGTGGGCACCCGGGGCCAGAGCGATCCCCCGGTGGGCTTCTCCGCTTCCTCCAAGATCCGCAAGAACAAGGATAACGACTGGTGCCTGGGCGTTGTGAACCTGTATCCCGACACCGGCATCCCCGCCGTGAACACCCTGTACGTGGTGGAGGGCTGCGCCCATCCCGCCGCTGCCAAGCTCCTCATCCGCTACATGATGGGCGGCGTGGACGGCGATCTGGGCGGCTACAAGCCCTTCAATACCCAGGGCGGCTGGCCCGTGCGGGATGACATTCCCGGCGCTGAGGGCGATATGCCGTACTCCGAGATCAACGTGGCACCCTACAACGTGGAAGAGCTCTATGTGAGCTATAACACCGTGCGCGACTTCTGGCAGATGCTCGGCTGAGCACCCCGCCGCACATGACCTCTCAGGCGATCACAAAGCGTGCTTCGCAGGAGAGGATGACCCCTGCGTCAAAGGAGGCGGGCGGATCACCCGCCCGCCTCCTCCCGTTTTCACCGACGCGCCCCCCGCCGGGGGGAAGGAGATCCCATGAGCTTTTTTGTTGACCGCTGGAACCGAAGAAAGAGTCCCATCGCCCTGGCCGCCTTCGGCGCGGCGGTGCTGGATGTTCTCGTTTTCGGCGTATTGTACGCCCTTTTGGCGGAGCCGCTGTACCGCACCGTGTCCCTGGGCAGCGCCGCCGCCACCAACGCCGCCCATTCTCTGATCGTGGCCATCGCGGGCACGGCCGTCTGCTGCCTTTTGTTCCTGCTGCGGGACAAGCGGGTGGCACCCTACGGCTTCGGCGGCCTTGCCGTGGTGCTGGCCATGTTTTACGCCGCGGCCCTCATGCTGGAGCGCGAGGCGCGCAGCGCCATGCTCCCCATCATTTCCCTGTACGGCATCGCCCCCGTGCTGGTGGGCAACGCCGTCACGTGGACCATATACCGAAAACTCAAGCGCAAAAACCCTGCGCTGAACGATAGAAAGACTCTCCGCCAGGAGCTGAACGAGGCCATCGAACGGGAGACCGCCAAGGAGGCGGCCCGGCAGGCAAAGCGCCAGGCCAAAGAGCCGCAGCGCCCCGCCCCGCCGCCCGTCGCT
>JAFUGI010000182.1 GCA_017469475.1 Oscillibacter sp. | reverse complement strand
TCGTTTTTTGATCTTCCTCTCGGTGCGGCAGGCTTTGCGCCGTGTGGGGAGATGGGGAGCCTCCGGGCAGAGGCGGCTCAGGCGGCCAGCACGGCGTCCTTCAGCCGGCAGTAGACCACGCCCAGCTCCTCATAGAGCTCGAACTCTCCGGTGACGGTGACCTCCTCGTCGTCTGAGGGGTAGGCCCCCTCCGCCAGCACGTACTCGATCCCCTGGGCGCAGCAGGCGGTGGCGTCGGAGATGAGGACGCTGTAGTAGGTCTGATCCGTGGCGTCGTAGTAGGTGGAGAGGCTCTGCCCCCGCATCCGCACGGTCTTGCCCACGTAGTCGTCCGGCAGGTACATCATGTTGGAGACCTCGGCGTAGACCATGGTGGCGCTCATGGCGGTCAGGTCCACGTCGATGCCCTCCCCGCCGTCTGCGGGGGCGCTTGCGCCTGCCGGAGCGTCCACTGCCGCGTCCGACGGTATATCTGCCGCGTCCACCATGTTCGGCGCCGTATCCTGGGCCGTGTTCCGGGCGCCGCCCGATTCCAGCACCTGGGAGACGGTGGGGGACGCGCTGCCTCCGGCGCGCTGGGCGGGGGCGCCGCCGCAGCCCGTCAGCAGCAGAAGCAGCAGAGAGATCGCAAGCAGTCGTTTCATTGAAAAGCACCTCCTTTGATGGCTCCCGCCAGGGAGAACAGGGCAAAGACCGCCATATCCGCGGCCACGATGGTGGACCCCACCGGCGTGCCCGCCACGATGGAGATCAGGATGCCCGCCAGGGCACACACCACCGAAACCGCCGCGGCGCACACGGTGACGGACCGGAAGCTGCGAAAGACCCGCATGGCGGACAGGGCCGGAAAGATCACCAGCGCCGAGATCAAAAGGGACCCTACCAGGTTCATGGCCAGCACGATGATGACGGCGGTGACCACCGCCATGAGAAGGTTGCACAGCTCTGCGTTGGTGCCTGCGGAACGGGCAAAGCTCTCGTCAAAGGTGACGGCGAAGATCTTGTTGTAGAACACCGCGAAGGCCGCCACGGACCCTGCCGACAGCGCCGCGCACAGCCACACCTCGCCTCGCGTCAGCGTCAGGATGGAGGTGGAGCCGAAGAGGGTGGAGCACACGTCCCCGGAGACATTGCCCGAGGTGGGGTACAGGTTCATGAGAAGATACCCCACGGCCAGAGACCCCACCGACAGCATGGCCACCGCCGCGTCGCCCTGGACCCGGGCGTTTTGCCCCGTCCGCAGCAGGATGACGGCGCACACGATCGTCACCCCCAGCACCAGGGGCATCCGGTCGGTCAGCCCCAGCACAGCGGCCACCGCCATGGCGCCGAAGGCCACGTGGGAAAGGCCGTCTCCGATGTAGGAAAACCGCTTCAAAACCAGCGGCACCCCCAGAAGGGAGGAGCAAAGAGCGATGAGCACCCCCACGATCAGGGCGTAGCGGACAAAGGGGTAGGTGAGATACAGCGCCAGCTTTTCTATCGCTCCGGTCATTGCCCGTTGCCTCCTTCCATGAAAAACCGCCGCCCGGCGGGGCTTTGGAGATAGGACTCCCGCGTCCCGTAAAACACCGTCTCCCCCAGGTGGAGGATGTGGCTCGCGTACCGCACCGCCGCGGCGATGTCGTGGGAGACCATGATGACGGTGATGCCCTCCTGCCGGTTCAGCCGCTCGATCAGGCGGTACAGCTCCGCTGTCACGTGGGGGTCCAGGCCGGACACCGGCTCATCCAAAAGCAGCAGCCTCCGGGTGGCGCACAGGGCCCGGGCCAGCAGCACCCGCTGCTGCTGGCCGCCGGAGAGCTCCCGGTAGCACCGGCGGGAGAGGTCCGTCAGCTCCAGCCGGGCCAGATTCTCCCGGGCCAAAGCTCGCTCCGCTGGACCGTAAAAGGGGCGGCGGCCGCACCGGCCCTGACAGCCGGAGAGCACGATCTCCCACACCGAGGCGGGAAAGTCCCGCTGCACCGGCGTCTGCTGAGGGAGGTAGCCGATCTCGTTGCGCGCAAAGCCATCCCCCGTCAGGACCCGGCCGCCCAGCGGCGGCTGGAGGCCCAGGAGCGTGCGCATCAGGGTGGATTTTCCCGAGCCGTTTTCCCCCACGATGCAAAGGTATTCTCCCGGCCGGACCGCGAAATTCAGCTTTTCCAGGATCTCCCGGCCCTCGTAGCCCAGGGTCAGGTCCTGACAGGTGATGAGCGCCATGTGTTCCTCCTTCTCCGCCTGCCTCGTTATTCGCCCAGGGCCTGACGCAGCACGTCCAGGTTGCGCGCCATGGCGGAAAGATAGGTCTCGCCGGCGGCCACATCCTGAGCGGTGGTGGACTGCATGGAGTCCATTTGCAGGATCTGGGCGGTTTTGGCAGCGGTATTGTCCACAATGGTCCGGGCGATCCGCCCGTCGCCGGACTCGATGGTCAAAACAGCGGGGAGGCTCAGCTCGTCTACCTTGTTCGCAAGGAAGATGACGGTCTCGAAGCTGGCCTCCGTCTCTGCGGAGCAGCCCACGAAGGCGGCGTAGTAGGAAAGACCGTAGTCATCCACCAGATACCGGAAGGGGAACCGGTCCCCGAAGAGGACGGTCTTCACCTGGGCGCCCTCCGCCGCGGACTGATACTCCCGGTCCAGGGCGCGGAGCTGGTCGATGTAGGCCGCGGTGTTGGCGGCATAGGTCTCCCGGTGGGCCGGGTCCAGCTGACACAGCCGGTCGGCAATGGCGGCGCACAGCACCTGGGCGTTTCGGAGAGAAAGCCACACGTGCTCGTCGTACTCGATCTCCTCCTCTTCGCCCTCTTCCTCTTCCTCGGCCTCCATGCCCTCTACCAGCTCCTCTTCTTTCACGGCGCCGCCCAGGGCGTCCATCAGGCAGAGGATCTGCATATTGGGGTTCACAGCCTCCGCCAGGGCGTCCTCCACCCAGGCGTCGGACTCGCCGCCCACGTACAGGAAGAGGTCGCAGGCGGAGAGCTTCACCATGTCGTCCGCTGTGGGCTGATAGCTGTGCAGGTCCGTGCCGCTGTCCAGCAGCAGCGTCAACTCCGCGTCCGATGCCCGGTCGCCCAGGATCTGGCGCACCCAGTCGTACTCCGGAAAGATGGTGGCCACGATCCGCAGCGGCGCGCCCTCCGGTGCTGCGGTCTCGGACGGCGCGGCCTCGGGCGGTGTGACCGTCGGCTCCGGCGCCGTCCTTCCGCCGCAGGCGGGGAGGAGCAGGGCCAGGCACAAAAGCTGCAAATAAAACGTTCGCTTTAAAAAAGACATAAAAAAGGACCCTCCAGATCCAAAAACAAGACCAAAAACGGATCGCCCGGGGCGGCAAATATGCCCTGCCGCCGGGCGCAAGAAGACAGGGAGACGGCATACGCCGACAAGCCTGCCCCATGGGCAGACTTCCTCCCTGCAGATCGGTCCTGTTTTTAATTGGAGAGCTTGACTTTCAGCGCGACGGGGGTGGAGAACGGGCGCTCCGGCGCGGAGCATGTCCGCATGGCGGTGAGGGCGCGGAGGGCAGCAAAGACCGTCCCCGCAGCCGCGGCGGCGGAGGAGAGGGTGCGCAGCGTCTGGGCGCAGGCGGCCATCTGCTGGCAGACCGGGCACCCCTCGCCAACGCAGTCGTGGTCCGCGTGGACCACGATGAAGGCGGAGGAGACCAGCACCGCCAGAGCGAATACGGCGGTCAGCACCAGCGCGGCGCGGCGTGTGGTCTTCATGGCGGTCGGCCTCCTTTCTCTTGGATGGTTCTGTTCTTCCCCTGCGAAACACGTTTCGCAAGGGAAGACTCGTGCGCATCGCAGCGGGCAAAGGCCTGCTTTGATCGGCACGAGGCCTCGCACAGCTCGGCTCAGGGTGTTTTTGCGGCGGCGAAGCTGCCGCAAAAACGATCGGGAGCCCCTTCGGGGCGAGAGCCAGGCCCGTGCGGCGTTTGGGATCGCCCTGGATGTTTCTACCCATGATAGCATATTTTTTCAAAAATGCAACCGCTTTTCTGCCGGACGGGGACACAAATGGGGGCAAAAGGGCGCCGGCGCCCCTTGTCAGCGGCGGGGAATCATGCTAAAATACTGCAAAACCATATGGCGTCCGGCCTGGGCCGGACAGCTTGAAACGGAGGGGCTGCGCACATGGACCGCATCAGCAAGGAAAACTACTATCTGGACATCGCCGAAACGGTACTGGAGCGGGCCACCTGCCTGCGCCGGGTCTACGGGGCCATCATCGTGAAAAACGACGAGATCATCTCCACCGGCTACAACGGGGCTCCCCGGGGCCGGGCCAACTGCTCCACCCTGGGCTATTGCTCCCGGGAGGCCATGCGCATCCCCCGGGGAGAGCGGTACGAGCTGTGCCGCAGCGTCCACGCCGAGGCCAACGCCATCATCTCCGCCAGCCGCCGGGACATGGTGGGCGGCACCATCTATCTTGTGGGGCGGGACGCCCGCACCGGCGAGCTGTTAGGGGACGCCACCTCCTGCATGATGTGCCGGCGCATGGTCATCAACGCGGGACTGGAGCGGGTGGTCATCCGCCGGACGGAGACGGAGTTCGAGGTGGTCCCCGTGTCGGACTGGGTGGAGGAGGACGATCTCATGGCCCCCCTGGACCCGGACGCCATTTTGGACCGGCAGTAAGGTCCGCCGGACGGGCCAACGCCCAGGAAAGGAAGCCAGCTCTTGAAAACCGGACTTGTCACCTTTTATCATATCCACCATTACGGCGCGCTGCTGCAGGCCGTTGCAACGGAGCGGGCGGTGGAGCGCTGCGGCAGCGAGTGTGAGACGCTGGATTATTATGTAAACCAGGACAATGCCCTCTTCCGCCGCCCCACCGGCATCGGCTCCGCCGCGGCGGACGCCCACACCGCGCTGCACTACGCCGCGCTGAAGCGGCGCTATGAGCGGTTCGAGTCCTTTTCCGGGGCCCACCTGCGCCTGACGGACCGCCGCTATGAGAGCCTGGAGGAGCTGCGGGAGGCGGACCTTCCCTACGATGTCATCCTCTCTGGCAGCGACCAGATCTGGAACCCCACCATTTTCCCGGACCGCCGGCTGGACCCGGTGTTTTTCGGCGCCTTTTCCGACCGGAGAAAGATCGCCTACGCCCCCTCCTTCGGCGTGCCCCGCCTGCCGGAGGGGATGGAGGAGGAGCTGCGGGGCTACCTTGCCGCCTTCTCCCACCTGTCCGTCCGGGAAAAGCAGGGCCAGGCCATTTTGCGCCAGACCCTGGGCCGGGAGGTGCCGGTGGTGCTGGACCCCACGCTGCTGCTGACGGCGGAGCAGTGGGACGCCATGGCCGCCGCCCCGGCGGGGTATCCGGAGGGGGGGTATCTCCTCTGCTACTGCATCAGCCCGCCCGCCGCTCTGGCGCCCTACATCCGCCGCCTGGCGGAGGAGACGGGGCTCCCCGTGGTGCAGCTGTGCGGCACCCGGCAGAAGGTCCACCCCAAGGCCCGCTGTATTCTGGACGCGGGACCGGCGGAGTTTTTGCACCTGTTCCGAAACGCCGCCTTTGTGCTGACCAACTCCTTCCACGGGACGGTGTTCTCCGTCCAGTTCCAAAAGCCCTTTTTCCTCTCCGTCTCTCCCCGGGAGCTTTCCGACCCGGAGAGCTCCCGGACCTTCAGCCTCCTCAGCCGCTTAGGGTTGGGGGACCGCATCATCGGCCGGGGCGACACCGCCGCGCTGGACGCGCCCATCGACTGGGAGACGGTGCGCTCCCGCCTGGCGGCGGAGCGGGAGGCGTCCCTTGCCTATCTTCGCGCCGCCCTGGCGAACGCGCCGGAGGAGGCGCGGCCCTCCGCCCCGGCGGAGGCGGCAAGACCGGTCCTCGCCTCCCATGAGCAGTGCACCGGCTGCACCGCCTGCATGAGCGTTTGTCCCCGGGACGCCATCGCCATGGTCCGGGACCGGGAGGGCTTTTCCTACCCGGCGGCGGACGCGGACGCCTGCGTCCGCTGCGGCCGGTGCAGCGCCGTGTGTCCCCTTCTGCGCCAGCGGGAGCGGCAGTGTCTGCCGGCGGCCTTTGCCGCCTGGAACCGGCAGGAGGACATCCGCCGGGATTCCACCTCCGGCGGGGCCTTCACGGCTCTGGCGGACTTTGTGCTGGAGAACGGCGGCGTGGTGTTCGGCGCCGCGCTGGACGCCCACCAGCACCTGCGCCACGCGGCGTGCTTCCGCAAGGAGGACCTGTGGCGCCTGCGGGGGGCCAAGTACGTGCAAAGCGACCTGGGAGATACCTTCCGCACGGTGAAAAAGGCCCTGGAGAGCCGAACGGTCCTCTTTTCCGGCACCCCCTGCCAGGTGGACGGGCTGTACCGCTATCTGGGCTGCCGGCCGGAAAATCTCATCACCTGCGACCTGGTGTGCCACGGCGTGCCCTCTCCCGCCGTGTGGGAGGACATGGCGGAGTCCATTCGCCGCCGCCGGGGCAAGGACCTCCAAGCCGTGCGCTTTCGCAACAAGGTCTCCGGTTGGAAAAACAGCCACATGACCGCCGTCTATGAGGACGGCACCGTGGAGAGCAAGCCCCTGTACGCCACGGAGTACGGCCGGGCCTTCGGCCGGTCGCTGTTCCTGCGGCCCTCCTGCTACCACTGTGCCTACGCCAATTTGAACCGGCCCGGGGACTTTACTCTGGGGGACCTGTGGGGCCTGGGACCGGACGAGCTTCCCGAGCAGCAGGAGCGGGGCGTCAGCCTCTTGCTGGTGAATACGCCCCACGCAAGCCACATCTTTGACCAGCTGCCTCTGGCCCGGCAGGTCTATCCCATCGAGAGGGCCGTGGCTGGGAACCCCCACCTGGCGGCTCCGGCCGCCCGGCCGGCGGAGCGGGCCGCCTTCTTCGCCGCCTACGCGCTGGAGCCCTTTGAGGAGGTGCGCCGGAAATTTTTGAAGGCGCCGCCCCTGCCGGTGCGCTTGGCGGGAAAGGTCCTCTCCCCGGAGGTCAAGGCCAAGCTGCGAAAGAAGCTGCGCCCATAAAACATAAGCCCTCTCCGCGTTCGGAGGGGGCTTGCGTCTTCCGACAAAGTCGAAGGACTCTCCATGGGACTCACCTCGTTGGGCTCTATGGGAGATGCTCG
>JAFUGI010000181.1 GCA_017469475.1 Oscillibacter sp. | reverse complement strand
GCTATTATACCAACCGTGCCTTCATTTGTCAACCGCTTTTTTCATCTTTTTTCCGTCTCAAGCGTCTCCGCTCTTCCGTCCATCCGATGACTTTCGCGGCCTCCATCCGGCCCGCCTGCCAAACAGCTTTCTTAAAATACCAGACTCATCTCCTCTTGTCAAGGGGAAATTTAAATTTTCTAATATCTGCCATTTGCAGGGCTGATATGGGTATGACCTCTGTGCAAAACAGAAGGAGAAAATGGACTGGGCAACCGGGCGGCGGTGTGATACAATAGGCCCATAGCCCGGCAGGGCCCGGCCGCCGGGGCAAAACGCCGCAGGGCCGGGTCTCGCGGAAGGGCGACGCTTTTCGCCCGGAGCCGTTCCATAGCCGCTGATCCGATCTTAAATAAATTGAACTGATAGACAGGAGGGGTCTCTCTGCTGATCCGCCGCATGACTGCCGCCTTCGGCACGCTCCAAAATCGGACGCTGGAGCTGGAGGACGGGCTGAACATCCTGCAAGCCCCCAATGAGTCGGGCAAGTCCACCTGGTGCGCCTTTTTGCTGGCCATGTTCTACGGCATCAACAGCCGGGAGCGGGACCGGGCGGGCTTCATCGCCGAAAAAAACCGCTACGCCCCCTGGAGCGGCGCCGCCATGAGCGGGCGCATGGACTGCCGGGCCCTGGACGCGGAGCTGACTCTTACCCGCACCACCCGCCGCCAAAGCGCCCCCATGGGGGAGTTTCGGGCAGTCTATGCCGGGACCGGCGAACCGGTGCCGGAGCTGACGGGCCCCGCCTGCGGCGAGACGCTGCTGGGCGTCAGCCGGGAGGTCTATGAGCGCAGCGCCTTCATCCGCCAGGCGGGCATGGCCGTCACCCAGGACGCGGGGCTGGAGCGGCGCATCGCCGCCCTCATCACCTCCGGCGAGGAGGATACCTCCTGCTCCGAGGCGGCGGAGGCCCTGAAGCGCCAGCGCAACCGCCGCCGCCACAACAAGACCGGCCAGCTGCCCGCCCTGGAGGGGGAGCTGGCGGAGCTGCGGCGGCAGATCACCGAGGCGGAGGAGCTGGAAGCCTGCCTCCTGGCCGCCCGCAGCCGGGCGGAGGAGCTGGAGGGGCAGGAGACCGCCCTGCGCGCCGAGCTCGCCCTGCATGACCGGTGGGAGGCCTCCCAGCGGCGCAAGGCCCTGGCGGAGGCGGAGTTCTCCGCCATCCAAACAGAGCACCTGGCCCAGGATCTCCGCCGTCGGCTGGAGGAGGACCGCATCCCGGAAAACGACACCATCGGCCGCCTGCGGGGAGCCATCGTCAATCTGGAGACCACCCGCAAGGGGGTGGACCGGGCCCGGCAGCAGCGGGACGAGGCGGCCCAGGCCCTGCTGCGGGCAGAGGACGCCGTGGGGGCAAGCCCTTTTGCCGGACAGTCGGCGGAGAGCGCCCGGCGGGAGGCCGCCGAGCCGCCGAAGGCCGTACCATGGAACCCCCTGCCAGGCATTGCGGTCATCCTCTGCGGGGTCCCAGCCTCCTTCCTGGCTTTTTACGGCATCCTGCGGGCAAGCCACAGCGCCCCGCTGTCCCTGGCGGCACTGGCAGCGCTTTTGTGCCTGGTCTTTGTTTTGGCCTTCTCCCTGCGAAAGCGCGCCCTGGCCGCGGCGCAAAGGGCCGCTCTCCTCAAGCGCTTCGGCACGGACGACGGCGAGGCCATCACGGCGCTGGCAGAGGACTACTGCGCACTGCTCTCCGCCCGGGATACCGCCCAGGCGGAGGCCAACGCCCGCTCCGCCGCGGCGGAGAGCCTGTACGCCGCCCTCTCCGCCAATGAACAGGGCATCCTGCTGGAGGTGCGGCGCTTCGCCCCCGCCGCCTTTGACATCCCCACCGCCGACGCACTGCTGCGCACCTGCGCCCAGCGGCGCCGGGAGCTGATGAACGCCGAGGCCGCCGCCCGGGACACCCGGTCCCGGAGCGAGGCCCTCGCCTCCCAGATGGCGGACGCGCCCCAGGGGGAGGAGCCCCTGTCGCCTCCGGCGCGCAGCCGGGAGGAGACCACCCGCCTGCTGTCGTCCGCCCAGGCGGAGCGGACTGCCGCCCGGTCTGAGGCGGACCGCCTCTCCGGCCGGCTCCACGCCATCGGCGAGACGGCGGCGCTGCGCTCCGACGCGGAGCGCCTCCAGCAGGAGATCGCCGCGCTGGAGAGGGAGTACGACGCCATCCAGCTGGCCATGGAGGCCCTGGACCGGGCCAACGCCGCCCTGCAAAGCCGCTTTTCCCCGGAGCTGGGCCGCCGGGCGGCGGAGATCTTCTCCCGCCTGACGGACGGGCGGTACGACGGCGTGGTGCTGGACCGAGCCTTCCACCTCTCCGCCGAGCCGGCGGGAGAGGGCATCTATCGGGACGCTGCGCTGCTCTCCGCCGGAGCGGCGGACCAGCTGTACTTGGCGGTGCGGCTGGCCATCTGCGAGCTGGTACTGCCGGCGGAGCAGGCGGCCCCCATCGTGCTGGACGACGCCCTGGCCAATTTTGACGACGAGCGCTGCGCCGCCGCGCTGCGGTACCTCAAGGAGTTGGGCCGGCAGCGGCAGATCCTGCTCTTCACCTGCCACAGCCGGGAGTCGGCCTTTTTCGCCGGGGACGGAGAAGTGTCCGTCCGGCGGTTGACGGAGCGGGGATAAGAGGTATACAATAGCAATTACTGTGAGAAACGGGGCCCCGGGCCCCGTCAGGAAAAGGAGAAGCAACACTATGAGCGAATGTACCAGCAACTGCGCGTCCTGCGGCGAGAGCTGTTCCCAGCGCCGGGAGCCCCAGTCCCTTTTGAAGGAGCACCATCCCGACGCCCATGTGGGCAAGGTATACGGCATCGTGTCCGGCAAGGGCGGCGTGGGCAAGTCCATGGTCACCAGCCAGCTGGCGGTCACCATGCGCCGCCGGGGCTACCGCGTCGGCATTCTGGACGCCGACATCACCGGCCCCTCCATCCCCAAGAGCTTCGGCGTCCACGGTCAGGCCGTGGGGAGCCAGGCGGGTCTTGAGCCCATGGAGTCCCGCACCGGCATCCAGATCATGTCCATCAACCTGCTGCTGCCCAACGAGACCGCCCCTGTCATCTGGCGGGGACCGGTGATCTCCGGAGTGGTGCAGCAGTTCTGGACGGACGTTTTGTGGAACTGTGACTATCTCTTCGTGGATATGCCCCCGGGAACGGGAGACGTGTCCCTCTCCGTGTTCCAGTCTATCCCGCTGGACGGCATCTTCATCGTGGCCTCTCCCCAGGAGCTGGTGTCCATGGTGGTGGAGAAGGCCGTGAAGATGGCGGAGATGATGGAGGTGCCCATCCTGGGTCTGGTGGAGAACATGAGCTATGTGACCTGCCCGGACTGCGGGCGCCGCATCCACCTCTTCGGCGAGGGCAAGACTGCCCAGGCCGCCGCACGCCACGGCCTGCCCGTTCTGGCGGAGATGCCCATTGACCCCTCTCTCGCGGCCCTGGCCGACGAGGGTGGGATCGAGTCCTTCCAGGGCGGCTGGCTGGACCGCGCCGCCGACCGGCTGGAGGCCCAATGAACGAACCGACCCGCGCCGTGGCCCCACGGCGCGGGTCTTGTCGCCCGTCGCGGCTTTTTTGTACGAACCGCGACAGTGCGGCGGCGGTTTTTTGTCAATAAAAGCAGTTGCAAAAGGCGCCGCGATTCGACATAATAGAAAACAACTGTCCTTTTCATCCGACCACACCACAAAGGAGGAGTTTCCCATGCAGGAGCTGAAGGAGCGCATCGTGCGGGAGGGCAAGGTCCTGCCCGGCAACATCATCAAGGTGGACGGCTTTTTGAACCACCGCATCGACACGGAGCTCATGGAGCACATCGCCGAGGAGTTCGGCCGGTCCTTCAATATGGACGATGTGACCATAATCCTGACGGCGGAGGCCAGCGGCATCGCCCTGTCCGCCATCGTGGCCCAGCATTTCCACAAGCCCATGATCTTTGCCAAAAAGGCCAAGAGCGACAACATCGAGGGCGGCCTCTACCAAAGCGACATCTTCTCCTATACCTACAAGAAAAAGGTGACGCTGCTGGTGAGCAAGGAGTGGCTCTCCTCGGAGGACAAGGTCCTCATCATCGACGACTTCATGGCCAACGGCGAGGCCATCCGGGGCCTGTGCGACATCGTGAAGGCCGCGGGCGCCACCCTGGTGGGCATCGGCTGCGCCGTGGAAAAGGGCTTCCAGGGCGGCGGAGACCGGCTTCGCGCCGCCGGGGAGAACCTCAAATCCCTCGCCATCATCGAGTCCGCCGAGCCGGGCAACATCGTCTTCCGGGACGACGACTGACCCCTTCTTCCGTTTGGGTCCCATGTCCTCCTCCCCCGCCCGGAGCTGCGGGAGAGGGGAACCTTCCCGTCTCTTTTTCCGTCTATCCGGATAGAAAGGCGCCCTGCGGCGCCGCGATGAAAAGGAGGACGTCCCATGAAAAAGACCGCTCTCATTGTGCTGGCCGCACTGCTATCTGCCGGGGTGCTGGTCGCCGCCGCCCTGTATCTCCGGGAAAATTCTCTTGCCCCCGACAACAGAGGCTACAGCGCAAAGCCCGTCATTTACCTCTATCCCGAGGAGGAGACGGCCGTCACCGTCACGCTGGACTATGACGGAGAGGTGACGTGCGCCTACCCCGCCTCTGACGGGAGCTGGACCGTCACCGCCGCGCCGGACGGCACGCTGCGTGACGCCGCCGGCCAGACCTACAGCTACCTTTACTGGGAGGGCACCTGCGCCTGGGACTACGACTTTTCCCAAGGCTTTTGCGTCCCCGGGGCGGACACCGCCGCCTTTTTGGAGGACGCCCTGGCCCGCCTGGGTCTCACCCGGCGGGAGGCCAATGAGTTCATCGTCTACTGGCTGCCCCGGATGGAGGCCAACCCCTACAACCGGATCGCCTTCCAGTCCGACACCTATACCAGCCACGCCCAGTTGACCGTCTCTCCGGAGCCGGACCGGGTGCTGCGGGTCTTCATGGCCTGGCAGGGGCTGGACGCGCCGGTAACCCTTCCCGCGCAGGAGCTCTCGTCCCTCCAGCGCACCGGCTTCACCGTGGTGGAGTGGGGCGGCGCGGAGGTCTCGTAAGCCGAAACAGCTCCTCAGCTGCCTGAATGCCACGCAGCCGATCGCGAAACGCGTTTCGCGGCGAGCTGCTGAATGCCATGAAACAAAAGGAGGAATCCCCCTTGTCCCACCAGACTGTCATCGTGCTGGACTTTGGCGGACAGTATAACCAGCTCATCGCCCGCCGGGTCCGGGAGTGCGGCGTGTACTGCGAGGTCAAGCCCTATACCACGCCGCTGGACACCCTGCGCGCCATGGACCCCATCGGCATCATCTTCACCGGCGGGCCCAACAGCGTGTATGACCCCGCCTCCCCCCAGGTGGACCCCGCCATCTTCACCTGGGGCGTGCCGGTGCTGGGCATTTGCTACGGCTGTCAGCTCATCGCCCACCACCTGGGCGGCAAGGTCATCGCCGCCACCGGCGACTCTGCCCGGGAATACGGCAAGACCGAGACGTATTTTGACACCTCCTGCCGCCTCTTCAAGGGCCTGCCCGCCCAGGGCATCACCTGGATGAGCCACGGGGACTACATGGAAAAGGTGCCGGAGGGCTTTTCTCTGGTGGCCCATTCCGACGCCTGCCCCAACGTGGCCATCTGTGACGAGGCACGGGGCTTTTACGGCGTGCAGTACCACCCGGAGGTGAACCACACCCAGCACGGCACCGACATGATCCGCAACTTCCTCTATGAGGTCTGCGGCGCCGCCGGCGACTGGACCATGGGCGACTACAAGGCCACCGCCATCCGCCAGATCCGGGAGAAGGTGGGCGACGGCAAGGTGCTCCTGGCCCTCTCCGGCGGGGTGGACTCCTCCGTCGCCGCGGCGCTTCTTGCCGAGGCGGTGGGCAGTCAGCTCACCTGCGTCTTCGTGGACCATGGCCTCATGCGCCTCAACGAGGGGGACGAGGTGGAGGCCGCCTTCCAGAAGTGGGACATCCACTTCGTCCGCGCCAACGCGGAGGAGCGCTTCCTCGCCAAGCTGGCCGGCGTCAGCGAGCCGGAGCGCAAGCGCAAGATCATCGGCGAGGAGTTCATCCGGGTCTTCGAGGAGGAGGCCAAAAAGATCGGCCGGGTGGACTATCTGGTGCAGGGCACCATCTATCCCGACGTCATCGAGTCCGGCACCGGGGACGCCGCCGTCATCAAGAGCCACCACAACGTGGGCGGCCTGCCCGACTATGTGGACTTCAAGGAGATCATCGAGCCGCTGCGGATGCTCTTTAAGGACGAGGTCCGCCAGCTGGGCCGGGAGCTGGGACTGCCGGAGTATCTGGTCATGCGCCAGCCCTTCCCCGGCCCGGGCCTTGCCATCCGGGTCATCGGGGACATCACCCGGGACAAGCTGGACACCCTGCGCCTGGCGGACTTCATCTTCCGGGACGAGATCGCCAAAGCCCATCTGGAGGGCACCATGAACCAGTACTTCGCGGTGCTGACCAACATGCGCTCCGTGGGCGTCCAGGGAGACGGCCGGACCTACGACTATACCCTGGCCCTGCGCTCTGTCACTACCACGGACTTCATGACCGCCGACTGGACCCGCATCCCCTACGACGTGCTGGACCGGGTCAGCGTGCGCATCGTCAACGAGGTGCCCCACATCAACCGCATCGTCTACGACATCACCTCCAAACCCCCCGCCACCATCGAGTGGGAGTGAGTTTTTGAAACTCCGAACCCGTTGCGGCACAACGATTTTGCGGTTTTATATCTCTCTTTTGATAACGATTTGATAACGCTCCCCATAGGCCGTATCATTCTGTATCCCCAGTGGATTGCGGGTAAAGAATGTTCTTTTGCGGCTTATAAGTGAGGACAACCATATTAGAAAGCCCTTACCGATGGCAACGTCGGTAAGGGCTTTTGCTGTCTATTCATCAGTATCGGGGCTATCTTTGAGTGCATCCACCAGGAAATCACTCAATTCCTGTGAGGGAACTTTTGCCCACCGCAGGGTGGTGTCGTACTTGGGGTAGTTGTACCGCCAGCGGTCATAGTCCTCCCTGGTGATCTCCCCGGCCTCCAGCTTCTTGGCCTGCTCCGCCCAGGCGGACAGCATATCAAGCATATTGGCATAGGTCTTGCCTTTGGATTTGTCCAGACGCAGACAAACCTCGCCGTCAATCTCCCCAATAGTCAGCCCCCGAATATCCTCCAAAGCAAAGAGGGTGTGCATCAGGCCGATGTCGGTATCTATGTCAGGGACGGTCAGGGCATCAGGGGAAATATCAAAGAAGTCAGCCAGGGTCTTTGTCAGGTCGGCCTTGGGGGTGCGGCTCCCGGTTTCATACTGTGCCATACGCACATCGGCGGAGCGTTCCGGGAAACCCACCACCATGCCAAGATACTTCTGTGTGATGCCCTTCATGTTGCGGAAGAAACGAATACGTTCACCAATCGCCATAACTGCCAACTCCAATCTATGTAATGGGGACACTTGAAGTATAACAGATATGTTTAGACCAGTCAAGAGAAAAATAAATAAATTTGTTTATATTTTCTCGTTGGAAGGTCTTGACATAACGGAATAGAGTTAGTATAATAGGACTACGTTAAGCAAATAGCGTTAAATCAAAAGAAAGGAGGAATCCATATGGAGAACAGATTCATCCGGGCGGAAGAAGTTGCGGACGAGCTGGGTGTATCGAAGCCCTACGCCTATAAACTCATCCGGCAGCTCAACGAAGAATTGAAGGACAAGGGCTTCATCACCATCGCAGGGCGGGTCAACCGCCAGTATTTCAACGAACGGCTCTACGGGGCCAGAAAGGAAGGGAACTAAATGCCAGTCTTTAAGGACGAAGCAAGAGGAACATGGTACGTCATGGTGCGGTATCAGGACTGGACGGGGGAGCGCAAACAGAAGTGCAAGCGTGGCTTTGCCACCAAACGGGAGGCCCAGGAGTGGGAGCGCAGTTTCCAGATGCAGACCTCCGGCGACCTGGATATGACCTTTGAAGCCTTTACCGAGCTTTACACCAAGGATATGAAACCCCGGCTCAAGGAGAACACCTGGCTGACCAAGGAGAACATCATCCAGAAGAAAATTCTGCCCTACTTTGGCAAGCGGAAGATTAGCGAGATCACCACCAAGGACGTGATCGCATGGCAGAACGAGTTGCTGGCCTACCGGGACGAGAAGCGCAAGCCCTACTCGGCTACCTACCTCAAAACCCTGCACAACCAGCTTAGCGCCATCTTCAATCACGCTGTCCGCTTCTATGAGCTGCGCTCCAATCCCGCCGCCAAGGCTGGGAACATGGGGTCAGAGGAACGGAAGGAAATGCTGTTCTGGACGAAAGCGGAGTACCAGAAGTTTGCAGATGCCATGATGGACAAGCCCGTTTCCTACTACGCCTTTGAAATGCTCTACTGGTGTGGTATTCGGGAGGGGGAACTGCTGGCCCTGACCCCGGCAGACTTTGACTTTGAGGCCGGGACGGTGAAAATCAGCAAGTCCTATCAGCGGCTCCACGGCAAGGACGTCATTACCACGCCAAAGACGAAGAAAAGCAACCGCACCATTAAAATGCCCAACTTCCTCTGTGACGAGATGAAGGATTACCTGGGGATGCTCTACGGTATCAAGAAGAAGGAGCGCATTTTCACCATCACGAAAAGCTATCTCCACCATGAGATGGACAGAGGGGCGAAGTCGGCAGGGGTCAAGCGTATCAGAATCCACGACCTCCGGCATTCGCACATCTCACTTCTGATTGACATGGGCTTCTCCGCTGTGGCGATTGCTGACCGTGTGGGGCATGAGAGTATCGAGATCACCTATCGCTATGCCCACCTGTTTCCGTCCAAGCAGACGGAAATGGCAGACAAATTGGACTTTGAAAGGATGGGAGCGTAATGTCAGCTAAGAATTTGGACACTCACAACCGCTGGAGGAACAAGACCGTGGCCTTCCGGGTATCCCCGGAGGAAAACAAGCAGATTGACGCCGCTGTGCGGCTCTCTGGCCTGACGAAGCAGGACTACATCACCCGGCGGCTCTTAGACCGGGCCGTGGTGGTGCAGGGCAATCCCAGGGTCTACAAGGCCCTGCGTGACCAACTCGCCGCCGTCCTGGGGGAACTGCGGCGCATTGAGGCCGGGGGCGACGTGGGGGATGAACTTCTCGCCACCATTGACCTTATCTCAGTGACGCTGGGCGGCATGAAGGAGGATTGATAGATTGATGGATTCCAGAGAAACGAAAAGGACTGTCCCGGTTCCGTCTGTTGGCGCAGACGGGGAACAGCCCAATTCTCAAACAACTACCCAAAGTATAGCAGAGGAAACGGCTGAAAACAACCCCCAAGAGAAAGATTTAGAGGAAATGCTCCGGGATATGCGGCGCATGAACGACCCAGCCTACCTCCACACAGTTTCCATGAACGACCTTTACCAGAACATCTACCAGAGCAGACCGCCCGTAATAGACGGTCTGCTCTACCCTGGGACGTACCTCTTTGCGGGAGCGCCCAAGGTGGGCAAGTCGTTCCTGATGGCCCAGCTTGCCTACCATGTCAGCATGGGCCTCCCCCTGTGGGGCTACCCTGTCCACAAGGGGACTGTCCTCTATCTGGCGTTGGAGGACGACCACCGCCGCTTGCAGGGGCGGCTATACCGAATGTTCGGCACAGAGGGCACCGACAATCTGCTCTTTGCGGTCTACGCCAAACAGCTTGGCGTTGGCCTGGAGGAACAGCTAAAGAAGTTCGTCCGGGAACACCCGAACACCAAGCTGATTATCATTGACACCCTCCAGAAAATCCGGGAGGCTGGTGGGGATAAGTACAGCTACGCCAACGATTACGAGGTGGTGGGTAAGCTGAAACGCCTTGCCGATGATTGCGGCGTCTGCCTCCTGCTGGTACACCACACTCGAAAGCAACAGGCAGATGACAAATTCGATATGATCTCCGGCACCAACGGTCTGCTGGGAGCGGCGGACGGGGCCTTTCTTCTTCAAAAGGAGAAGCGGACAGACGGCAGCGCCGTTCTGGACGTGGCCGGGCGTGACCAGCAAGACCAGCGATTCTATCTTACCAGGGACAAGGAACGGCTGATATGGACGCTGGAGCGTACGGAAACGGAGGCATGGACAGAGCCGCCCGACCCGGTGCTGGAGGCCATAGCCGCCCTTGTGACGGCGGAGAAGCCGACCTGGGGTGGTACGGCCACCGAGCTGGTAGCGGCGCTCCAGACCGACATGAAGCCCAACGCCCTGGCGATGCGGCTAAACGTCCGGGCCGGGAAGCTGCTGATAGACTACCACATCCGCTATGAGAACAGCAGGAGCCACGCCGGGAGAAGTATCAGCCTGACGCTGGAACCGTCCCAGGCGTGACGACCGTGACGGCTGTGACGGCTTTTTTGAGAGTGGCGGCGGTGTCTGAAACATCGTCACGGTCGTCACGGCTGTCACGGGGAGCG
>JAFUGI010000180.1 GCA_017469475.1 Oscillibacter sp. | reverse complement strand
ATAGTTGGTGTTGATTAGGATGAGGGTCCACCCGTTCCCATTCCGAACACGGTAGTTAAGCTCATCTCTGCCCACAATACTTGGCTGGCGACGGCCCGGGAAGATAGGTAATGCCAACACAAAGCGGCTCACGTTCGTGAGTCGCTTTTCTTTTGCCCTGGTTCCTGCACCCTGCTCTGTGACCTTGCCTATGATCTTGTTCTATGGCCCTGCCCGGTGGTTTTGTCCTGTAGCCCTGCACTATGTGATACCGGCCGCAGAGCGGCCATCCCGCCGCGCACCCCGCCAGCAACAGCCCCAGGGACGCAGAAAACTCCATCTACTCGATACGGCCTTAGACGAGCAAGAGCGCCCCCACCAAGTGGCTTACTGTGACGGCCACGCTCATGGCCGTCAACATCGCCATGAGCTCCTTCGGCATCCCCGTGCCCGGCGGGCACCTCTACCACAACGACGCCCTCATCTGCATCGCGGCGCTGCTGGTGTTCAAACCCGGCTTCCTCCGCTACTGGGACACCTTCACCGCTCCGAGAAACTCGGCCGCGTGAGAGAGCCGCAAGGCAGCGAGGAGGCCGCCGCGAGGCAAGTCTCACGGCGAACTGTATGTTATAAGCGGTCCCCACAAAAACAGGAGACCCGGCGAGCGCCGGGCCTCCTGTTTTTCCGCTTCTCACGTTTCCTTTTTGCGGCGCTGCTCTGCCTGGAGGAGGTAATCCCGCTCCGCCGTTTTCCGGCTGGGCACGAACCGGGTGGCCGCCGTCTGGCTGCGGCCCTTGCTGCGGGCGTAAAAGTACCCCAGGGTGGAAAAGACCGCCGCTCCGATGAAGTTGACGAAGAGGTCCTTCATGGTGTCGATGAGGCCGATGTCCAGATACCCGCCAAGGCCCAGGTCCCGGCCGTTCACCGTGACCTCCGTGATGTCCGGCACCGCCACCGCCGTGTTGGACAGGGTGGGGTCCAGGGCCACGGTGTAGATGGCGTGGATCACCGTGTCCTTCTGCATGTCCGTGTGGAAGACCAGGTCCATGAAAAACTCGAAAAACTCCCACAGCACCCCCACCGTCATGGAAAAGCAGAAGGCCATCAGCGCCAGGAAGAAGGGGGAGAGGTCGAAGGTCAGCCGCTCGTCGTCGTTGAGCAGCATGACCATGGAAAAGCCCACCGCCGCGGACAAAAAGCCGTTGAGGGTATGGAGCATGGTGTCCCACCCGGGGATGACCACGTAAAAGGCGTTGACCTCCCCCAGGATCTCCGCGGCGAAGATGAAGCACAAAATCGCGATCTCCAGGGGCGGGGGCAGCTCAATGCGCAGCTTCACCTGGACCCAACTGGGCACGTACAGCAAAAGGTACGTCAGCGCGCAGAAGAACGCGCTTTCAAAGCTGCCCCGCATCAGCTGGCGGACCAGCGCCACGATGACCAGAAGGCGCAGGATGGAAAAGGCCACGAAGGAGCTTCGATGCTCCCGCAGCTCCCGATCCATGGCCTGGCGGAAGTCCCGCTTGCTCTGCCGCCGCTCCTGCCGGGTCCGGCGCTTCATGGCACCCTCCTCTCGCGGTTCACAGCGTGCCCTTGCGGTACAGCTCCGCCGCGTGGAGATAGCCCCGGGCGGACTGGCGGTTCCCCTCGATTTCCGCCTCCGTCAGGGGGCGCACCACCTTGGCGGGGCTCCCCAGGATCATGGACCCCGCCGGGGCGTCCATCTTCCCCGTGACCAGGGCGCCGGCGCCCACGATGCAGTCGTCCCCGATGCGGGCGCCGTTGAGCACGATGGCCCCCATGCCGATGAGCACATTGTCCCCCACGGTGCAGCCGTGGACGATGGCGCTGTGACCGATGGTGCAGCCCCGGCCCACGCGGGTCTCCTCGTGGAGGACGGCGTTATCCTGGATGTTGGTGTCCTCCCCCACGGTGATGGCGCCCTCGTCGCCCCGGAGCACCGCGTTGTACCAAACGCTCACGCCCCGGCCCAGGGTCACGTCGCCGCCCACCCGGGCGCCGTCGCAGATGAGCACCTGCTCATCCGTCTTTCGCAGCTCGTATGCCATGATGTGTCTCCTCTCTGATGTACCCCGCTCAGGAAAAGGCGGGGGCAAAATTGCCGTTGATGAATACGGGGATCTCCTCCCCGTCCTGGGTGGTGCCCACGATGGAGAGGTCCGCCGTGCCCACCATAAAGTCCACGTGAGTGATGGAGTCATTGAGGCCGTGGGCCTTCAGCTCCTCCTTGGTCATCTGCTGTCCCCCCTCCAGACAGGGATACGCCTCGCCGAAGGCGATGTGGCAGGCGGCGTTCTCGTCGAAGAGGGTGTTGTAGAACAGCAGGCGCTGGTTGGAGATGGGGCTGTCGTAAGGCACCAGGGCCACCTCGCCGAAGTAGCTGGCCCCCTCGTCCACAGAGATGGCGGCGTGGAGAGCCTCCTCCCCCTTTTCGGCGTGGGCCTCCACGATCCGCCCCTCCTTCACCACGAAGTGGAACCTGTCGATGATGGCGCCGTCGTTCACCAGGGGCATGGAGGCGTACACCACGCCGTTGACCCCGGTGCGAAGGGGGGAGGTGAAGATCTCCTCCGTGGGGATGTTGGCGATGAAGGCCTGGCCGGAGAGGGTCACGTCGTTCCCCGCCTCCCAGATGTGGCCCTGGGGCAGCTCCACCGTCAGGTCGGTGCCCAGGGCGTTGGTGTAGTGCAGGGAGCGGAAGCGCAGGGCGTTGAGCTTCTCCGTCCGGTCGTGGAGGGTGGCCAGGTGCCGCTCCCACTGCTCCACCGCCGTGCCGTCCCCCCGGATGCGCACGGCGCGGAAGATGGCGTCCCACAGCTTGTCCATGGCCGCCGCCTCGCTCTCGCCGGGGAACACGGTCTCCGCCCAGCTGGGGATGGGGATGGAGGCGATGCACCAGGGAAAGCCGCTGCACATCTGCAGGCGGTCAAAGTCCCGCAGGGCCTTGCCGCTGGCCCTTTGGGAGCGGACGATGCGCTCCGGCGGGACCCCCTTCAGATTCTCCGGGTCCGTTGCGGAGATGGCGAGATACGCCGCCCCCTCCAGGGCATGGTCATTGAAAAAGTGCTGCCGCCAGAGGGGCACCTCGTCGAATACGCGCTCCTGCGCGTGGAGGTACTTCATCCGGGTCAGGGCGTCGTCGTGCCAGTTCATGACCACCTCGCCGCAGCCGATGGCGTAGGCCTCCTCCGCGCACAGGCGGGCAAAGTGGGCGCACTCCACCGGGGAGGAGATCACCAGCCGCTGTCCCTCCTGGACGTTCAGTCCCACCCGCACCAGGAGCCGGGCATATTCTCTCAGCTTTTCTTCTGTCAACATGGTCCGTCCTTTCTGCGAAGGGCCGCGCCCTCCGCCTGGGCCGCCGCGCCGCCGGCGCGGCTCTGCCTCTCATTATCTGCATTGTAGAGCATTTTATCGCCAAAGTAAAGAAACGCCGTGCCTCAGGTCAAAAGTTTCGGCCCGGCCTCCCGGGTTCAGACTGTCCGTCAGCCCCGGGGCGGGCCCGGGCGGCCGCGCTGTCCGCTTCCCGCATGAGAGGCTGCCTCCTCCGAAAAAACCGCCCCGGGGAGCAAACGCGCTTCCCAGGGCGGCGAATGGAAGGATCGAAGGGCCCCAAGGGCCTGCCCAACCAACTGGGAGACCCGGTCGGTTGGTTTTCTCAATGGGTCAAAATGAACTGCTCCAGCTCCGCCGCGGTCCGGACCACCGCCACGGCGCCGGCCTCCGCCAGCTCGCCGGGGGCGGCGTAGCCAAAAAACTCCACGCCCACGCAGTCGATGCCGCACGCCGCGGCGCCGGCCACGTCGAATTTCCGGTCCCCCACCATGAGCACGGCGGGCTTGTCCGCCTCCCCCAGTCCCAGGCGGCGCAGAGTCTCCCGGATGACCTGGGTCTTGTCCCAGTCCCCCACCGGGGGGCTCCCCACGATGGTGTCCATCCAGGGGGCGAAGCCGAACTTTTCGCAGATGGGGCGGCACATCTCCTCCGGCTTGGAGGAGGCCAGGGCCAGCACATACCCTCGCTCATAGAGGCGGCGGCACAGGTCCACCATCCCCGGAGCGGCGGCGTTTTCAAACTTTCCGATGGGGGCGTACCGCTCCCGGAACAGCTCGATGCCCCGGATGGCGGTCTGTTCGTCGAAGCCGCAGTATTTCATATAGGAATCCTGCAGCGGAGGGCCGATGAAGTTCAAAAGCACGCTCTCCTCCGGCACCGGGGCGCCCAGCTTTTCCAGGGCGTAGCGGATGCAGTTGAGGATGCCCTCCTTGGAGTCGGTCAGTGTTCCGTCCAGATCGAAAAACAGATAGCGGTACATGGTCTCCCCCCTTGTCAGGGAAATTCTACCATCATTTTCACCCGCTTGCAAGGTCCTATCCCTGTCCGCCGGAAGAAAAGGTGTCGGGCGGGGCGGTCTCCGGCAGCAGGGGGCTGTACATCATGATGGCGTCATTGGTGAAGAGGAACTGCTCCTCCAGCAGGCGGCCCTCCCCATCATAGATCCGGCGGTACAGGGCGTTGTGCCGGATGTAGCCGCCCCAGGCGGCCTGGTCGATGCGCGCATCCCGCTCCACGATCTCATAGCGGCACTCCGGGGGCTGGACCGCCCGCCACTCTCCCTCCAGATGGGTCTTGCCCACCCGCAGGCACAGCTGAAAGTCCTGGTCCGTGTCGTTGCGGATCATCAGATCCCGATGGGGGTAGGCGCAGGTGGCCCCGCTGCCGAAGGGCTGGGTGCGGTTGGCGTCGGGGAACACGTCGTGGGAGTGGCGGTACCGCTCCACCACGGTCAGGGGCGTGTGGAGCGTCATCCAGAAGATCAGGTTGGACAGCTGGCACAGCCCGCCGCCCACGTCGCCGCCGATGCGCCCCAAAAACAGCACCATCCCCTCCCGGTAGCCCTTGCGGCGGCTGGGCTTTCCGATGAGCCGCCAATAGCTGAGGGTCTCCCCGGGGTGCAGCACCAGTCCGTCCAGCCGACGGACTGCCAGGCGCAGGTTCACCACCTTATTTTCCTGCCAGACCATCTCCTCGCCCCGCAGGTGGCGAAGCAGCGGGGTGGCGTGGGCAAACTGGACCTGGGGCAGGAGCTGGCTCTGCCGGGTCTTGGCCCAGCGGAACCGGGGCGAGCACCAGAGAAGGTATCGCCGAGCGGCGTAGTAAGCCCTCCCCAGCCGCAGCCGGAGCCAGCTGCGGTGGATCGGCGGGCGCAGCGTCTTGTTCATCGTGACCTCCCAGGGGTAAAATTTTGCGTGAAACTGCGGATTTTGGGCGCATGGCCTCCGGCGGCGCGGCATGAACGGTTCAGCGCACCGCCCCAAAGGGGCGATAGGCGCGGCGGAATGGCCGCGGCGCAGTCATTGTACCACATCTGGCGAAGGCGCGGCAATAGGCGCGGCGAAAAACAGGAGACCCGGCGAGCGCCGGGTCTCCTGTTTTGTGGAGACAGCTTATAACGTATCGTCCGCCGTGAGACTTGCCTCGCGGCGGCCTCGGGCTGCCTAAGGGAGGCTCACGCTGCCGAGTTTCTCGGGGCGGTGAAGGTGTCCCAGTAGCGGAGGAAGCCGGTTTTGAACACCAGCAGCAGCGAGACCGCGGCGCCGAAGGACGCCTGGAAGATCTGGAAGGGCAGCTTCAAAAGGGCCGCCTGAGGCGTGGCGTACACCAGGGCCCGGCCCAAAGAGTAGCCCACCACGTTGATGAGGATGCCCAGCACTACGCCCACGGCGGCGCCCCGGAAGCGGCGGTGGGAGCCGTTGAACACCAGGGAGATGACCACGGCCTGGAGCCCGTGGACCGCCAGGGAGACGAACATGGGGGCGGGATAGAAGAAAAAGTCCCCCAGGAAGGCCCCGATGCCGCCCACACAGAAGGCGCCCAGGGGGTCCAGCAGCAGCGCCGCGATGCAGATGATGGCGTCGTTGAGGTAGAGGTGCCCGCCGGGCACGGGGATGCCGAAGGAGCTCATGGCGATGTTGACGGCCATGAGCATAGCCGTCACGGTGAGCCATTTGGTGGGGGCGGTCTTTCGGAACGTGTTTGCGTACATGGAGCGCGCCTTCTTTCTGTTGGTTTGGGAGTATCCTACTCCCAGATTGACCTGATTGAAATATTCAGAATTAAAAAATTTTATAAGGTCAGAATATGGCGCGGCCCACCGCCTCCTGCCCCCGGCGGCCGCCGAAGGGCGGCGGGCGGCTTGCCATTTGCGTTTAGACGTGGTATGCTGTACCATGTCTAAGGTTTTACCAGTGGGAGGATAGCAGCATGGGCATGGGGAAAAAGCTGGCCGCCGGAGCGGCGGTGCTGGCGGTGCTGGCGGCGGCCGGAGCGCTTCTCTGGCGGTATCTTCCGCCCAAACAGGCTTCACCGGTGACGGCCAGTCTCCAGACCGGGGCGGAGACCGTGGAGGAGTGGAAAAACGTCATCGCCTATGTCCCGCTGGACGACCGCACCGACAACATGGAGGACGTGGTGTACCTGGCGGAGGCCTCCGGCTACCGGGTGGTCATGCCGGAGGGGGACGTGTACTGCACCAAACTGGATGGCCAATCCCCCAACCAGAACGGCACGCCCTACGGCGACCGGGAGGCCCTCTTCACCTGGGTGCGGGAGATGGACGAGGCCGGGTGCGACCTGTTCGTTCTGTCCCTGGACCAGCTCTTCTCCGGGGGACTGGTGAACTCCCGCTCCGTCAGCGAGGCCTGGCCCCTGACCTTTCCGGACGGCACCCGCCTGACCGAGGAGGAGGCCTTTCGGGAGTACATCCTCTCCCTGAGCCGGGACCCGGACAACCGGGTGTATCTCTTTGACAGCGTGGTGCGCCTGTCCCCCACCGTGGGGTACCGGGGCTTCGACGTGGAGGAGTATTACGGCCTGCGGGAGTACGGCATGGTGGCCCGGCCGGAGCTGACCGGGGAGGCGCTGACCATGGAGAACATCTTCGCCGCCTACCCCTACGCCGCCGACGGCGTGACTCCGGCGGAGGACGCCCTGGGCAGCGACAAGTTTCGCTCCGCCATCACGCCGGAGATCCTGGAGGAATACCTGGGCGTCCGGCGGCGGAAGCTGACGCTGCTGGACGGCGTCATCACCGCCATGGAGTCAGCGCCGGGGGGGCAGATCCAGCTTCTCATCGGCATCGACGACTCCTCCAACACCACCAACATCCAGTACAACGAGCTGAGCTACCTGCAAAAGCGGCTGGGACCGGACACCGCCCTCATGGCAGGGCTGGACAGCCTGGCCCGGCTGCTGGTGGGCCGCATCGCCCAGGAGCGCTATGACTACTCCGTCCGGGCCTCCGTCCGCTACATCGGCGGCACGGAGGAGCGCCCCTCCTCCGAGTTCGACCGCTACACCCTCTCGGAGGTGGTGGACCTGCACATGGACCTGTTCCGCGCCCGGCGGACGGCGGAGGAGGACGCGGAGCTGCAAATTCTCATCATGACCGCCCCGGATGTGCCGGAGAAGGCGGCGGACTACTGCGAGGAGCTGGTCTCCCGCCTGGAGGAAAACCTGAAACACCGCGTCCCCACGGTGCTCATCGAGGCCAGCAACGACGCCTACGGCGACGCCCTGGAGCAGGCCCTCCTTGCCCGGGTGCCCTTCGGGGAGCTGGTGGCCTTCGCCGGGAAGTACGACCAGGCCAACGTCACCGGCGCGGCCTTCGCCATGGGCTTTTCCCGCTACCTGTATCTGCGCTGCTGCGGGGAGAAGAGCGACGGCTGCGACCTTGCCCAGGTGCGGCAGATGGCAAACTCCATGCTCCTCACGGAGTACATCCTCCATGCGCGGACACCCCTGAACCAGTTCATCCAGAAGCTGGGCGTGAACTACAACAACATACTCGCCGCCCCCGGGGACCGGCGGCGCATCCAGGGAAAGCTGGAGGAGCTCCTCGCCGGGGATACGGAGCGGGTGTGCGCCAACCTCTCCGGCGCGGACATGCTGACGGACCTGGACCCCTGGGGGGAGAAGACGGTGGACACGGTATCGGTCTCGGACCTGTACTTCCCCTGGAACCGGACCTTTGAGCTGTCCTTCACCGTCCATGCCGCCTTGAAGGGCACCTGAGCGGGCCGGAAAGAGCGCAAAAATTTGACAAAAAGCCGAAGGTGCTTCTTGCAGTTGCGCCCGGTTTGTGAGACAATCGACCTATGCTGAAATCCTGGAAACAAGGGAGGCCCCTATGATCCCAAAGAAGATCGCCCTGATGACCGATTCCTGCGTGGACCTTTCGGAAGAGGTGCTGCGGGAGAACCATATTTACACCGTGCCGCTGCGCATCCTCTGCGCCGACGGGGAGTATCTGGACGGCGTGACCATCCACAGCCGGGATATTTACCGCCGCCTCCGGGCCGGGGAGCTGCCCCAGACCTCTCTGCCCGCGGCGGAGGCTATGGCCCGCCTGGTCCTCCAGATTGCGGAGGACGGGTACGACGGCATCATCGCTGTCATGCTCTCCAGCGGCCTGTCCGGTACCTACAACATGGCCCGCCTGGTGGCGGAGGAGTATCGTGAGCGCATCACCATGCGGGTGTTCGACTCTCTCAGCGGCTCCCTGGGTCAGGGCATGACCCTTTTGCAGCTGGCGGAGGACATCCGAAACGGCATGGGGTGGGAGGACCTGACGGAGCGCCGGGCTCCGCAGCTGATCCGAAACACCTTCCCCTTCTTCTCCGTGGACACGCTGGAGTACCTGCGCAAGGGGGGCCGCATCGGCAAGGTGACGGCCACCGCCGGGACGCTTTTGCAGATCAAGCCCATCCTGACCTTCGCGCCGGACGGGCAGCTCCAGTCCATCGCCAAGGTGCGGGGCCACAATCTGGTCATCGACAAGCTGGTGGAGGTGGCGGTGCACAGCTGCGGCAGCCACCGGCGGTACAACCTGGCCGTGGCCAACGGCGGTGATCCGGCGGGCATGGAGCTGGTGCGCCAGAAGCTGACCGCCGCCCTGCCGGACTATGACCACATCTGGGACGGCGAGATCGACAGCACCCTCAGCGTCTACATCGGGGATGGCATCCTGGGCTCCGCCGTCCAGGTGCTGGACTGAATGGAAAAGAAGGATACGGCCCTGTCTCCTCCCGGAGGCAGGGCCGTCAAATTGCGCTCAAAAGCATCCTTGCGTTCGCACCGTGGGGCCGCGGATCAGGTCCGATCCGTTTTTGCCGCAGCTTTGCTGCGGCAAAAATACTTCCAAGACGAGCAAAGCGGGTTCTCGCGCCGACCAAGGCGGGCCTTCGCCTGCCGCGATGAGCGCCGTTTGCGGCCGCGTGCCCTCACCGGTTCAAAAGCCACACGCCGGCGTTGAGATACAGGGCGAAGGTCGCCCAGAGGAGGTAGGGAATCTGGAGCCGCCCCGCCAGGCGGTCCACCCGCAAAAAGGCGCGCCCCATCCCGAAGATGACGCCCCACAGTACTGCCAGCAACAGCAGGGCGGCTCCGTAGGCCTCAGCGTTGAAAAAGAGCAGGCTCCAGCAGAAGTTCAGGGCCAGCTGGAGGAAAAAGAGGGCCAGCCCCCGTGTCCGCTGGGGGGAGGGCGGCGAAAGGGCCACCCGGGCGGCCCCCACTCCCATGAGGGCGTAGAGCAGGGTCCACACCAGGGAGAACACCCACCCCGGCGGCGAGAGGGGCGGCTGGAGGGCGTGGGCGGAAAAGCGGGCCATGGCGGCGCGGGTCAGCAGGGCGGCAAGGGCGCCCACCCCCTCGCTGAGCAGGACCCAGAGGACATAGGATTTCCACGGGGATCGTTTCATACACATCACCTGACTATAGGATATGCGAAGCGGCCCCGTTCATGCATCCGCCGGGCATCCTGCGGCCCGGCAGTGGGTCACTGCGCCCCTTTTTGACACGCGGAGCGCTCGATTTTTTACTTTTCGGCGCATTTTAGTTGCGGCCGCCCCCTCTATGTGTGATACACTGGCACCTGAGCCCTGCAACACCGTCGATTTGCACAAAAATGCAAAGATCCCGTGGCAGAGGCTCAACTTAAGTGTTCCCTTATTATAGAGGGGAAAATGCTGCCCTTTGGGGAGAGTGGTGCGGATTGAGTGTGAAAAAACGGACCCCCACGCAGGAGGATGTGGAGCTGGCCTGGACCACCTGCCGGGAGAATCGGGGCATCATGTACAAAACGGCCCTGAACTACCTGTCCGATCCCCGCTGGAAGGACGACGTGTTCCACGACGCGGTGGTGCGCCTGGCGGAGCACGCCGACCGCCTGCGCGCTGCCAACAGCGCCCAGCGGGCGGTGTACGCCGTGGGAGTGGTGCGCAGCGTGGCACTGAACTTTGAGCGGCGCCTCTCAACAGAGGGTCGCCTCTTCCGAAGCGGCGACGTGGGGGAGCTGTTCGCGGGCGTCTCCACCCCCGGGCCGGAGGAGGCTCTGGCGGAGCGGGACTTTCGGGATCGGCGGCTGACCTACCTCCGCCAGGCGCTGGAGGAGCTGGACGCGGAGGAGCGGTCGCTGCTGGTGGAAAAGTATCTCCTGGGCACGGACGACGAGACCCTGGCCCGGCGCCTGGGGATCAAGCCCGCCAGTGTCCGCATGAAGCTCACCCGGGCCCGCCGGCAGCTGCGTCGGCTCATCGAACGAAAGGAGGGCGGCCATGGCAAGTGAGTATCTGACCGATGCGGAGCTCACCGCACTTTTGCGGGACTACGCGCAGGACGAGGGCGCCCGCCTTTTGGAGGAGGAGGCCCTCTGGCGCGGCCGGGTGCCACCCAGCATCGACCGCGTTGCGGAGGAGGCTCTGGCGGACCTGGAGCGGTGCGTGGCGGCGGGAACGCCCTTTTCTGCCGCGGAGCGGCTGAGCGCCCTCCCCAAGCCCATCCCCAAGGCCGGCGGAGCTGCGGCGGCCAGGGCGGCGGCCCTGGTCCTGGCCGGGACGCTGGCGGTGGGAGCTGT
>JAFUGI010000179.1 GCA_017469475.1 Oscillibacter sp. | reverse complement strand
GCGGGCATTGCCCGCGGACGGCTTTCTTCTTCCTATTTGATGGCCATGCTCCATGGAGCGCCGTCTCCGGCGCCCTCCTTCCTCCTCTGGCGCCTCTATCCCCGGAGGTAATGGAGATAGAGATAGATGCCCGCAGGAAGGATGAGCTGCGCCAGGAGGATCAGAGGGATGCCGACGCGAAAGCTCCGGTGCAGGGTCTTGTGATGAAAGACCCGCATCCCCAGAAGGGCCCCCACGCTGCCGCCCAAAATCGCCAGGAGGAACAGCGTCCGCTCCCGGATGCGCCGGGTCTGCGGGTGCTGTTCCCGGCGTTTGGCCCGCCACTTGTCCGCGCCGAAGGTAAAAAACGCCGCCAGATTGATGGCCGCCAGCCACAGGGCGAGCCACCCCCAGGGGGAGCCCACCACGGCCCACACGAAATCGTCCCGGGCCGCCGGGGCGTACAACGCTTTCTCTCCCACCATGGGATCACCGTCCTCTCCGGCACAGTGTACCCGCTTTTTCCGCCGCCGTCAAGTCCCCGGCGGAGGCGTGCCGCCCCCCTTGCCGCCGGCGCCGGCTGCACCTCTCCTCCGGCGGATGATCTTCCCCGCCGTCCCGGCGGCCCGCTTTGTCCGGCGCCCGTCCGGAGGCCCATCCTCGGGACCTACAAGGATCTGGTGTCCCAAGGCCGCATCACCGGGGAGCCTCTGGAAGACGGCGCACCGGAGGGCGCCAAATTCTGGCACTGGGAGAACGGGTGCCTCTTCTTCATCCGGGAAAAGGAGCACACGTTCGTGTGGAACCTGACCGCCATCGCTCCGGGAGAGGAGCCGCCCGCTTACGGCGGCGTCTGCTTTGACGCGGAGAAATGGCGCAGCAGCCTGGGGCCTGCCTCTTCTCCGACTGCGTCTCCATCCGCAGCGGCGACAGCCGCTGGAGCGCATACACCGTCGGCAGTCAGGCCGTCGCCTGACGGGCAAAATCTCCCCCTTGTAAATCGCCGGAAATGTGATACAATGGTTCAGATATTTTCCAGCTCCAAAAATCAGAAACCAGGTGATTTGCAATGAGTTATACCAAGATCGCGGCCATTTTCGCCGACAGCGAGCGCCTCTCCGGGCAGGAGGTCACCGTGGGCGGCTGGGCCCGCACCATCCGGGACATGAAGAACTTCGGCTTCATTGAGCTCAACGACGGGTCCTGCTTTCGCAACCTCCAGGTGGTGATGGACGCCGCCGCTTTGGCAAACTACGCCCAGGTGGCCGCCCAGAACGTGGGCGCGGCCCTGATCGTCACCGGCACCGTGGTGCTCACCCCCCAGGCCAAGCAGCCCCTGGAGCTCAAGGCTGCCGCCATCGCGGTGGAGGGCGTGTCCTCTCCGGACTATCCCCTGCAAAAAAAGCGCCACAGCGTGGAGTTTTTGCGCACCATCCAGCACCTGCGGCCCCGGACCAACCTGTTCTCCGCCGCCTTCCGGGTGCGCAGCGCCGCGGCCTACGCCATCCATCAGTTCTTCCAGGAGCGGGGCTTCGTCTATGTCCACACCCCCATCATCACCGCCAGTGACGCCGAGGGCGCCGGCGAGATGTTCCGGGTCACCACCCTGGATGCCGGCGAGCCTCCCCGCCTGCCGGACGGGCGGGTGGATTTCAGCCAGGACTTTTTCGGCAAGTCCACCAACCTGACCGTCTCCGGCCAGCTGGAGGCGGAGAACTTCGCCATGGCCTTCGGGGACGTGTACACCTTCGGCCCCACCTTCCGGGCGGAAAACTCCAACACCGCCCGCCACGCCGCCGAGTTCTGGATGATCGAGCCAGAGATGGCCTTCACCGACCTCAAGGGCGACATGGACGTGGCGGAGGATATGATCAAGTCCGTGATCCGCGCCGTGATGGCGCGCTGCCCGGAGGAGCTGGCCTTTTTCAACAGCTTCGTGGATAAGGGTCTTTTGGAGCGGCTGGACCATGTGGCCTCCTCCGACTTCGGTCGCGTCACCTACACCGAGGCCGTGGAGATTCTGGAGCAGCACAACGACCAGTTCGACTACAAGGTCTTCTGGGGCTGCGACCTCCAGACGGAGCACGAGCGCTATCTCACCGAGCAGGTGTACAAGCGTCCCGTCTTCGTGACCGACTATCCCAAGGAGATCAAGGCCTTCTACATGCGCCTCAACGACGACGGCAAGACCGTGGCCGCGGCGGACTGCCTGGTGCCCGGCATCGGCGAGATCATCGGCGGCAGCCAGCGCGAGGAGCGGCTGGACATTCTGGAGGGCCGCATCCGGGAGCTGGGCATGGACCCGGAGTCCTACCGCTGGTACTGCGACCTGCGGCGCTACGGCTCCTGCCGCCACGCCGGCTTCGGCCTGGGCTTCGAGCGGCTGGTGATGTACCTCACCGGCATCAGCAACATCCGGGATGTGCTGCCCCATCCCCGGACCGTGGGCAGCGCCGAGTTCTAAAGCGACCCTCTCCATCCGGCGGCGGACCTGCGGGTCCGCCGCCTTTTTCCGCGCTGCCGGCCCTTCCCCCCCGGAACAAAGTTTTTCTTTCCTTTTATCCGTCCGCATGATATAGTAGGGAAGCAAAAGTATGACCTTTGGAAGGAGCCACCGCCTATGCAGATCCGATCCGACATTGCCATCGCCCAGAGCTGCGCCATGCGCCCCATCGGGGACATTGCCCGCAAGCTGGACATCGACGAGTCCTACATCGAGCAGTACGGCAGATACAAGGCCAAGATCGACTATCGGATGCTGAAAGACCTTTCGGAAAAGCCGGACGGCAAGCTGATCTTAGTCACGGCCATCACCCCCACCCCCGCCGGCGAGGGCAAGACCACCACCTCCGTGGGCCTTGCCGACGGGCTGTGCCGGATCGGGAAGCGGGCGGTCGTCGCCCTGCGGGAACCCTCCCTCGGCCCCGTCTTCGGCGTCAAGGGCGGCGCCGCCGGCGGCGGCTATGCCCAGGTGGTGCCCATGGAGGACATCAACCTCCACTTCACCGGCGATTTCCACGCCATCGGCGCCGCCAACAACCTGCTGGCCGCCCTGCTGG
>JAFUGI010000178.1 GCA_017469475.1 Oscillibacter sp. | reverse complement strand
GTGTTTTTACGCTCCTTCGAGCAAAGCCCGATGCCTCTATCACGACTTTTGTGATCTGCCAGCAAGGCAAAGAGAGCCGGGCCGGAAACCGTTGCTTACGCTCCGGCCCAACTCTCCCTGCCCTGGTCTGGATACGGGCGGCGGTCCTTACAGGTCCACTCCCCCGCTCTCCGCCCGGTTTTTCAGCGTGGCGGAGGTCAATTGACTGAGATACACGATCTGCCGGTGGTAGGGATGGTCGCACACCACAAAGGAGCGGGGCAGCGCGCCGGACACGTCCAGCACCACGCCGTCCCTCTCCGCCGCCGCAAGATATACCCGTGTGCGCCGGCCCACGCTGCACTTGTCCAGATCGAAGATGCCGATGATCCGCCGCTCCGGCACCAGCTCGTTTTGTCCCAGATGGAGGTACATGGCCTCTTCCCCCCTTCGGCGGCCTCAGCCGGGGAAGCCGTCCCCGTCCAGGTCCTCCAGGTCCGTTTCGTGGTAGTCTCCGCCGCCGTCGCCGCCCATGACCTCCATGGTGCGCATGCGGCGCTTGTCCTTGGCGGCCTCCACGCTGCGGTGGATCAGCTCCTTGACCTCCCGGGGGCGCTTCACGTTGGTGATGTCCAGGTGGGGCAGGCTCTTGTCCGACGACTGGACGCAGATGGTGCCCACACCGAAGAGCCGCTGGCTCAGCTTGATGGTCAGCTGCAGGTCCCGCACCCGGTAGAGCAGCACCTCGTCCTGCTTCAAATTCAAAAGGCCCTTCTCCAAAAAGAGCCGGTCCTCGCTGAGCTTGTACCGGGTGAAGGACAGGGGAAGGCCCAGACGGCGCTTCCGATCCTCCCAAATGTACGCAATGGGCTCCAGCTTGGTTTTCTCCATGGTCCGTTCTCCTTCCCTTGCTCCTCGATCCCTTGCGAAGCGCGTTTCGTAATGCTCGCTGAAGCCGCCCGGACGATGAGGCCAGGCGGCCCTCCCTCATTCCGTGATCCTTCCGCCGCTGACGCGGAGCACCTTGCCCCCCAGAAGTCCCGGCAGCCGGTCATCCTCGCAGCAGGTGATGAACACCTGCCCGCCGGGGATGCGGTTGAGCACGAACTCCTGCCGCCGGGGGTCCAGCTCGCTGAGCACGTCGTCCAGCAGCAGCACCGGGTACTCCCCGGAGTCGTTTTGATAGATCTCCCGCTCGGCCAGCTTCATGGCGAGAGCCGCCGTCCGGGTCTGGCCCTGGGAGGAGTAGGCCCGGGCCTCCCGACCGTCGATGGTGACGAAGAGATCGTCCTTGTGGGGGCCGGAGAGACACTGGCGGGAGGCGGTCTCCGCCGCCGCGTGGGACGCCATGTGGCGCCGCAGCGCCGCAGCGATCTCCTCCCATGGGGCCTCCGGGTCCTCCACGGCGGAGACGGTCCGATAGGCGATGGCCAGCTCCTCCCGTCCTCCGGAGCACTCGGCGTGGCAGCGGGCGGCGTAGGCGCTGAGGGTCTTAACGAACCGGGCCCGGTAGCCGATGAGCACCGCCCCGTACTGCACCAGCTGCTCGTTGAACTCCGGCAGGGTGTCCAGCAGGCGGGGATAATCTTCGCTGTCCCGCAGGATGCGGGTCTTCTGGTCCAGCGCCCGGTTGTAGGCGGTCAGCGCCGCGTCGTACCGGGGCCGCAGCTGACACAGGGCCGTGTCCGCAAAGCGGCGCCGGGCAGCGGCCCCCTCCCGGATGAGGAACAGGTCCTCCGGCTGGAAGAGCACCGTGTGCAGCACACCACCAAGGGCCGCAGCGCTCTTGGCCGCCACGCCGTTGATGGCGATGTGCCGCCGCTTCTCCCGGTACAGGTCCACCACCACGTGGAACTCCCGCTCCCGAGAGAGGAGGCGGGCGTCGATCCGGCCCGCCGGAGCATCAAAGGCGATCATCTCCCGGTCTGACCGGGCCCGGGGGGACCGACCCCGGGAGAGGAAGACCAGCGATTCCAAAAGGTTGGTCTTGCCCTGGGCGTTCTCCCCGAAGATCACGTTGCACCCGGGGTCAAAGGTGACGCGCTGCTGCTGGTAATTCCGAAAGGCGGTCAGCGTCAGCTCATCGATCCGCATAGGCGATGGCGTAGGTCCGGCCCCGGAAGGTCACGCTGTCCCCCGGGCGGAGCTTCCGCCCCCGCTGGAGGCAGACCTCCCCGTTCACCGCGGCTTCCCCGGCCTGGACGCACTCCTTGGCCTCACCGCCGGAGGACACGGCGTTGGCAAATTTCAAAAGGTCCTGGAGCTTGATGTGCTCCGTGTGGATGAAAATAGTCTCCATATCACTCCGCGCTCTTCAGCCGCACCGGCAAAACCATGTAGAGGAAGTTTTCCTCCCCCTCGTCGGGCACGATGATGGCGGGGGAGACACCCGTGTTCAGCTCGATGCGCACCGTGGAGGCCGGGGCGTAGCGCAGGGCCTCGATGAGGTAGCGGTTGTTGAAGCCGATCTCCAGGCCCTGGCCGTCCCCCGCGATGCGGCACACGTCCTTGGCCTCGCCGTTGCCGGTCTTGGCAGAGAGGTACACCTTGTCGTGGTCGAAGCGGCAGCGCACGGGGCTTTTCATCTTATCGGAGATGACCACGCTGACCCGATCGATGCTGCTGATGAGGTCCTTGGTCTCCGCCGTGACGGCGATGGGGTTCTTCCGGGGGATGGCGTTGCGATAGTCCAAAAACTCCCCCTCCAGCCGCCGGCAGATGAGCTGGGTGTCCCCCACCTCAAAGAGGATGTGGCGCTTGCCCAGAGTCACCACGGCGGGGTCCTCCGTGTCGGCGCAGATGCTCTTCACCTCGTTGAGGGCGCTGCCCGGGGTCACGAAGGAGAAGGCGCCGCCGGTGTTGCGCTCCAGCGCCTCCCGCCGGATGGCCAGGCGGAACCCGTCCACCGCCACCATCACCAGCGTCAGCTCCGCGATTTCGAAGAGGGCGCCGGTGTGGACTGGGCGGCTTTCGTTGGTGGAAACGGCGAAGGCCGTCTCCTCGATCATGGCCTTCAGGGTCCGCTGGGGCAGGGTGATACCGTAATCGTCCTCCACCTCGGGAAGCTCGGGATAGTCCATGGCGGAGAGGCCCAGGATGTCGAAATCCGCGTCACCGCAGGAGAGGTGGACCAGGAGCTTGTCGTCCACCGTAACGGTGACCACGTCGTCCGGCATCCGGCGGATGATGTCCCCGAAGAGGCGGGCGTTCAATACCACATCCCCCTTCTCCCCCACGTCAGAGGGGACCAGGGTGCGGATGCCGGTCTGCATATTGTAGCCGGAGACGGTGAGCTGATCGTCCGCGTGGAGCAGCAGCCCCTCCAGCGCGGGAATGGAGCTCTTCTGCGCCACGGCCCGGCTGGTGACGGCGATGGCGTTTTGCAGCAAGACTTTTTCACAGCTGAATTGGATCATGGGGATCACGCTTCCTCTCTGTACGCGGGAGGACCCGCTTTTTCAAGAAAAGAATCAAATTCTTTTAGTAATGATAGTAGGGGGGTGAAAACTGTGGAAAAGGGGCGGCAGGGCCCGGGAGGCGGGGGCTTGCCCATCCACAGGGGACTGTTGAAAACGGACGGAGGCTTTGGAGAACTTGTGGAAAGGGGAGTTTTCCACCGTTTTGTTTTCCTTTTCCACAGGAAACGGTGGAAAACCTGGTATGAGGATGCTCCTCCCCCCAGCGGTGCTTCTCTTCCGTCAGAGGAACATGTCAAGCGGTCAGGAAGGAGCTTTCCCCTATGGCTTGTGTAGCCCCTCAGTGGCGGGAGTTGATGTTGGTCTTCAGGGCCTTCACCATTTCGGCGAAGGCGGGGTCCTTTTTCATCTTTGCCTCCACCTGGTTGATGGAGTAGTGGACGGTGGAGTGGTCCCGATTGTCGAAGATGCGGCCGATGTCCTCCAAGGAGAGGTTGGTGATGCTGCGGATGAGGTACATGGCGATCTGCCGGGCGATGACCGCGTCCCGCACCCGCTGCTGGCCCCGGATGACAGACTCCTCCACGGAGTAGTACTTGCTGATATAATCCAGGATGGCCTCGGGAGTGGGGATGTATTCGCTGCTGTGCTTGAGGATGTCCCGCATGGCGAGATTCACCGTCTCCTCGTCGGCGTCGCTTCCCAGAATGGACTTGTAGGCCTGGATCTTGTTGATGGTTCCCTCCAGCTGGCGGACGTTGGCGGTGACGTTTTCCGCAATGTAGGACGCCGCGCTGTCCGGCAGGGAGATGCCCAGGGCCGCGGACTTGTTCTTCACGATGGCAAGGCGCGTCTCAAAGTCCGGCGGCTCCACGTCCACCAGAAGGCCCCATTCGAACCGGGTGCGCAGCCGGTTTTCCAGCATGGTCATCTCGGAGGGGGGCCGGTCCGAGGTCAGCACGATCTGGCGGCCGGACTCATAGAGGGTGTTGAAGGTGTGAAAAAACTCCTCCTGGATCTGCTTTTTGCCGGCAATGAACTGCACATCGTCCACCAGCAGCAGGTCCGCCGCCCGATACTTCTCCCGCATCTCGGCGGTGCTGCCCTCCCGAATGGCCTCCACCAGCTCGTTGATCATGTCGTCCCCCTTGGCGTAGACGATCTTGGAGCGGGGGTCGTTTTTGCGGATGACGTTGGCGATGGCGTTGATGAGGTGGGTCTTGCCCAGGCCTGAGTCCCCGTAGATCAAAAGGGGGTTGTAGTTCTGGGCGGGATGCTCCGCAACGGCCACGGAGGCCGCGTAGGCCAGCCGGTTGGAGGGGCCCACCACGAAGGACTCGAAGGTGAACTCCTCCGACGTGAAGCGGCCATTGCCCCGGCAGGCCGTGCCGCCCCGGAGCTCCTGGAAGGCCCCGTCGTCCAGGATGCGCAGGTCAAAATCGGTGGAGAACAGGTCCCGCAGGGCGGTTTTGATCCGCTCGGCGTACAGGCTCTGCACGTACCCCCGCTTGAAGTCGTTGGAGCAGTGGAGCAAAAACACGTTTCCCTGGATGTCCACCGGCTCCAGCTCGTCAAACCAGGCGGCCATGGTGGTCTCAGACAGGTCCCGCCTGAGCTGGGAGAGGACGGTTTCCCACACGTCGGCAACGGAATTCACACGAACACCTCTTTCATGAGGAAGATCAAAGGAAAAGAAAGCCGGGCCCGTTTCCCGCGAAAGGGCCCTATGAGGCTATCCTTATTATACCACAGAGAAGGGCCCCTCCGCAATAGCAAAATACCTATTCTAATATATAAGAAGCATCTGCCACCTTTGCTCCGCCCGGCGGGGGGGAGTACAGATATGGTGGCGGGGCGCGGAATCGTCCCCCACATGTTGCGTTTTGCACCAAAGGGAGAAGAAAAGACCGTCCTTTTTGCCAAAGATGGGGGAAAACCGGAAGTTTTTATTGACACCATTCACGGAAAATGGTATACTGACCCATGCGCCACCAGGCGCGAAAATGGATTACTGCATCGCCGCTTTTGCGGCGGTGTCGAGTAAAGGGCCGTGGTCCCATGGCCCAAATCTGACAGGAGGTGTCTCAAGATGGCAACGAAACGTACCTATCAGCCCAAGAAGCTGCACGCCCAGAAGGTCCATGGCTTCCGCAAGAGAATGGCTACCGCCAACGGCCGCAAGGTCCTGGCCCGTCGCCGCGCCAAGGGCCGCGCACGCCTTTCCTACTGAGGAAGCGGCAGCGCGGGGAGACACTTCCATCTGCGTCTGAAGGGACGGCGGGAATTGAGAGCGATTCCTCCGTCCCTGCGTTGGTTTTCGGAGGTGTCGCCCAACCGGGAGAGGAGCGGCCATGAAGCAGGCAGTGACGCTGAAAAAGAATTATGAGTTCCGCCGGCTCTACCAGCGGGGCGCCAGCGCGGCGGGGGGCTGCATGGTGGTCTACTGCCGGAAAAACCGGCTGGGCCGCAATCGCCTGGGCCTCACCGCGTCGGTGAAGCTGGGCCACGCCGTGCAGCGCAACCGGGCCCGCCGCCGCCTGCGGGAGGTGTATCGCCTGAACGCGGACAAGCTCCGCCCGGGGTACGACGTGATACTGGTTGCCCGGGGACGGACGCTGACCGCCTCCTGGCGGGAGATGAACGACACCTTTCTTCGCCTGTGCCGCAAGCTCGGCATGCAGAAGGAGGACCCATGAAGCACGTTTTGATGGCGCTGGTGCGCTTTTATCAGCGGGCCATCTCCCCCTATCGGCCCCGCTGCTGCAACTACACCCCCACCTGCTCCCAGTATGCCCTGGAGGCGCTGGAAAAGTACGGCGCCGTGAAGGGGAGCTATCTTGCGGTGCGGCGCATCCTGCGCTGCAACCCCTTCCACAAGGGCGGGTACGACCCGGTCCCGTGACGTTCGGGGGCCCCTCGGCCCTTCGGAATGTCCTGCGCGTTTTTTGCGCGCCTCCCGCCCTTGCGACGGGCTCTTCGTGCGCCAAAGGGCGCACACCGTGGCGCAGAGCGGACACGCCGCCGCCATGATCGATTTCCCTGGGGGAAATTCCTGTAACTTTGGAGGAAACGCCTATGTTTTCGACGATTGGATACTACATCTGTATCCCCTTCGCCTGGCTGGTCCGGCTGTTCTACACCCTGACCCAGTCCTACGGCCTGGCCATCATCCTCTTTACCCTGGTCATCAAGCTCATCATGCTGCCCTTCCAGATGAAGTCCAAAAAGAGCATGATGCGCATGACCCGCATGTCCGGCAAGGTCCAGGAGATCCAGAAGAAGTACGCCAACAACCAGGCCAAGATGAACGAGGAGATCCAGCGGCTGTACGCGGAGGAGGGCGTGAGCCCCATGAGCGGCTGCCTTTGGAGCTTTCTCCCCTTCCCCATCCTGATCGCCCTGTACTCCATCATCCGCCAGCCCATCACCCACTTTATGATGATCTCCGCCGGCGTGATGGAGGACCTGGTCCAGAAGGCCACCGCCGCTGGGGCGGACATGTCCGCCATCGTGCAGATGCGGGACGGCGCCCCTGTGGTGAAGGACGGGCTCACCCAGCTGATGCCCTACGGCCAGATCAACCTGGTCAAGCTCATCAGCGAGCAGTTCCCCAGCCTCAGTGAGAACGTGCAGGGCTGGATCAACGTGAAGTACAGCTTTCTGGGTCTGGACCTTGCGTCCACCCCCTGGAGCAAGGTCACGTCCTTCGCCTTCACCTGGGGGGCCATCGGGCTCATCCTGATCCCCATTCTGGCCGGCCTCTCCCAGATCCTGCTCACCCGCATCACCATGAAGCAGCAGCCCCAGCAGGACGGAGCCGGCAACTCCACCAAGACCATGATGTACATGATGCCCCTCTTCTCCGTGTACATCGCCTTTTTGATGCCCGCGGCCCTGGGCGTGTACTGGATCGCCCAGAGCGGCTTCTCCGTGATCCAGGAGGCCATCATGGGCAGGTTCTTCAACCAGAAGCTGGAGGAAGAGGAAAACGCCCGGGAGGCCCAGCGGGAGGCCGACCGCAAGCGCCGCATGGAGGAGGGCCGGCAGCAGCAGGAGCAGCGCCGGCAGCAGCAGCCCCAGAAGCAGACATTGAAGGAAAAGCAGCGGGCCGCCCAGGAGGCCAAGGCCGCCAAGGCCAAAAAGGCCGGCAGCAGCACCACCGAGGCCGGCCGGGTGGGGGACCGTCCCTACGCCAGAGGCCGGGCCTATCGTGCGGACCGCTATGACGATTGAGGATCGAGGAGCCGATATGAGAGAATTTATCGATGTGACCGGCAAGACCGAGGAGGAGGCCATCCGCAAGGCCCTGGAGCAGCTGGGCCTGGACCGGGACGATGTGTCCGTGGAGATCCTGGAGCGGGCCAAGTCCGGCTTCCTGGGCCTGGGCGCCGCCCCGGCCAAGGTCCGCGTCCGCTACGGGGAGGACGATGAGCCCGCCCCGTCCAAGCCGGAGAAGAAGGAGCGCCCCGTCCGGGACACGCAGCCGGAGAAGGCGGAAAAGTCCGACCGGCCGGAGAAGACCGAGCGGGCCGAAAAGGCGGACCGACCCGAAAAGGCGGAGCGGAGCGAGAAGCGCGACCGGCCCCGCCGGGACCGCCAGAGCCGGGAGAGCCGCCCCGCGGAGCGTCCGGAGACCAAGGCAGAGGCCGCCCGTCCCGTCCAGGACCTGGGCGAGGAGGTGGACGACGAGAAGGCGGCGGCCATCAAGACCTTCCTCACCGGGCTTCTGGCCCAGATGGAGAGCGAGGCCGCCATCCACGTCTACCAGCCGGAGAAGGGCCGCTATAAGGTCATCCTGGAGGGCCAGGGACTGGGGGCCCTCATTGGCCGCCGGGGTGAGACCCTGGACGCCATCCAGC
>JAFUGI010000177.1 GCA_017469475.1 Oscillibacter sp. | reverse complement strand
CCCTCTCCAAGTTTCTTGTAGAATGTACTGGTTGCCTCACAAGGATACTACACTTTCCGGGATAGAACAAGTGTTCGATTGTTCCCTTGCCCGGAGGGCAATGCCGCATAGAGCATGGAACCCACTTCGTTGGGCTTCCATAGGAGATCCTCGCGCTCCAGCGCCTGGGCTTTCGCCTCGTTGGTCGGCGCGAGGGCGGCACTTCGTGACCGCCTGAATGTGTTTTTGCCGAAGCACAGCTCCGGCAAAAACAATGGGAAATTCGTTTCTCTACAGACTGAGGACCGGGCTGCCTTTGGGCAGCCCGGTCCTGTTTTTTTGCGTGTATCTATCCGGAAAGCGCGGCGTACAGCCGCGAAATGGGGCACGGAGTTCGAGACCATGAAATAAGGCACGGCACGTGGCCGGTATGTACCGCCGGCCTTCCCCCACAGCGGATGGATGGCGCACAGTGGCCGCCCTATCCCTCCGCCGCCGTGATGTCCCGCACGGTCAAAACCGCGTCCGCCACGGTGAAGCGGACCTCCAGACCGGCGAAGAGGAAGCCGTAGAGCCGGTTTGGGTCGCTTTGGTAATGGGGCCGGGGGTCCTGAGCCAGCACGCCCCGCAGGGCCTCCCACCGCTCCGGCGGGACCCGCTCCAGAAGCGCCGGGGGGATGACCACTTCCAGCGTCTCCCCGGCGGGGACGGAGGCAAAGCCTCCGGCGGCCTCCGGGTGGCAGTCCGCGTAGGGGACGTAGGGCTTGATGTCCAGAATGGGGGTGCCGTCCATCAGATCGGCGCCCCGGATGCGGAGGATGGGCCCCTCCCGGCCGTCCTCCTCGATGCCCGCCAGGGCCACCGACGAGATGGCGATGGGGTTGGGCCGGAAGGGGGACCGAGTGGCGAACACGCCCAATCGCCGGTTGCCGCCCAGCCGGGGCGGCCGGACGGTGGGGGACCACTCCTCGCGGACGGCCCGATCAAAGACCCAGATCAGCCACAGGTGGGAAAAGCCCTCCAGCCCCCGCAGGGCGTCCCGGTTCCGAAACTCCGGGACGAACACCACCCGGGATTCCAGGGCATCCACCAGGCCGCTTTGCCGGGGAACGCCGAATTTGGTGGGGAAGTCGCTGCGCACATGGGCGATGACCCGCATGGAAAAGGTATCAGACATGGGAACCTCCTGTGATGCTGTCAGGACCGGTCGAGGTACATCCATCCCACTTCCTCATAGCCGTCCATGGCGGTGATGGGGAAGAAAGACTCCTCGCCATCCAGCTCCGCGCTCAGGCACAGGTGGGGCATCCCCTCCGGGATGGACAGGGAGAAGAGGCGCAGCTCCCCCCGGAGAAGGGGCGCGCAGTAGACGGTCTCCTGCTCCCGCCAGAAGAGGGGGTCGGAGAGGTCGGGCAAGGGCTCGCCCTCCTCCGGCACCTCCCAGGAGGCGGGGTCCCAGGCATAGAGCCGCAGGACCAGATGCTCCTCCGTCCCGGCCAGGAGGAGAAGGCTGGGCCCCTCCTCCACCGCCACGGTGTCCACATCGGCCAGCTGCCGCTGCAAGACCGGCGAGGGGTCCGGCCAATAGAGGAGAAGGGACGCGTCCGTCGCCTGCTCCAGGGCGTGGACCACCTCCTCCGGCGTCTCCGGCGGGCGGCGATAGGTGGAGAGGCTGGCCGTTTCGTCGTCCATGGTGATCTCCACCAGCAGGGTGTCCGGGTCGGTCAGGGTTGCCCGGAGGGAGAAGTCCTGCGCCTGCCGGGGGTGGAGCGCAAGGCTCCAATCGCCGTTTTCACAGCCGTCGTACAAAGGGCGGCGCTGGGTCTCCCCGGCGGCCTCGAAGAAGAGCACATCCCCCTCCGCCGAGGCGTACCGGCAGGTGAAAAGGGGAATGGCCTCCGTCCCGCTCCACCGGTTTTCCACCGTGAAGCGGGAGGAGACGCCGGCCTCCTGAGCGGAGGCGGTCTCCCCCTCCGCCTCTATGGAGATCAGCTGCCAGGTTCCCTCCAGATCCGCAAGGCACAGCGTGTCGCCGCCGGTGAGGGGAGAGGAGGGCACCAGATGCAGCGACCGGCCCACCTGCTCCAGGAACAAAATGCCGTCCGCCAGGCGGCCCGTCAGCGTCCCGCTCGCTCCCGAGAGGACCAGGGCGCCATCCTCCACCGTCCAGGAGACCTCCGGCCCCTGGCGGTAGGACCCCTCCGCTACATCCCGGAGGCGGCCGGTGCCGTCATCACGCAGCGTCAGGTCGGCCCAGGCCCCGTCGGGCAGGGAGGCGCCGTTTTCATCCACGGCGGTCCAGCAGGTGCCCGCAAGCAGGGCCTCCGTCAGCGGGGTGAAGGCTGGCGCCGTCTCCTGCGTCTCCACCGTGGTGACGGCGGGGGCGGCCGGCGCCGGGACAGATTCCTGGGGCTGCCGGGCGCCGCCGCAGGCGGTGAGCAGCAGGGAAAGGAGCAGTGGGGGCAGCAGGCGTTTTTTCATGTATCTTCTTCCTCTCCAGTCCGCAGCTGTCTGCGGGTAAGTTGAAGCAGCGCCGCCGTGCCCAGCAGCACTGCCAGCATCGTCAGCGCCGGCAGAATGTTCTGCGCGTCCAGCCATACCCAGACCCAGGAGATCAGGCTGGCGGCGACGCCCGCCGCAACGATGTCGTCTGCCCCTGGAACAAAAATGTCCCTGAGATATGCCCCCATGCCGCCGAAAACCGATCCTCGATCGGTCATCACGGCTGCCGGCGTGAGAAACGCGGCGGCGAGGCTGAGCACGAGGCAGACCGTGAGCGCGATATAAAGCGTCCTTCTGAGCGTATTCTTCCGCGTCATATGATCCCGTCCTTTCTGCACTACAAGGCATCCGCATCGGCATACAACAGACAATTGGATGGAGCTGGATCCTGCCCGCAGACAGGATCTATGCCATGTGCCGTCCCCGACGGCACGGCATTTTAAATTTTAAGCGCACCGCCTCAAAAGAGGCGGTATGCGCGATATAATGACCGCTTTGCGGTCATTATATCACAGCCGCCGCAGGCGGCGTTGTGATATATGCTTGCAATCAAATATAATGACCGCTTTGCGGTCATTATATCATGCCCTGCGCCCCAGGAAAAGCTGTTTTTCACCATATCCTCTGAAAAAACGGCTGCTTACCGGGAAACCCTGCCGAACAGTCGCCGGGCCTGGGGAGGGCGGCCGCCGACGCCGCGCCGCGGCTCCGACGCTTCCCCACAAAAAGGTCCCTGATCGACCCTGGCGCCGCCTTCTATCCTGGTACCCTGCACCCACTGTTCCCGCACAAATAGGGTCCGGCCCCATCACAGTCGTGATGGGGCCGGACCTCCATTGGAATGGGTCTGAAAGGCGCCTTGCTGAAGCGGGGCATTCAAAACACGGCCGCCTGGCCTGTGCCCTGCCTGGGACACGTCCTTTAGAGCATGCTCCTTGGTGGAAACATACCGCACCCAGGGCACACCCGCCAGGACCTCTTCCGACCGCCTTAGAACGTGCTGCCGGGAGTCACGGCGTTCTCCAGATCCCACAGCCGTCCGTCCCGGTCATGGACCCGGGCGTTGCGCAGCATCTGGTCATAGTTGGCGCCTGTGGCTGTGCGGGTGGTGCGCAGGGTGCCGTTGGCAGTGTTGGCCGCGGTGCCGGCACGGGCAGTGTTGGCCGTCGTGCCGTTGGCGGTGTTGCCGGTCAGGGCCCGCTCCACGCCGTTTTTCACATCCCGTGCGCCGTTGCCCACGGCCTCTCCGGCGTCCTCGATGAGGGAGTCGCCCCGGCCGTAGTTGTCGGTGGGACCGTCATAACCGGCGCTGCTCTGGCCGGTGGTGGCGGTGCCGTCGTCTGTCAGATTTCCGTTCTGCCGGCCGGCGCCGCCGCAGGCGGTCAGCCCCAGCACCAGCAGGGCGGAGACCAGCAGAAGACTGCAAGTCTTGTTCATGTCGTTTCCTTCCTTTTGTGGAAATACCGATCCGTGTCCTTTCGCCGACAGCGGCGGCAAACGGCCCTCGCCATTGCCGCGCCCGCCCGTCCGGGGCGCGGATCGCCTTGGGACGGCGCTGTGCTCACGGCGCGGCGTCCCCGCGATACCCGGTCCGTAGTGTGCCCCGCCCATTGGGAGAGAAACCTGGCAGTTCCTGCAGGGTTTGGCGGAAAAAACCTTGCAAATATGCGGATATGCGGTATAATACACATACCGGATGCGAAAAAGCCATAGCCCGTTTTTGCGGGACAGGCCGCGCCGGAGGCGCCGGCGAGCGGCGCTTTGCGACAAGTAACGAGCCATATCGGCTGACGAGGAAAAAAGGAGGAGCTTATGGAGCTGAAAGGAAGCAAGACCGAGGCCAATCTCTGGACCGCCTTTGCGGGAGAGTCCCAGGCCCGCAACAAGTACGACTATTTTGCCAGCAAGGCCAAGAAGGAGGGCTATGAGCAGATCGCGGCCCTCTTCCAGGAGACGGCGCTCAACGAAAAGGAGCATGCCAAGCTCTGGTTCAAGGCTCTGGGCGGCATCGGTACCACGGCGGAGAACCTGGCTGCGGCCGCCGCCGGCGAGCATGAGGAGTGGACCGAGATGTACGTTCAGATGGCCCGCACCGCCGAGGAGGAGGGCTTTTTGGAGCTGGCCGCCCAGTTCGAGGGCGTGGCCAGGATCGAAAAATGCCATGAGGAGCGGTATCTCAAGCTTCTGGAGAACCTGAAAAACGGCGAGGTCTTCCGCAAGGGAGAGAAGGTCATGTGGTTCTGCCGCAACTGCGGCCACGTGGAGATCGCGGAAAACGCTCCCGCCGTGTGCCCGGTGTGCAACCATCCCCAGGCCTATTTCCAGGTGATGGCTGCCAACTACTGATACGGTAATTCCCGGAAAATCGCCGCTTTTCCCACAGGAATGGGCGAATCTCTGGCTGAACCGCCGAAAAAGGTAGTATCCTCTTCCGGATTTCTCCAAATGTTTGTGGAAATCGCCATTGACGGAAGGCAAAAAATCAGGTATGCTAACATCAGAAATGTCAGTTCTGTGCGAAGCGGTTTTGTCTGACTTGCTGTAGAAAAGGAGAGCTGTATCATGTATACACAGGAGATCACCGTCAACAATGAGGTTGGCCTGCATGCGCGGCCTGCCACGTTCTTCATCCAGAAGGCCAACGAGTTCAAAAGCGGCATCTGGGTGGAGAAGGAGGATCGCCGCGTGAACGCCAAGAGCCTGCTGGGCGTTCTGTCTCTGGGCATCGTGAAGGGCACCACCATCACCCTGATCGCGGACGGCAGCGACGAAAAGGAAGCGGTCGCCGCCCTGGTGAGCCTGGTGAACGAGAACTTCGGCGAGTAAGCGCCGGTACAGACTGTGAGCGGCCCTGCGTCAGCGGGGCCGCTTTTTCTGCCATGGTCCGAAGCTGCCAGACCGGGACATCCGCCCCGGCGGCGCCGCCTCTCGGGCGGCCGGAACTCATGGCGATGGAAGGGAGGAGCGCGTATGACCCGGGAGGAGCTGCGCCGCAAGGCAAACGACCTGCCCCTGCAGCCGGGCGTCTATCTCATGATGGACAAGACGGGGAAGGTCATCTATGTGGGCAAGGCCAAGAAGCTGAAAAACCGGGTCAGCCAGTATTTTCAGGACAGCGCCTCCCACACCGTCAAGACCCGGCAGATGGTCTCCCAGGTGGACCGGTTCGACACCATTTTCGTCTCCAGTGAGTTTGAGGCGCTGATTTTGGAGAACTCCCTCATCAAGCGCCACATGCCCCGGTACAATATTCTGCTCAAGGACGACAAGGGCTATCCCTTCGTGCGCCTCTCCCGGGAGGCGTATCCCCGCTTTTCTCTGGCCAGCCGGTACGGGAACGACGGCGCCCGATACTTCGGCCCCTTCGGCGGCCGGCAGGAGACCCGTCAGGCCCTGGACGCGGTGCTCTCCGCTCTGCGCCTGCCCACGTGCAGCCGAAGGTTCCCCCGGGACATCGGCGCGGAGCGGCCCTGCCTCAACTTTCACATGGGCCGGTGCGACGGATTCTGCCGCCCGGAGCTGACGCAGGAGGAGTACTGCCGCCGCATCGAGCAGGCGGCAGGGGTGCTGGAGGGCAGGTCCAAGCAGCTTTTGCGGGAGCTGACGGAGGAGATGGAGGCGGAGGCGGAGGCGCTGCGCTTTGAGCAGGCGGCGGCCCTGCGGGACCGGATCAACGCCATCGGCGCCCTCTCCAAGCGGCAGACGGTCATCGCGGGCCTCTGCGCCGACACGGACATCTGGGGCATCTGCCGGGGCGAGGGCAAGAGCTGCTACGCCGTGCTCCACATGGAAAACGGCGATCTGACCGGCCGGGAGACGGAGCTGTTCGCCTCCCCCATCGACGAAACGGAGGCGGAGATGCTCTCCGCCCTGACGGCCCAGTACTATCTGCCCCGGGCCATTTTGCCCCACGAGATCCTCCTCCCCCTGGATACCGGAGAGTGCGAGAGCCTGTCGGAGGTCCTGACCCGCCGGGCGGGCCACAAGGTCTGGGTCCACGTGCCCCAGCGGGGGGAGAAGGCGGAGCTGCGGGCTATGGCCCAGCGCAACGCCCAGGAGGAGTCCCGCCGGGCCACCACCGCCGCCGAGCGCACGGCCCACACCCTGGAGGTCCTGGGCCATCTGCTCCGGCTGCCTGCCCCGCCGGGGCGGATGGAGTCTTACGATATCTCCAACACCGGCAAAAGCGACATCGTGGCTTCCATGGTGGTCTACAGCGGCACCCGGCCTCTGAAGTCCGCCTACCGCCGCTTCCACATCAAGGAGCTGACCGGCGGCCATCCGGACGACTACGCCTCCATGCAGGAGGTGCTGCGCCGCCGGCTCCAGCGGGCGGCGGACGGGGACGAGAAGTTCCTCCCCCTGCCGGACGTGTTCCTCATCGACGGCGGCGAGACCCACGCCCGGGCCGCCCGGGAGGTGGCGGATGCCTTCGGCGTGACGGTGCCCATCTTCGGCATGGTGAAGGACGACCGCCACCGCACCCGGGCGCTGATGACGCCGGAGGGCCAGGAGATCGGCATCGCGGGCAACCCGGCGGTGTTCGCCCTCATCGGCCAGATCCAGGAGGAGACCCACCGCTTTGCCATCACCTTCCACCACGAGAGCCACACGAAAAGCGCCCTGCGCTCCGCGCTGGACGGCATCCCCGGCGTGGGACCGCGGCGGCAGGAGGCCCTGCGAAAACACTTCGGCACCGTCAAGGCCATCCGCCAGGCGAATGTGGACGCCCTTTCCAAAGTGGTGCCCCGTAGCGCGGCGGAGGCGGTGTGGGCCCACTTCCACCCCGGGGAGGAGAAGAGCGGCGGCCCGGCCGAGCCATAAGGGGACTGCCCCGCGCCGGCGGGCATCGCCCGCCGCTCCCGCCGGAAACGCGCCGCCCGCAGAGCGGGCCTGCTCCCGGTG
>JAFUGI010000176.1 GCA_017469475.1 Oscillibacter sp. | reverse complement strand
GGCGGAGCGGCGGGAGGAGCCGGAGGAGGGCCCCTTCTCCCGGAAGCTCCGGCAGGGAGAGCGGGTCATCGCCGTGGAGCTGGACCCGCCGCCGGACGACGACGGGACCGCCTTTCTCACCGGGGTCCGGGCGCTGCGCGCCGCCGGGGCGGACGCCGTGACCATTGCGGACTGCCCAGTGGGCCGCCCTCGGGCGGACAGCAGCATCCTGGCCTGCAAGCTCAAGCGGGAGCTGGGGGTGGAGCCGCTGCCCCACCTGACCTGCCGGGACCGGAACCTGAACGCCACCAAGGCGCTGCTGCTGGGTCTTTCCATGGAGGGGGTCCACAACGTGCTGCTGGTGACGGGGGACCCCATCCCCACGGAGAACCGGGATGAGGTGAAGGGCGTGTTCAACTTCAACTCCCGGAAGCTGGCCCGCTACGTGGCGGGATTGAACGAGACGGTGCTGAAGACCCCCTTCCGCATCTTCGGCGCCCTGAACGTGAACGCCCGGAATTTTGAGATCCAGCTGCGCATGGCCTGCGAAAAGGAGGCGTGCGGCGTGGACGGCTTTTTGACCCAGCCGGTGCTGTCGCCGGAGGCACTGGAAAATCTGAAGCTGGCCCGCGCCACGCTGAAGGGCAAGCTCCTGGGGGGCATCTACCCGCCGGTGAGCCACCGCAACGCCTGCTTCCTCAACAACGAGATTGCCGGCATCCGGGTGTCGGAGGAGATCCTTTCCCTGTATGAGGGGAAGGACCGGCAGGAGGCGGAGGACCTGGCGGTGGAGCTGGCGGTCCGCATCGCCTCGGACATCGCCCCCTACACGGACGGGCTCTATCTCATGACGCCCTTCCAGCGCATCGGCCTCATGACCCGCATCCTGAGTCGGGTGCGCTGAGGAGGCCGGCGCCCGGGCAGAGGACCTTCTCCCGGGCGGCTATGGCAGAAGCGGGCGCTCTTTAAGAAAAGAACACCCCCTGACGCGTTTTTCGCGTCAGGGGGTGCTTGTTCTTTCCATTCCGGTGTGGATGAGCATGGCGCCTGCGGCCGCTGCCGGGCAAGGGCCTTCCAAGGCCGCACTGCTGCGGCCTCCGGCAGGGCGCTCACTCCTCCACGCCGCTGATCTCCAGCGTCTCCACCGCGTCGATGCCGGCGGCGGTCAGGGCCATGCTGCCGTGGTGGGGATAGGCGCCGTAGTCCCGGTAGTCGAAATTGGCCAGCGGCAGGTCATAGTCCAGCCGGATCAATCCCTTCAGGGCCAGGGCGGAGAGCGCCGCCGGGTCCATGCCGCCCTCCTCCAGACAGACCGGCTCCTCGGAGTCCGCCCGCCGGGCCAGGGGGAAGAAGGGGATCTGGGCGAAGCGGCGCAGCAGGGCCAGCTCCGCCTCCGTCAGGTACAGCGCGCCGCCGCAGCCTCCGCAGCCGCCGCAATTGCCGTTACACGTCCGCTTCGCCATCTTCAATCATCACCTTCATCTCTCCGCCGCAGACCATGCCGGCCTGGGCAGCCACATCGTTGGTCATGCTCACCGTCACCAGCCGCCGTGTCCCGGTGCCGATGATCCGGCGGGCCATTTGGAGGAGCTGAGCCTCGCCGCAGCCGCCGCCCACGGTGCCCTCCGTCCGGTTCAGGGCGTCCACCGCCATCATGGCCCCGGACTTCACCGGCGTGGACCCGGCAGTCTCGCAGACGGTGATGAGGGCCTTGGGCGTGGGGTCCTCCGCCAGGAATTCCAGCAGCGGCAGGGAGTAGCCCTCCTCCGTCAGCGCCTCGGAGCGGCGCAGGCGGCCGCTGTCTGCCCGGCGGCACTGGATCAGCTCTGCCGCGATGGCAATGGCGATCTCCGGCAGGGTCAACGCCTGGATGGGAAGGCCGATGGGCGCGTGGAGCCGGGATAAAAGGGCCGGGTCAAAGCCCTCCTCCGTCAAAAGCTCCTTGAGCCCCTCCACCCGGCGCTTGGAGCCGATCATGCCCAGGTATCGGGGGAAGGGGCCCGGCAGGATGGCGCGCAGACAGTCCGCGTCGTACCGGTGGCCCCGGGTGAGGATGGCCACATAGTCCGTCTCGCCGATGTGCAGGGCGCGGATGGCGTTTTCAAAGCTGTCGCAGAGCACCTGCTCCGCCGCCGGAAAGCGGGCCCGGTTTGCGAAGGAGGGGCGGTCGTCCGCCGCGATGACCGAAAAGCCCAGGTCCGCCCCATAGCCGCACAGGGCCTGGGACACGTGGCCGCAGCCCAGCAGGATCAGCCGCTCCCGGGGGCAGAAGCGCCGCACGTAGACGGCGCCCTCCGCCGCCAGGGTGTGCTGCGCCGTGCCGCCGCCGCGCACGTCGGCGAGGATCTGGCCGAAGCGTTCTTGCAGTGTCATCATCAGTCTCCTTTCTTGCCCGCCGGGCGGGATGGCCCCGCTGTCCGGATCAGAAGCCGAAGAGCATGGACCGGCGGATGTCCGCCAGGGAGTGGGCGCCGCACATGGCCATGGTGTCGGCGAGCTCTGCGCGGAGCTTTTCCACATACGCAGCCACGCCCTCGGCGCCGCCGCCGTAGACCATGGTGACGAAGGGCCGGCCGATGAGCACCGCGTCCGCCCCCAGGGCCAGGGCCTTGAACACGTCCATGCCGGTGCGGATGCCGCCGTCCACCAGCACGGTGAGCTTGCCGCCCACCGCGGCGGCAATGGCGGGCAGCACCTCCGCCGTGGCAGGGCACTGGTCCAGCACCCGGCCGCCGTGGTTGGACACCACGATGCCGCTGGCCCCGGCCTCCAGGGCCTTTTTGGCGCCGGCGACCGTCATGATGCCCTTGAGGATGAAGGGCTTGCCCGCCATGTCGGCGATCTCCCGCAGCTCCTCCACGGTCTTGCTGCCGGCGGGCGGCTGCTGGTTTTTCAGGAAGGGGAGCCCCGCGGCGTCGATGTCCATGGCGATGGCCATGGGGTCCGCGGAGCGGGCCAGGGCCATTTTCTCCCGCACGGTCTCCAGATTCCAGGGCTTCACCGTGGGCACGCCCACGCCGCCGTTTTCCTTCAGGGCCTCCACCGCGCCGCCGATGACGGCGGGGTTCACCCCGTCGCCGGTGAAGGCGGCGATGCCCGCCTGGGCGCAGGCGGGGACCAGAATGGCGTTGTAGGCGGGGTCGTCGTACTTGTCCCCGTAGTGCAGCTGCATGGCGCCCACCGGCGCAGCGAACACCGGCAGGGCCATCTGCCGGCCGAAGAAGGTGTAGGTGGTGTCCACGGGCTTATTTTCGCAGATGGTGTCCATGTTCACGCACAGCTCCTGCCACTTCTGGTAGCTGCGGATGAAGCCGGTGCCGATGCCCTTGGCGCCGGGGCCGGGCACCTGGTTTTTGCAGGCAAGGCCGTTGCACACCGGGCAGGCCTTGCAGTAGGGTCCCATCTGTCCCCGGGCGTTGGCCAGCGCCTCCTGATAGGTCATAACGATTCCTCCTAATGTAAAAGTGGTTCCTTTTTCCTTGGGGATATTGTATCCCTCCCGCCGGGAAAAGGCAAGGGCAAAGCGCCCCTTGCTTCGGAGGCCGGGCGTCGGCCCTGCGGAGCAGGAAAAGAAAATTTGGCCCTTGCGGGAACTTTTTCCCTGTGGTATCGTCTAAATAGACAAATTCCTCCGCAGGGAAGAGCGGGGGAGAACAGGAGGGAACACGATGAAAAGAAAGCTTCTTGCACTCCTTGTCTCCGCGGTGCTGCTGACGGGCCTTCTGACGGCCTGCGGCGGTGCGGGAAAATCCAGCGGCGGCAGCTATTATGCTACCAGCAATTCCGCGGCCGCGGCCCCCAGCGCCGAAATGGCCGACTACGGCGGAAACGACTGGTACGAGGAGCCCATGGCCATGGAGCAGAGCGCGGCCGTTTCCACCCAGCCCCAGAAGATGATCTTCACTGCCAGCCTGGAGATGGAGACCGACGCCTTTGAGGAGACCACGGCCTCCCTGGCGGAGCTGACGAACCGCCTGGGCGGGTACTTTGCCGACAGCAGCATCGGGAACCGGGGCAGCGGCTACCGCTGGGCAAACTACACCATTCGGGTGCCGGTGCAGAACTTCCAGGAGTTTTTGAACCAGGCCGGTGGACTGTGCCACGAGACCTGGCGCTCCACCTCTCAGGAGGACGTGAGCGAGTATTACTATGATACCCAGGGCCGCCTGCGCACCCAGCAGATCAAGCTGGAGCGGCTCCAGTCCCTGCTGGAGCAGGCGGAGCAGATGGAGGACATCATCACCATCGAGTCCGCCATCTCCGAGACGGAGCAGATCATCGAGAGCCTCTCCGGCACCCTGCGGCACTACGACAATCTGGTGGACTACTCCACCATCAACCTCTCCCTCAGCGAGGTCTACAAGTTCTCCAATGTGGAGGAGGTGCCGGACAGCTTTGCAAGCCGCCTCTGGTCCTCCTTTAAGGAGGGGCTCAGCGACTTTGGCGACTGGCTGGAGGACATCGTGGTGGCGCTGGCCTACGGGTGGCTGTGGATCGTCATTGTGGTGATCGTGATCGTCATCGTGGTGCGTCTGGCCGGTCGGGGCAGCGAAAAGCGCCGGGAGGCACGGGCCGCGAAAAAGGCCGCCAAGCAGGCGGAGCGGACCGAGAAGCTGGCTGCCAGGCAGGCGGAAAAACAGAGTGACAAGCAGGAGTAAACCTGCTATACTGAGAGCCGGGGCGGTCCGTCCGCCCCGGCTTTGCATGTGACGGGGCTGCGGCCCCATAAAAAGGAGGAAGGGATCATGAAGCTCACCTGGCTGGGACACGCCTGCTTTTTGCTGGAGGCGGATGGATACCGGATCGTGACGGACCCCTACACCGGGGTGGCGGGCTATCCACCCCTGGCCGTACAGGCCCACGCCGTCTATTGCAGTCATGACCATTTTGACCACAACGCCGTCTCGTGCGTGGAGCTCCTGCCTGCAAGGGAAAGCCCCTTTACAGTAAAGGAGATCCCCTCCTTCCACGATGATCGCCGCGGCGCCCTGCGGGGGACGAACACCATCCGGGTGTTCTCCGCCGGCGGCGTGTCCGTCGCCCATCTGGGGGACCTAGGCCACGCCCTTTCGGCGGCGCAGCTGGCGGCCATTGGACCGGTGGACGCGGCGCTGGTGCCGGTGGGCGGGGTCTACACGTTGGACGCTGCCGGCGCCAAGGCGGTGTGCGACGCCCTTCGCCCCCGGTGCGTGGTGCCCATGCACTACCACCACGCGCCATACGGCCTTCCAAACGTTGCCGGGGTGGAGGACTTTTTGGCCCTGTGGCCGGCAGAGGAGGTCTACCATCTGACGGGACCGGACTTTGACGTGGCGGCCTTCCGGGAGGGCGTCATCGTGCCCCGGTTTGCGTAAGACCGCCCGCCCCCTGTGGGACGGAGCGCATTTGCCGCCGAAAACGGCGGCGGAAGATGAGGTGAAAACGGCGTGGGAGCCAAGGTTTTGGTCGCCATGAGCGGCGGCGTGGACTCCAGCGTGGCGGCGTGGCTGCTGCAGCGGCAGGGGTATGAGTGCGTGGGCGTTACCATGAAGCTCTATACCAACGAATCTGCCGGCCGCAAGGGGCACACCTGCTGCGCCCTGGAGGATGTGGAGGATGCCCGGGAGGTGGCCCGTCGGCTGGACATTCCCTATTATGTGTTCAATTTTACGGAGGAATTCGACCGGCAGGTCATGCGCCGCTTTGCCCAGAGCTACCGCCGGGGGGACACCCCCAACCCCTGCATCGACTGCAACCGCTACCTGAAATTCGGCGCTCTGCTGCACCGGGCCCAGGTCCTGGGAATGGACTACATCGCCACCGGCCACTATGCCCGCATCTGCCTGACGCCGGAGTCCGGCCGCTGGGCGGTGCGCAAGGCGGCGGACCCGGACCGAGACCAGAGCTATGTGCTGGCCTCCATGACCCAGGATCAGCTCGCCCACACCCTCTTCCCCCTGGGCCGCCTGCGCAAATCGGAGGTCCGCCGCATCGCGGAGGAGCAGGGCTTCGTCAACGCCCGCAAGCACGACAGTCAGGACATCTGCTTCGTGCCGGACGGGGACTATGGCGCCTTTCTGGCCCGCTACACCGGAAGGATCGCCTGTCCGGGGGACATTCTGGACCGGGAGGGGCGCGTACTGGGCCGCCACCGGGGGGCCGAGTGCTACACCCTGGGCCAGCGGAAGGGCCTGGGCGTCAGCGCGGCGGAGCCGCTGTACGTGTGCGGCAAGTCCATGGCGGACAACACCGTGACCCTGGGGCCGGAGTCGGCCCTGTATGGCCGGACGCTCCTGGCCGGGGACTGGGTCTGGGGCGCCATCGGAGCGCCCCGGGAGCCGCTGCGGGTGTGGGCCAAGGTGCGCTACCGGCAGACGGAGCGCCCCGCTCTTGCGGAGCCCCTGCCGGATGGCACGGTGCGCCTTACCTTCGACGAGCCCCAGCGGGCCATCACCACAGGGCAGGCGGTGGTGCTCTACCGGGGGGACACGGTCCTGGGCGGCGGCACCATCACGGCGGTGCCGTGACGGGAGTGGGACCCACAGCACATACATAAAGAACAGGCCGCGGAGGGGGCCCTCCGCGGCCTGTTTTTGCCTGTTTCGGCAAAAATACACCTGCAATTCCTACCAGGTGAATTTCCTTTACAGAGCCTGGCATTACAGCTTTTCAAAGATATGGATGCGAAAATCCGCCTGACAGGTGAGGCGCTCCAGCGCCTCCAGCCGGGCCACCCCCTCTCGGGGTGTTTTCCAGGCGTAGGGGGTCATGCGGAAGAGAGAGCGGATGGCCGATCCCTCCAGCTCCATGGAAAAGGTCACCGGCACGATGGCCCGGTAGGCGAAGCCCTCGTAGGGCGTCTCCTTCTCCTCGTTGGGGTAAGGGTGGTCGTACAGCACCTCCTTGAGCTCCCACAGGTGCCGCGCCGCCGGCACCACGTAGAAAAAGTGCCCGCCCGGCCGCAGCACCCGGCGAAACTCCTCCAGCGCCAGCGGGGAAAAGCAGTTGAGCAGGACCTCCACCGCCCCATCCGCCAGGGGGAGGCCGAAGGAGGACGCCACCGCGAACTCCACCTCCCGCTGCCGCCGGGCGGCGTAGCGGAGGATGAACTTGGAGATGTCCGTTCCCGCCATGCGGGGCTGCCGTTTCGCTTGGCAGAGGGCGCGGTAGATGCCGGCGGTGTAGTACCCCTCGCCGCAGCCGGCGTCCAGCAGGGCGGGGGAGGCGCCGCAGCGGGGCAGGATCTCCCGGCACAGGGCGTCCAGCAGCGGCGCGTAGTGCCCGGCGGAGAGGAAGTCCCGCCGGGCGGCGGCCATGTCCCGGTCGTCCCCGGGGGCGGCGGAGTGCTTGCGGTTGGGGGGCAGGAGGTAGGTGTAGCCCTCCCGGGCGATGTCGAAGCTGTGGCCGGCGGGGCAGCGGTAGGCCGCCTCCTCCCGGCACAGCGCCCCACCGCAGACGGGGCAGCGGAAAAGACTCATACGGATGCCTCCCTGGTCACGTCGTGGATCCACCGGTCCGTGCGGCTGCGCAGCATGCAGAGGGGGACCTTTACCGCCACCTCCATCTGCATGGCCAGGGCAACGGACCAGTACCCGCTCTTCCACACCAGGGCGGCCAAGGCCGTCAGGGGCAGGGAGATGCACCACTGGGGCAGCAGGTCCAGCGCGGTGGACCACACCACGTCCCCGCCGGCCCGCAGCACGCCGGTGACGGCGGAGATGGCGTAGGCGTGAAGGGGGATGGCGGCAAAGCCGGTCACCGCCAGGGCCGTGGCGATGGCGGCGGAGCGGCCAAAGAGCTTGAAGAGAGGGAAGACCACCGGCCGGAAGAGGACCGGCACCAGCGCAAGGGACAGCGCCGCAAGGGCGGCCCCCACCAGGACGGTGAAGCGCAGCAGGGCGCGGCTGAGGGAGAGCACCTCCTCCCGGCTTTGCCCCTCGCCGATGGCCTTGCCCACCAGAACGGAGGTGGAGGCGCCAAGGCCGAAGCACACCACCAGGAACAGCCGGTTCAAATTGCCGATGACGGCGTTGGCCGCCAGCATGGCCACGGACTCCTCCGTGTAGCCCAGGATCACCGTCAAAAGGGAGTTGCCCAGGCCCCAGGCCGCCTCGTTGAGGATGACGGGGGAGGCGTAGCGCAAAAAGCGGCGCGTCATGGCAAGGCTGGGGTGAAAAAAGCAGGCGGGGAGGAAGGGGACGCGGCGGCTGCGCAGGGCGCACACCACGCAGATCACCAGCTCCGAAAGGCGGGCGAGCAGCGTGGCGATGGCCGCGCCGGCCACCCCCAGGGCGGGAAAGCCGCCCCGCCCGAAGATGAGCAGGTAGTTCAGCCCTGTGTTCAGCAGGGTGGAAAAGCCGAAGAGCTTCATGCCAAAGCCCGGGTCCTCCACGCTGCGGCGCACGCTGGCGTAAGCGGAGGAGAAGAGGTTGCAGACGTAGGAAAAGCCCACGATGCGAAGATACGGCGCTCCCAGGAGAGAGAGGTCATGGCTGTTGGAGAGCAGGTCCATCACCGGCACGGGGAAGAGGAAGAACACCAGGGCCAGCGCCAGGGTGATGCCGCCGCCCAGCAGGCACGCGACGCCCAGGCACCGGTTGATGCTCTCCAGGTCCTGCCGTCCCCAGTACTGGCTGACCAGGATGCCAAGGCCGCTCTGCACGCCGAAGACCAGACTGATGAGTAAAAATGCCGGCACATTGGCGGCGGTGACGGCGGCCATCTCGTCGTTTCCCAGCTGGCTGACCATGAAGGTGTCGATGAGGCTCAGGGAGAAGGTGATGAGGTTTTGCAGGATGATGGGCAGGGATAGCTTCCAAAGCCGCCCGTAGAAGCCCGGCTCCCGCCGGAGAAGGAGGTCCATAGAGTTCGTCCTTTTTCAAAAAGTGAGGTCTTTACAGCATGGGCATGCGCTCGTCGTGATGGCGGCGGAGGGCCTCGGTGCAGGCGTCGATGTCCGCCTCTGTGGTCTCCGGGCCGAAGCTCAGGCGGATGACGCTGCCCGCTGTCCGCTTGGGAAGGTGCAGCGCCGCCACCACGTGGCTGGGCTTTCCCCGGTGGCAGGCGGAGCCGGCGGAGATGCAGATGCCCTGGGCGGAGAGGTCATTGACGATGTTCTGGCTGGGCCAGCCAACCAGGGACGCGGCCAGGATGTGGGGCGCGCCGCCGCCGATGAGCTCCAGGTCTGGAATGGCGGAGAGCTGTTGCGCGGCATACTCCCGGATGTGGGCCAGGTGGGCAAGCTGCTCCGAAAGCCGCGCCTGCCGCAGCTCCACCGCCTTGGCGAAGCCCGCGATCTGGGCGGTGGCCTCCGTGCCGGAGCGGAGCCCCCCCTCCTGTCCGCCGCCGGGGATCAGGGGCCGGGGACTGCGCAGCCGCTGGCCGATGTACAGCGCGCCGATGCCCTTGGGTCCGCCGATCTTGTGGGCGGAGATGCTGACCAGGTCCGCCCCCAGGGTCCCGACGGAGAAGGGGACCTTCAAAAAGCCCTGGACTGCGTCGGTGTGGAGGAGGGTGTCGGGGTTTTTCTCCCGCAGCCCCCGGGCGATGTCGGTGATGGGGTACACATTTCCCAGCTCGTTGTTCACCAGCATCACCGAAACCAGCGCCGTGTCCGGCCGGACGGCGGCGAGCACCGCCTCGGCAGAGATGGCGCCGTTTCGGTCCGGAGAGAGGTATGTCACCTCATAGCCCTGCCGCTCCATCCACCGGCACGCCTCCAAAACGGCGCTGTGCTCCACGGCGGTGGTGACGATGTGGCGCCCCAGGCGCCGGTTCTGCCAGCACCCGGCGGTGACGGCCCAGGTATCCCCCTCGGTTCCGCAGGAGGTGAAGTACAGCCGCTCCGGCGGGCAGTCCAGGGCGCCGGCGACGGTCATGCGCCACTGGTCCAGCCGCCGCTTCATGGCAAGGCCGGCGGCGTACTGGGCGCTGGGGTTTGCAAACTGGTCGGTCAATACCTCGTACATGGCGTCCGCCACGGCCCGGGGGACCGGCGTGGTGGCGGCGTGATCCAGATAAATCATGGGTGACATCCTCTCCTGGTGCGTTTGGGTCTTGCTGAACGGGGAAAAGCAACGTATAATAGACCAATAGACCTGCCGGTCCGGCCGATCTGACCGGACGCGGCGGCGCATCTATCTATTATACTGAGCTTTTTGTAAAAGAGCAAGGAGAACCTGATGAGAGTTGCCATGTACACCCTGGGGTGCAAAGTGAATCAGTACGAGACCCAGGCCATGGAGCAGACGCTGCGCACCATGGGCCACCAGGTGGTGGATCTTTCCGACGAAGCGGACGCCTATGTGGTGAACACCTGCTCCGTCACGGCGGTCAGCGACCAGAAGTCCCGCCAGGTCATCCACCGCCTCCGCCGGGAGCATCCCGGCGCGATAGTGGCGGTGTGCGGCTGCTACCCCCAGACCCATCCGGAGGAGGCCCGGGCGCTGGGGGTGGACCTCATCGCCGGCACCGGCGACCGCGCCGGATTTTTGACCTTGCTGGAGCGCACCGTCCAAGAGCGCCGGCCGCTGGAGGCCATCGATCGGGCTTTCGACCGCCGGAGCTTCGAGGTGCTCCGTGCCGGCGGGGCGGAGGGCCGCACCCGGGCCATGCTGAAGGTGGAGGACGGGTGCGTCAACTTCTGCACGTACTGCATCATCCCCTACGCCCGGGGCCCGGTGCGCTCCGCGCCGCTGGAGGTGGCGGTGGAGCAGGCCGTGGGGCTGCGGCAGGCGGGGTATCGGGAGATCGTTCTCACCGGCATCGAGATTTCCTCCTGGGGTCGGGACCTGAAGACCGGCCAGAGCCTCATCGATCTGATGGAGGCCCTCTCCGCCGCCGTGCCAGAGGTGCGGCTGCGCCTGGGGAGCCTGGAGCCCCGCACGGTGACGGAGGAGTTTTGCCGCCGGGCGGCGGAGCTTCCCAACCTGTGTCCACAGTTCCACCTGTCCCTCCAGAGCGGGTGCGACGAGACGCTGCACCGCATGAACCGCAAGTACGACACGGCGCGCTATCAGGAGTCCGTGGACCTTCTGCGCCGCTTCTTCCGCCGTCCCGCCGTCACCACCGACCTCATCACCGGCTTTCCGGAGGAGACGGAGGAGGAGTTTTCCAAAACGCTGGATTTCCTCCGCCGGTGCGGCTTTGCCCAGATGCACATCTTCCCCTACTCCCGCCGGCCCGGCACCCCTGCGGCGGACATGGCCCAGGTGCCTGCCGCCGTGAAGGAGGAGCGGGCCCGCCGGGCTTCCGCCGTGGCGGCGGAGCTGCGGGCGGCCTATCTTTCCGGCTGCGTGGGGGAGGTCTATCCCGTCCTCTTCGAGCAGCCGCGAGGCGGCGCCTTTTTCGGCCGGGCCCCCAACTATATGGAGGTCCTGGCGGCGGGGGAGGACCTGCACAACGCCATCCGCCTCGTCCGCATCACCGGAACGGACGGGAAGACCCTCTTCGGAGAAATCGAGGAGACGGCCTGAGCCGGAGAACACACGGCCCGCCGGTCCGGTGGGCACACGAAGCCATGAGGAGAAGAACAGGAGCCATGATGACCAGTCACTTTTTTGCCTACATCTCCCGGATGCGGTTCATCCAGCGCTGGGCGCTGATGCGCAACACCGCGCCGGAAAACGTCCAGGAGCACAGCCACCAGGTGGCCGTGCTGGCCCACGCCCTGGCGGTGATCCGCAACCGGCGGTTCGGGGGGACCGCGGACCCCGGCGCCGTGGCCGCGGCGGCGCTGTATCACGACGCCTCGGAGATCCTGACCGGGGACATGCCCACCCCCATCAAATACGACAATCCCGCCATCCGCACCGCCTACAAGGACGTGGAGACGGTGGCGGAGCGGCGCCTTTTGGACTTTTTGCCGGAGGACCTGCGGCCGGACTTTGCCCCCGTTCTCACGGAGGTGGCGCCGGAGGTGGAGCAGCTGGTGAAGGCGGCGGACAAGCTCTCCGCCTACATCAAGTGCGTGGAGGAGCTGAAGGCCGGCAACACGGAGTTCCGGGAGGCCGCCGCCCAGACCCGCCGGGCGCTGGAGGGGTACGGCCTGCCGGAGGTGGACTATTTTCTGGAGACCTTTATGCCCAGCTTTTCCCTGACCCTGGACGAGCTGAAATGAAAAAGACCCTGCTCCTGGCCCTGCCGCCCGCGGCCCTTCTGGCCGGGGCCTACGCCACCTACCGCACGGCCTTTGCCCGCAGCGCCCGGCGGGAGGCGGGGATGCGCACCCTGCCTCCGGGGGAGGATTTTCAGCGCTGTCGGGAGGAGATCCTTACCAACATCGGCGCTCTGCTGGCCCGGCCCTATGAGACCTGGCGCGTCCGCTCCTATGACGGGACGGAGCTGACGGGGAAATACTACGCCGGGAAACCCGGCGCGCCGGTGGTTCTCTTTTTCCACGGCTACCGCTCCGGCCCGGAGCGGGACGGCAACGGCGGCTTTCAATACTGTGCCCAGCGGGGGTACGGCATCCTGCTGGCGGCCCAGCGGGGCCATGGCGCAAGCGGCGGGCGCACCATCACCTTCGGCGTCCGGGAGCGGCGGGACTGCGCCGCCTGGGCCTGGGAGGCGCAGCGCCGCCTGGGAGCGGAGACGCCGCTCCTCCTGCTGGGGGTCTCCATGGGGGCCGCCACGGTGCTGATGGCGTCGGACCTCCCGCTGCCGCCCGCGG
>JAFUGI010000175.1 GCA_017469475.1 Oscillibacter sp. | reverse complement strand
GGTGGTGATGGTGGCGGCGGTGGGCGCCGCCGCACTGCGGGGGCTGCACGGCGGAGCGTCCGATCTGGCGGTCCGGGCGGAGTATCCCGCCATGGCTCCTTACCCGGACGAGAGCCGCTACCTGACCTGGACCGGCGATCTGAAGGACTCCTTTTTCAAGGCCTATGACGCCTGGTGGCAGGATGTTCGCGCCCAGCGGGAGCAGGGGGCGGCCATCACGGAGGACATGACCGGCTTTCTTACCTCCTCCATCCGCTGCTTTTTGGGAGGGGAGACGGGAGAGAACAAGGTCTATTCCCCGCTGAATGTCTACATGGCCCTTTCCCTGCTGGCGGAGACCACCGGCGGCGAGAGCCGGCAGCAGCTGCTGTCGCTGCTGGGAGCGGCGAGCATCGAGGACCTGCGTGCCCAGGCCGCGGCGGTGTGGAACGCCCACTATCTGGATGACGGCGTGACCAAGAGCGTGCTGGCAAGCTCCGTCTGGCTGGACCGGGACCTGACCTGTAACAGCGAGGTGCTCCAGACCCTGGCCCGTACCTACTACGCCTCCTCTTATCGGGGCGAGATGGGCTCCCGTGAGCTGAACGAGGCCCTGCGCGCCTGGCTCAACGAGCAGACCGGCGGCCTGCTGGAGGAGCAGGCGGAGGACTTGGAGCTGGACAGGGAGACGCTGCTGGCCCTGGCCGCCACGGTGTACTTCCGGGCCAAGTGGACGGAGGAGTTTTCCTCGTCCCTGACGAAGCCGGGCACCTTCCACGCCCCCGGCGGGGATCTGACCTGCGATTTCATGTACCAGAGCGGAAGCGACACCTATTACTGGGGCGACGCCTTTTCCGCCATCGTCCGGCCGCTGGAGAGCGGCGGCGGCATGTGGCTGCTCCTGCCGGATGAGGGCGTGACGCCGGAGGCGCTTTTGGAGGATGAGGAGGCCATGGCCTTCCTCTGTGCCCCGGGGCAGAACTGGGAGGGAAAGAGCAAGCACCTCCAGGTGGACCAGTGCATCCCCAAGTTCGACATCGCCTCCGACACAGACCTGCTGCCGGGCCTTGCCGCCCTGGGGATCACGGACCTGCTGGCTCCCGGCACCGCAGACTTTACCCCTCTCACGGACCGGGAGGACCTGTACCTCTCCCAGGCCCGCCATGCCGCCCGGGTGAGCATCGACGAGGAGGGCTGCACCGCCGCGGCCTACGTGGTGATGGCCGCCTCCGGTGCCGGCATGCCGCCGGAGGAGCGGGTGTCCTTCACCCTGGACCGGCCCTTCCTCTTCGTCATTACCGGGCCCACGGATCTGCCCCTCTTCACCGGCGTTGTGAACCGCCCCGCCGCGTAATGGGCAGGGCCGTGCAGCCGGCAAAAAAAGGCGGTCCTTCCCGGCCGGCGTCCTCTTGACAAGCACAAAAGCGGGTGCTATCATACACTCTTAGATAACAAAAGGCTTGGAAAAGGACGCTGCCGGGAAGGACACCAGAGAGGAGCCGCCGCAAGGCTGCAAGCGGCTCTTGCCACGACCGGGACCAGCCACCGCCTTGGAGCCGCCCACCGATATGTAGGCTGGGACGGGACCTCCCGTTACAGAGGACACGAGCGGCGCCGAGGAGGCGCAAGCAGGGTGGAACCGTGGGATCTGATCTCACCCCTGATGGATTCAGGGGTGTGTTTTTTTGCCCACCCCTCACAAGAAGGAGGAACCTCTCATGAGCGACGAAAATTTCCAGTTCAGCTTTGAAAATCCCGAGTACCGCAAGACCTATTGGCACACCTGCTCCCACGTGCTGGCCCAGGCGGTGAAGCGGCTGTACCCGGAGGTGAAGCTGGCCATCGGCCCCTCTATCGAGACCGGGTTCTACTATGACTTGGACTCTCCCATCGCCTTCACGCCGGAGATCATGGAGAAGATCGAGGCGGAGATGCGCAAGATCTGCAAGGAGAAGCTGAAGCTGGAGCGGTTTGAGCTGCCCCGGGAGGAGGCCATCCGCTTCATGGAGGAGAGGGAGGAGCCCTACAAGGTGGAGCTCATCCACGACCTGCCGGAGGACGCGGTCATCAGCTTCTACCGCCAGGGCGAGTTCACGGACCTGTGCGCCGGCCCCCACCTGGACTCCACCGGCCGCATCAAGGGCAACGCCATCAAGCTCACCGCCTGCAACGCCTCCTACTGGCGGGGCGACTCCAAGCGCCAGACCCTCCAGCGGATCTATGGCGTAGCCTTCCCCAAGAAGGAGCAGCTGGAGGAGTATCTCCAGAAGCTGGAGGAGGCCAAGCAGCGGGACCACCGAAAGATCGGCCGGGAGATGCAGCTCTTTATGACGGACGAGCTGGTGGGCCGGGGCCTTCCCATGTTCCTGCCCAAGGGCTACACCGTCTGGCGCATTTTGGAGAACTATATCCGGGACAAGGAGCTGAAGCTGGGCTACCAGCACGTGCTCACCCCCTGCATCGGCACCGTGGAGCTCTACAAGACCTCCGGCCACTGGGACCACTACAAGCAGAACATGTTCCCCGCCATGGAGATGGAGGAGGAGATGTACGTCCTGCGGCCCATGAACTGCCCCCACCACATGCGCATTTACGCCAACCAGCCCCACTCCTACCGCAATCTCCCCGTGCGCATCGGCGAGATCGCCCACGACTTCCGCTATGAGGCCTCCGGCGTGCTCAAGGGCATCGAGCGGGGCCGCCACTTCTGCCAGAACGACGCCCACCTCTTCGTGACGCCGGAGCAGATCAAGGACGAGTTCTCCAAGGTGTGCGATCTGATCTTCGAGACCTACAAGGACTTCGGCATCACCGACTACCGGTGTGTACTCTCCCTGCGGGACCCGGCGGACAAGGAGAAGTATCACGACGACGACGCCATGTGGACTACCGCCGAAAACGCCCTGCGGGAGGTTTTGAACGAGCTTGGCATCCAGTACACCGAGGAGATCGGCGAGGCCGCGTTCTACGGCCCCAAGCTGGACGTGAACGTGCGGCCCGCCGTGGGCGCGGAGTACACCCTCTCCACCTGCCAGCTGGACTTCTGCCTGCCGGCCAAGTTCCACCTGACCTATGTGGACTCCAACGGCGAGGAGAAGACTCCCGTGGTGCTGCACCGGGCCATCCTGGGCTCCCTGGACCGCTTCATGGCCTATCTCATCGAGGAGACCATGGGCGCCTTCCCGGCGTGGCTGGCCCCTGTGCAGGCCAAGTTCCTGCCCGTTACCGACCGGGCCAACGACTACTGCGAAAAGCTGGCCGATGCGCTGGAGGAGCGGGGCTTCCGGGTCGAGGTGGATTACCGCAACGAGAAGATCGGCCGGAAGATCCGGGACGCGCAGGTGGAAAAGGTGCCCTACATGGTGGTGGTGGGCGACCGGGACATGGAGAACGGAACCGTCTCCCCCCGTCACCGCTCCGAAGGCGACCTGGGCGCCATGAGCTTCGAGGACTTCGCCGCCCTGCTGAAAAAGGACGTGGACAGCAGAAGCAGAGCATGACGCCGCTTGCGGCGAAAAAATGGGCGCCCCGGCTTGAGCCGGGGCGCCTTCTTCTTTGACTGCCATACCCGGAGGAGGGGCGGAGCCGCGCTCGGGACAGGCGCCCGTCGCTCAGGATGACGTTTGGACCGCAGAGGGCAGAACCGTCAAAATAGCTAATTTTAGCTGCGAAAAATGTGCAAGGCCGCCAAATTGCCCCTTGCAAATCGGCGGCTCCGGGTGTACAACAAGGTATCAAAAAAGTCGGGACCCCGGGTCCCGGCGGCAAAGAGGCGTTTTTTATGGACAGTGTACGGTTTTTGTTGGATCTTGCCATTTTGCTGTTCGCAGCCAAGGCCTTCGGCATCTTGGCCCGGCGGGTGGGCGCGCCGGAGGTGGTGGGCGAGATCGTGGCCGGCCTTTTGGTGGGCCCGGCGGTGCTGGGTCTGGTGGACCAGTCGGACTTCCTCTCCCAGATGGCAGAGGTGGGCGTCATCATGCTGATGTTCGAGGCGGGCTTGGGGACCGACCTGAAAAAGCTGCGTCAGACCGGCTGGAAGGCCACCCTCATTGCCTGCGCCGGGGTGTTCGTGCCCATGGCCCTGGGCACGGCGCTGTTTCTGTGCTTTTACGGCGGGCCCGGCCAGCTTTTGAAGGGGCTCTTTATCGGCACCATCATGTCCGCCACCTCGGTGAGCATCACTGTGGCGGCGCTGAAGGAGCTGGGCAAGCTGGACGGCGTGGTGGGCACCACCATTACCAGCGCCGCCATCATCGATGATGTCATCGGCATCATCGTGCTGACGGTGGTCATCGGCATGACGGGCAATTCCTCCGGCAGCGCCCTGGTCATCGGGAAGGCGGCTCTGTTCTTCGTGGTGGCCATCGGCTCCGGCTTTGTGGTGTACAAGGTCTTCTCCTGGCTGGACGCCCACTATACCCACACCCGCCGGGTGCCCATCGCCAGCCTGTGCTACTGCCTGGCCCTGGCCTACCTGGCGGAGACCTATTTCGGCATTGCGGACATCACCGGCGCCTACGTTGCCGGGGTGGTCTTGTGCAACCTCAGCGACGCCGGGTACATCGAGCGGCGGGTAGACATCAGCTCCTACATGGTCTTCGCCCCGCTGTTCTTCACCGGCATCGGCTTGAAGACCAGCTTCTCCTCCGTGGACGCGAAGCTCCTGGCGTTCAGCGTGTGCTTCGTCATTGTGTCCCTGCTGGGCAAGGTGATCGGCTGCGGGTTGTGCGCCCGGGCCTGCCGCTTCAGTGGGAGGGACTCTTTGAAGATCGGCCTTGGCATGATGACCCGGGGCGAGGTGGCCCTCATCACCGCTCAGAAAGGGCTTTCCGCCGGCCTTCTGACGGCGGACTTCTTTACCTCCGTGATCCTGCTGATCCTGGTCAGCTCCATCGTGACCCCCATCCTCCTCAAGCGGGAGTATACCAAGTACCCCACGGACTGAGACCCGCCTTCCATAGGGGACGGGACGCTGCGTTCAGCGAAAAAGCCCCGGTGCAGCGCACCGGGGCTTTTGGTATGATGGAACCGATCGTTCGCCTGCGGCGGATCAAATGAGATCTGTTTTTACCGGGACTTTGCCTCGGCAAAAACTCCTTTAGGCGAGGGAAGCGAGCCCTCGCACCGACCAAGGCGGGCTGGTGCCCGCCGCGATGAGCGCGAGAACGCAAATGGAAGCCCAACGGCTTCCATTTGATAGGGTGTCGGCAAAGCCGACACCCGCAGACCCGGGGTTTTTGTATGGGTTTATATGCTTTTTCACACCGGGCGATATGCCGGCCCCGCCTGCGCGCTTACACGGCGGGGGCGTCTGCCTCCGGCGGCTCGTCGGTCTCCGGCGCGGCCTCCGCCGGGACCTGGGACAGGTGCAGCAGCAAAAAGCCCAGCAGCGTCAGCGCTCCGCCGGCGTACAGCAAAAGGGAGGAGAGATAGGCGCTGCCGTCTGCCAGGGCACACAGGCACAGTACCACGGCCTCGCCGGCGCAGAAGGCGAAGCGGCCGGTGCGCCCTCCGCCAAAGGCGAAGGAGGAGAGGCGGTAAAAGCCCAGGGTCAAAAAGACCAGCGCCAGCAGCTCCACAACATAGTCCCACAGCACGGGGTCGATGGAGTCAATGCGGTAGATCAATACCAGCCGCACCACCAGGGCCGCCGGAGCCGGCAGCAGCAGCTCCCGCTGGAAGGCGCCGCCCCGCCGGCAGGCCGCCGCGCTCAGCAGCAGCCCCGCCGCGGCAAAGAGGGTCAGCGCACCGGTGAGGAGCTGCGTCCGGGCAGAGAGGGCGGAGAGGTCCGACCCCAACGCCGCTGTCAGTACGTAAGCGGACCCGTCCCCGGAGCGCACCGCCGTCAAAAGACTGCCGGCGCCCAGCCCCTCCGCCAGGTCCGCGACACCTGAGAGGGCCATCAGCAGGCTCCCGGCCACCGGCAGGGTCAAAAGGGCAGAACTCTGGGCGGTGAAATCCGCCGGAAAGGCGGGCTCCGCCTTTTTAGGGAGGGCGGCGGCCAGCGCCCCCAGGATAACGGTCAGCACCGCCAGCAGGGCAAGGAGCGCCAGGGACGCGGCACTTCCGGGAATGGGCAGGCCGGTGACCGGCTCAAAGCCGGTGCGGTTCTGCGCCAGACGCAGGACAAAGGCGGCGCAGCCGCCCGCAACGGCCACGGCGGCAAGACGGTGACGGAGCTTCATATGGACAGATCCCTCCAGAGCGAGATGAAAGACGCGTAAAGATATTGGTATGATACCACAGCTTTCCCGGTTTGTCCATGGCGGGGAAGGGAGAACCTGGCGGCCCTTCCGAGAAAAACCTGTCCGCCGCCATGGACAGCGGCGGTCCTTTCCGGTATGATAGAGGACAAGAGCGCATAGGATGGAGGGACAAACCTCCGCCACAGTGCGGAAGAGAGGAGGAAACGTCATGAGCGGCAAGGGACGCATCCGCCAGACCCTGGCGGTCTCGGCGGTGTTGGTGGCGGCGCTTTTTTTGCTGCCGCTGGTGTCGGCGGTCTCCTTCCACTGGGAACGGAAGACGCCCCCCGATGCCCCCCGGGAGGAGGCGGAGCCCTTCGTCAGCGGCGTGCGGGACGGGGCCGAGACCCTTCGGGTCCTGAAGGGGGACACGGTGGAGGAGATGGACCTGGGGACCTACCTTGTGGGCGTGGTGCGGGCGGAGATGCCCGCCTCCTTCGAGCCGGAGGCGCTGAAGGCCCAGGCTGTGGCCGCCCGGACCTACACCCTCTATCAGCTTCGCTCCGGCGGCCGCCACGGCGACACCGCCGACATCTGCACCGACCCCACCTGCTGCCAGGCCTATCAGGAGGAGGCGGCCGCCCGGCAGGGCTGGGGCGACGCGGCGGACGAGTACGAGCAAAAGATCGAGTCGGCGGTGCGGGACACGGACGGAGAGGTCATCCTCTACGACGACGCGCCCATCCTGGCGGTATTTCACTCCGCCTCCGCCGGGCTGACCCGCCCGGCGGGGAAGGTCTGGAGCGGGGACCTTCCCTATTTACAGGCGGTGGCCTCTCCGGAGGAGGGGGACGCCATCCCCAATTACTACAGCCGGACGGAGTTCTCGCTGGAGGAGGTTCGAAGCCGGGTGCTCTCCGCCCTGCCGGAGGCAGACCTTTCCGGCGACGCGGCAGAGTGGCTGCAAAACGACGTGCGGGACGCGGCGGGCAGCATCGAGACCGTGGAGGTGGGCGGCGTCGCCGTTCGGGGAAGCCGCCTGCGGAGCATCCTGGGCCTGCGCTCCGCCTGCTTTACCTGGGAGGTGGGGGAGGATACTCTAATCTTCTTCGTTACCGGGTACGGCCACGGCGTGGGCATGAGCCAGTACGGCGCACAGCAGATGGCCCGGGAGGGAAGCTCCTACCGGGAGATCCTGACCCACTACTATACCGGCGTCACCCTGGGCCCCTGGGAAGGAGACGGGGCGGAGTGAGCCGAGGGGGCATTGCTTTACAAGAAGAGAAAACCGTGCTACAATAACCCTGTATAGCTGTCGCTCCCCGAAACCGGCCGCCTGCTGCGGAAAAGGGGACGGCGGCAGAGCTTCGGCGGGCCCCCCGGGGCAGGGAGAGGAGGCGGACGGCTGTGAAAAGGGGGAGAAGGCGGATCGCCTGGGCGCTTTTGTGGGCGCTGCTGTTTCTCCAGGCAGTCGGCAGCGCCGCCGCGGCCCAGCGGGTCTACTTCGTGGCCACGGAGGAAAACGTCCTCCCGGTGTCGGACGACACCATGCCCTTTTGGAACAATGGCTATCTCTATATCTCCAGCACCATCTTCACCGGCATCGCCCGGGAGTCGCTGGACATCTCCCACGTGCAGAACGAGGCGGGGAACACGGTGGTGCTCTACAGCGGCGGCCGGGCCCTGCTCTTTGAGCGGGGCAAGACCCACTCCCAGGACACGGAGGGCAACACCTACTATCCCGGCGCCGTGGTGCGGAATGGGACGCTGTTCGTCCCGGCGGCCACGGTGGCCCGCTTTTTTGACCTGCGCTACTCCGTAACAGAGGTGGAGCACGGGTATCTGGTGTGGCTGCGGCGGCAGGATTTCACTCTCTCGGAGCAGATCTTTGCCGACGCGGCGTCCTACCAGTTGAATAACCGCTACCGGGAGTATCAGCAGAGCCTGGAGCCCCAGCAGCCGGAGGAGACACCGCCGGTGACGCCGCCGGTGGAGATCCGGGGCAAGCGGGTCTACCTGTGCTTGAAGGGGGACGGGAATACCGCCGCCCTTTTGGACGTGCTGGACCGGTATGAGGCCCAGGGCGCTGTGTTCTGCACGGCGGACTTCATGGAGCGGCAGGGGGATCTTCTGCGCCGCATGGTGGCCACAGGCCACAGCGTGGGCATCCTGACGGAGGATGGCGACGGCGCGCCGCCGGCGGCGGAGCAGCTGGAGCGGGCCAACCGGGCCTTGGAGCGGGCCACGTGCTTCCGCACGCGGCTGGCGCTG
>JAFUGI010000174.1 GCA_017469475.1 Oscillibacter sp. | reverse complement strand
GGCGAACCGCGCCCCCTCCGGCGTTCCGGGGTGGAGGACCGTGGCGTCCGAGAGGGCGGTGATCTCCTCCATCTCCTCCGCCGCGGCGGCCATCATGGGGCTGGCCCCCACCGCCAGGGCCAGGTTCGCGCAGTCGTTGGCGGAGACCTGGTTGCTGACGCAGTGGAGCAGGGGTCGCCGCCGGCGCAGCGCCTGCACAAGGTCCGGTCGCAGCATGGGCACACCTCCGTTTTTTTCAGCGCTCCAGGGAGCCCTGGATGGTCTTGAGCGCCCCGGTCTTCCCCAGGGCCATCACCAGAATGCCCGCGATCACGGACCCGCCGACAGTGGACACCAGGAAGGGCACCACATAGGCATAGAAAGCGATGTCCCCGGCGGACTTGCCCATGAAGGCAATGGCGACGGGGTAGGACAAAAGCCCGCCGATGATGCCGGTGCCCAGCACCTCCGCCAGAAGGGTCAGGGGCAGATTCCGGGTCTTGTGGTAGGCAAGGCCGCACAAAAGCGCGCCGCACATGCTGCCCGGGAAGGCCAGCAGGCTCCCCAAGGCCATGAGATTTCGCAGAAGGCTCGCCGCAAAGGCGACGCCCACGCCCCACCAGGGGCCCAGCAGCACTGCGCACAAAATGTTCACCATATGCTGCACCGGGGCGCACTTGCTGCCGAACACCGGGAAGGAGAAGGTGCTCCCCACCACGGCCACGGCCACCAGCACACCGGCCAGTGCCAGCTTCTTCGTAGAATTGCTTTTCATCGTCAAAAACACTCCTTTGCAGGGTTTTTCGCAGGGAGAAAACAGGGCAAATTCGGCAGCGTTTTCCCCTTGCACGGCAAGGTGCAGGCGGCTTTTCGCCTGCGCGGATCGTCGGTCGAGGCTTGCTGGCCTCCTCTCACGCCGGAACACGGCTTCCCATCGCTGCCCGAAGAGCGCGCATCTCGCTGCGCGTCCTCCGCTCCGGCCCGGGCCCAGGGCGCTCCCCCTCTGCCCGCTCCCGGTTCTTACCGGGACGCCGGTGTGCCCGCTCTCCCCTCCCTCCAAAGAAGTGTCGCTCGCCCGGCGGAGTCTGCGCCCCGTCCCAGGCGGAAATCGAAAAACGGGGGCCCGGTGGGCCGCCCGTTCAAGTCGTGCTATGACTCCCTCCGGTGGCATTACCCACATCAGGTGAAAGGGTCGAAGCGCTTTGCTTCCTCTCAGCCGTCCGGCTCCCCTGTTTTGCGGTTTCATGATACCATCTGGGGAAAAATCTGTCAAGAGGGCTTGCGCCCACCGGGAAAAAGGTGTACAATCACGCCATACAAAAAGGGGAGTCTGCTGGCGCAGGCTGAGAGGAGACCGCCAAGGTCTCGACCCATGACCTGATTTGGATCATGCCAACGTAGGGAGATCATAAGGCAGCTTGCCGCGGATGACCGGATTGGCCGTCTGCGGTTTTTCCATTTTACAGGAGGGGATACCATGGTTCTTTCATCGGAGCAGGTGCGGCTCTACGCCGTGACCGACCGGGCCTGGGCGCGGGACGAGGACGCCCTCATGGCCCAGATCCGCGCCGCCATTGCCGGCGGGGCCGCCATCGTCCAGCTGCGGGAAAAGCATCTGGAGGACGAGGCCCTTTTGGCGGAGGCGAAGCGCTTCACGGCCCTGTGCCGGGAGGCGGGAGCCATCAGCATCATCAACGACCGGGCGGACATCGCCGCCGCCTCCGGGGCGGACGGCGTCCACATCGGCCAGGAGGATGGGGAGGTCCGCCGGGCCCGGCAGCTGCTGGGCCCCGAGAAGCTCATCGGCGTCTCCGCCCACACGGTGGAGGAGGCCCTGGCCGCCCAGGCGGCAGGGGCCGATTATCTGGGTGCCGGGGCGGCCTTCGTCACCGGCACCAAGCAGGACGCCCGGCCCATCGCCCGGGAGACGCTGCGCGCTATCACGGCGGCGGTGGACATCCCGGTGGTGGCCATCGGCGGCATCACCCGGGACAACATCCGCTCCCTTTCGGGGCTGGGCCTCTCCGGGGTGGCGGTGGTCTCCGCCCTCTTCGCCCAGGAGGACGTGGGCGCGGCGGCGGCGGAGCTTCACCGCCTGTCGGAGGAGATCTGCCGGCCGTGACCCTTCCCGGTCCCGGGGAAGATGGGACCATCCCTTTGTTCAAAAAATGGCCTGCCATTTTTTGACGCGGCACATTGGGGGCACCACCTTGTGTCGCGATAGAAAACCTTGCTGTCAACAAAGAAAGGAGTAACCCATGAAAACAGCATTGACCATTGCTGGAAGCGATTCCAGCGGAGGCGCCGGGATCCAGGCAGACATCAAGACCATGACCGCCAACGGCGTATACGCCATGAGCGCGGTCACCGCCCTGACTGCCCAGAATACCACCGGCGTCACAGACATCCTGGAGGCCACGCCCGCCTTTTTGTCCGCGGAGCTGGACGCCGTGTTCACCGACATCTTTCCCGACGCGGTGAAGATCGGCATGGTCTCCTCCGGCGCGCTGATCTCCGTCATCGCGCAAAAGCTCCGCCAGTACGGCGCCCGGAACATCGTGGTGGACCCGGTGATGGTGGCCACCTCCGGCGCAAAGCTCCTGCGGGAGGACGCCATCGGCACGCTGGAGACGGAGCTCCTGCCCCTGGCCGACCTACTGACGCCCAACATCCCCGAGGCGGAAATTTTGGCGGAGCGGGCTATCACCGGGCCGGAGGACATGGAGTCCGCCGCCCGGGCCATCTCCCGGCGCTTCGGTTGCGCCGTGCTCTTAAAGGGGGGCCACGACCTCAACGACGCCAACGACCTCCTCTTCCGGGAGGGGGCGGGCACCTGGTTCCGGGGCCGGCGCATCCAGAACCCCAACACCCACGGCACCGGCTGCACCCTCTCCAGCGCCATCGCCTCCAACCTGGCCAAGGGGTACGACATGACCGCCTCCGTGGAGCGGGCCAAGGAGTACATCTCCGGCGCCCTCGCCGCCCAGCTGGACCTGGGAAAGGGCCGGGGACCCATGGACCACATGTTTGATCTGAGGGGGGCGTTCGTCAAATGATCTCCCCCACCATCACCGCCGTTTTTACCGTCGGCTACCTGCTGGTGACGCTGTATCTTTGCCGGGGGCTCCGTCTGGGCGCCAGGGAGCTGGCCCTGGGCGGCGCCGTCAGCGCCTTGACGCTGGTCCTCGCCTCCATTTACATCCCCCTGCCCACCGGCGCCTCCATCACCGCCGGGTCCATGATCCCCCTGATGCTGCTCGCCCTGGTGTACGACCGGCGGCTTGCCTTCGTCGCCGGGTGGGTGACAGGGCTTTTGACCATACTGCTCATCCCCGCCTGGCAGCCGGTCCACTGGGCCCAGGTGTTCGTGGAGCATCTGGTGGCCTTCTCCTGCCTGGGCTACGCCGCCACCTTCGGAAGCGACCGGAAGTGGAAGGTCCTTCTGGGCGTGCTGCTGGCCATCACCCTGCGCTTCATCGGCCAAGTGCTCTCCGGCGTGATCTTCTTCTCCCAGAACGCCTGGGACGGCTGGGGCGCCTGGGCCTACAGCATCACCTATCACCTCTCCTCCAAGGTGCCGGAGTTTATCGTCAGCGCCGCCGTGCTGCTGGTGCTGCCCCTGGACCGGCTGCGCCAGGCGGTGCGGGGAGGCAAGGCATGAGCTTTCTGGACCTGTGCGTGGAGGACAGCCTCCCCATCTGGCAGCGCTGCCTGGAGACGGACTTTCTCCGCCGCCTGGCGGACGGAACGCTGGAGGAGGCGTGCTTCCAGGGGTATCTGGTGGACGACAGCCTGTACCTGCGGGAGTATGCCCGGGTCTTCGCCTGGGGGATGCTCCACGCAGTGGATATGGAGGAGATGCGCTCCTTCTACTCCATTCTCGCCTTTGTGAACGAGGCGGAGGATTCCACCCGCCGGTACTATTTGCATCTCTATGGGTTGGACGACGGCGCCATCCAGGCCCTGCCCCTGCGGCCGGAAAACCAGGCCTATGTGGACACCATGCTCTCCGCCGCCCGGGAGGGCCCCGGCGCCGCGGAGTGCATGATGGCCTGCATGCCCTGCATGCTCAGCTACTTCTGGCTCTTCGGCCAAATGGAAGAGCGCTTCCCCGGCGTTGCCCGGACCCCTTACGGCCGCTTTGTGGCGGACTACACCGGGGAACGGTACACCAACCTCTGCCGCAGCTGGAGCGCCTTTACCGACCGGGTGTGCGCGGACCTGGACGCGGCGCGGCGGGAGCGGTGCCTCGCCATCTTCCGCGCCTGCTCCCAGCATGAGTATCACTTCTGGCGCATGAGCGAGCGGCCCCGGACGGACCTGGCCCTGGCGCGGGTCTCCCAAGAGGAGGTGCGGCGATGAAAAAGACCTCAACGGCCCAAAACGGCCTTATCTGGTTCGGCGCCGGCGTGTCCCTGGCGGAGATCTTGACGGGCACGGCCTTCGCCCCCCTGGGCATGGCCCGGGGCTTTGCCGCCATCCTCCTGGGCCACCTGATCGGCGGGGCGCTGATGCTGCTGGCGGGCCTCATCGGCGGGCGCACCGGCCGCAGCGCCATGGAGACCGTGAAGATGAGCTTCGGCCAGAAGGGCGGGCTCCTCTTCGCCTTTTTGAACGTGGTGCAGCTGCTGGGCTGGACCGCCATCATGATCTACGACGGGGCCCTGGCCGTGGGCGGTATCTTCCCGGTGGGACACTGGGTGTGGTGCCTGGTCATCGGCGGGCTCATCGTGCTGTGGGTGCTGGTGGGCGTCACGGACCTGGGGTGGATCAACCGGGTCTCCATGGCGGCGCTGTTCCTGCTGACTCTGGTGCTGTGCAAGGTCATCTTCTTCGACGGGGCGCCCTCCACCGCCGCCCTGGGGGAGGCCATGACCTTCGGCGCGGCGGTGGAGCTGGCGGTGGCCATGCCTCTGAGCTGGCTGCCCCTCATCAGCGACTATACCAGCCAGGCGGAAAAGCCTGCCCAGGCAACCCTTGTCAGCGTGGTGGTGTACGGCCTCGTGTCCTGCTGGATGTACGTCATCGGCATGGGCGCCGCCATCTACACCGGAGAGTCCGATATCGCCGTCATCATGGTGAAGGCGGGCCTTGGCGCGGCGGCGCTGGTGATTTTGATCCTCTCCACCGTGACCACCACCTTCCTGGACGCCTGGTCCGCCGGCATCTCGGCTCAGTCCCTCTCGGAGAAGCTCTCCGGCAAGTGGGTGGCCGTGGCCGTGACGGCGGCGGGCATCGCCGGGGCCATCCTCTTCCCCATGGACGACATCACCGGCTTTTTGTACTTCATCGGCTCCGTGTTCGCCCCCATGATCGCCATTCAGATCGCGGACAGCTTTCTGCTCCGCCGGGATCGGTTCGGCGCGGAGGCCGACTGGCGAAACCTCATCCTCTGGCTCATAGGCTTTGGCGCCTACCGGCTCCTCATGGGAGTGGACACCCCCGTGGGCTATACCCTGCCGGACATGGCGCTGACCGTGGCGCTGTGCCTGCTGGCGGAAAAGCTCCTGCCAAAGCATGGCGCGAAAGGCTGAATCGGGCACGGATACCGCCGCGAAGGCCCCCGCCTCCCCCAAGCATCGGGGAGAGGCGGGGGCCGTTGTTTGTGTCGAGCCGCCGCCCGGCGGGCGGGCGCCATCG
>JAFUGI010000173.1 GCA_017469475.1 Oscillibacter sp. | reverse complement strand
CGCAAGGGCGAAGCTGTGGGGGATGTCCAGATCGTCCGGCCGCAGGCCCAGAAGGCCCGCCACCAGCGCCCGGTCCGTGCCGTGGCCCGCCCCGGTGTCGGCAAAGGAGCCGTACAGCCCGATCTCCGCCCGCACTGGCGGCGCCCCCAGCAGCGCCCGGGCCATGCGCCCGATGCGCACGGCGCCCGCCGTGTGGGAGCTGGAGGGCCCCACCATCACCGGCCCCAAAATATCAAAAATATCCAGCATGGTATCCACTCCTATGCGGCCGCGGCCGCAGATCCCGGAGGCGCCGCCTCCGGCTACTTAAGACCATACCACACCCCGGCCCCGGACACAAGCACCGTTTGCTCCGCGGCCCCGGAGGAACACACCTCCGGGGCCGTTTTGGGGCTATGGACGGCTGTGCAGAAGGGTGGGCACCAAGTTGGCCTGCTCCTCTTTACGCCTCGCTCCAGAAGGAGCGGATCCGCTCCGCGTTTTTGTGGCCGGCGAAATACCCTTCCTGCCACAACGCCCGCAGGATCTCCAGATCCCGCTCCGTCCGGGAGCAGCCCAGGGTATCCTCCGGCGCCAGGACCAGGACCTTTCCCTCCGCCTCCTGGGCGAACAGCTCCGCCCGGCAGGCGTTGTAGGCGGCGGAGCGGCGGTGCATGGTCTCCACAAAGGCGGGGTACTTGCGAAAGGCCCGGTCCAGGGCCCGGGTGCCGCCCGTTTCCCGGCGGTATTTCCGCTCCCGGGTCAAAATCACCACCACCCGGTCGCAGCCCGCCTCCAGCGCCCGCTTCCAGGGAATGGGGTCGGCGCAGCCGCCGTCCAGCAGGGGCTTTCCCTCGTAGTGGATCACCGGAAACATCAGGGGAATGGCGCAGGTGGCCTGGAGGAGGGTGTTCTCCGGGTCCCGGCGGGGCACCGGCAGATACTCCGCCTGCCCCGTCTCCAGATTGGTGACCACCGCCTCCACCGTGCCGGGATAGGCCTCAAAGGCGTCGTAGTCGAAGGGGATGAGCTGGTTGGGAATGGTGTCGTACACGAATTTCAGCCCGAAATAGGACCGGTTGTGGGGGTCGATCAGGTTGCGCACACCCATGTACCGCCGGTCCCGGGCATAGGCCGTCACCAGCTTCAGATTCCGCCGGCTCTGGCGGGACAGGTAGCTGACGCCGTAGGCAATGCCGGCGGAGACGCCGATGGCATAGTCCGGCAGGGGAACGCCCTCGTCCAGCAGGGCGTCACACACGCCGGAGGAATAGATGGTGCGCAGGGCACCGCCCTCCCACACAAGACCGGTCTTCATGGCCGTCACACTCCCTTGTTTTCAAATTCCGCCCCATGGGGTGGGGCAGTTTGCGCGCCGATGCGGCGATGCCGCATGGTTTGTGTTTTTGATGCCGTGGGCATCATCGCCATCTTTTTCGGTTGCCGCGTGAGCGGCGAGAAAAAGGGCAATCGAATATAATAGCCACTTTATGGCTATTATACCACACCAATGGGAAAACGGAACACCGGCGGCGGGATTTTTTTCGCCGGCGGCGTCCTTTCAGATTGGCTTCAGGATCGGGGCGTATCCTGAGAAAAACAGGGGCAGTCCGGCGGAAGGCTCTTCTGCTGCGGCGGCTTTACAACCGCCGCGCCGCTGTGGTAAAATAATCAATACCGGTTTTCCTCCCGCCCCGGCGGCGGGGGAGGGGACCATCACGGCCCGGAGGGGCAAAGAGGAGGCGGCGGCATGACCTGGCGGGAAAGACGGCTCATATCCATTCTCAGCGCCATTCTGGCGATCTTGATGGCGGCGGTGGTCATCACCCTGGGCGTGCGCTACCAGCGCCGCCGCGCCGCGGCGGAGCGGCAGCCGCAGGAGGAATCATTCCTGGTGGGGGAGAGCGGCTATACCGCCCTTCGCTACAGCAACGGCGCCGCCACGCTGTCCTTCGCCCAGGAGGGCGAGACGTGGGTGTGGAGCGACGATGCGGACTTCCCCCTGGACGACAGCACCGTGACCGCCATTTTGGATACCCTCTCCACCCTCAAGCCCCAGCAGACCATCACCGACGCGGACACCCTGGCCACCTGCGGGTTTGACGACCCCGCCGCCACGCTGACCGCCGAGACCGCCCAGGGGAGTGAGCTGCGGCTGGTGCTGGGCAAGACCACCACCGACGGCCAGAGCTACTACGCCCAGATGAACCGGGACCGCACGAAGGCCTACATCATCGACGGGGCGCTGTACGAGCTGATGTCGGTGCCCATTTACGACATGTGCGCCCTGCCGGAGCTTCCGGAGCTGACGGAGGACAATTTGCAGTCCATCACCCTGCGGGGCCCGGCGGCGGAGGACGGGGGGCGGAGCTTTACCTTCCTGGCCGCCCGCCACGAAGAGGACGGCGCCACCGTCTGGCATTCCGCCAGCGGCGATGTGTCCCGGGAGCGGCTGGTGCGCACGCTGCTGGAGGACCTGTCCGCCCTGGCCTTCGAGCGGTGCATCGACTACCGCCCGTCAGAGGCGGCGGCTGCCTTCTGCGGCTTTGAGAGCCCCACGGCGGAGGCAGTCATCGACTATACCGACGCCCAGGGCGCCCTCCAGACGGTGACGCTGACCATCGGGGACCGGCTGGCGGACGGCACCGGCCGGTACGTCCGGCTGGACGGCGGCGAGGCCATCTACTTCCTGCCCACCGCCCTGATGGACCCCCTGGTCCCCATCGCCATCAACAGTCTGGACGCGCTGCTGCAAGCGTAGAAAGGAGAACGCCATGCGGGTACTGATCGTAGAGGATGAGGTGCGCCTGGCCGCCACCGTCCAGGACCTGCTGGAGCTGAACGGCTACACCGCCGACGTCTGCCACGACGGGGAGAGCGGGCTGGACAATGCCCTCACCGGCATTTACGACGTGGTGCTGCTGGACGTGATGCTGCCCAAGCTGGACGGGTTTTCCGTTTTGCGGCGGCTGCGCGCCGAGGGGAGCGCCACCCCCGTGCTGATGCTCACCGCCCGCTCCGAGGTGACGGACAAGGTGGAGGGGCTGGACTGCGGGGCGGACTACTATCTCACAAAGCCCTTCGAGCCCCGGGAGCTTTTGGCCTGCATCCGGGCCCTGACCCGGCGCCAGCCGGAGATCCGCAGCACCGACGCCATGGAGTACAGCGACCTGCGGCTGGAAAAGAGCAGCTTCACCCTCTTTTGCGGCCAGCGCTCTGTCCGGCTGAGCCGGAAGGAGTACGATATGATGGAGCTGTTGATGCTCAACCGGGAGCTGGTGCTTACCAAGGAGACGCTGCTTTTGAAGATCTGGGGGTACGAGTCCGACGCGGAGGACAATAATGTGGAGGTCTACATCTCCTTCCTGCGCCGCAAGCTCACTCACCTCCATTCCCGGGTCCGCATCCGCACCATCCGCATGGTGGGGTACTGCCTGGAGACCGCCGGGGAGTAACGGCCGCCGCAAAGCCGCCCTGCGTCCGGCGGGGCAGGCCATCGCGCCGGAAGAGGCGGGTTGCTGCCCGCCGGCAGCAAAAGATTCCGCCTGCGCGCCTCGCAAGCGGCTGAACCAATACCATCCACGAGGGGAGGAACGCCTATGATCCGCCGCCTGCGGCTCAAGCTCATCGCCATCTGCATGGCGCTGGTCACGGCCATCTTGGCCGTGGTGGTGCTGTCGGTGTTCTTCTCCGCCAAGCGGAATATCGAGCTCATCAGCACCAGCGTCCTCCACCGGGTCATCCAGGACGAACGGAGCCGGGGCGGGTCCAACCTGGGGGGCGGGCAGGTGGAGCTGCCCTACTTCACGGTGGACCTCTTCGGCCAGACCGCCTACGTCACCGGCGGTACCTATTCGGACCTGGAGGATACGGAGGCCCTGAGCGCCATTTTGACCGACTGCCTGGGCCGCAGTGAGCGGGAGGGCACGCTGGAGCAGTACGGACTGCGCTACCTCCGCCAGGACCAGGGCTTTTACACCCGCATCGCCTTTGTGGACATGTCCATGGAGGCGGCGACGCTGCGGCAGATGGTGGTCTCCTACCTCTCCATCGCCCTGCTCTCTCTGCTTCCCCTGCTGGGGGTGTCCGTGCTCCTCTCCTTCTGGGCCACGGCCCCGGTGGAAAAAGCCTGGCGCCAGCAGCGCCAGTTCCTCTCCGACGCGTCTCACGAGCTGAAAACGCCCCTGACGGTGATCCTCTCCAACGCGGAGCTTTTGGAGGGGGCGGGCCTTTCGGAAAAGCCCGCCCGGTGGACGGACAACATCCGCTCCGAATCCCGGCGGATGAAGGCGCTGGTGGAGGAGATGCTGACATTGGCCCGGGCGGACAACATGACCGCCGCCCCCGTCATGGGGGAGGTGAACCTCTCCGAGGTGGCGGTGGACTGCACCCTCTCCTTCGAGCCGGTGGCCTTTGAGGCGGGCAAGCCCCTGGAATACGACATCGCGGAAAACGTCACCGTCCTGGGGGACGAGGGGAAGCTGCGCCAGCTGGTGTCCGTCCTGCTGGACAACGCCATCAAATACGGCGCCGAGGGCGGCGTCATCTCCCTGACGCTGGAGACCACGGACCGCCAGGCCCGGCTGACCGTCTCCAATCCCGGGGAGCCCATCCCGCCGGAAAAGCTCTCCCGCCTCTTTGAGCGGTTCTACCGGGCGGATACCTCCCGGGGAGAGCAGTCCGGCTTCGGCCTGGGCCTGAGCATCGCGGACACCATCGCCCGGGAGCACAAGGGCGCCTTGAAGGCGGAGAGCGACGAAGTGTCCACCCGCTTCCTCTTCACCCTGCCGCTGAAAAAGTGAGCGGCAAAGCAGAAAACCAAAGGCCCCATCCGGCAGCGCTTCCGGATGGGACCCCTTTTTCTTCTTCTGTGGGGCGGGCCGCCTGCCCGCCGGTCATTGGTACCGGTACTGCTGGCCGGTATACTGCTCCACGCAGCTCAAAAACAGCTCCCGGTTGT
>JAFUGI010000172.1 GCA_017469475.1 Oscillibacter sp. | reverse complement strand
TCAGAGATGCCGCATGGCTCATCATGTCCGCAAAATCTGGTTGATTATGTAAACTTCTCGTATCCAAAGAGCCAGGACTCAGGTGCCATGCACAGTCCCGCCGTCCGCCGGAAGATCGTTCCGGGAATGGAGCGCGCCGGCCGGGACAGACTACGGCCGGGGTGATCGCATGGAGAAAGGGCTCGTGGACCGGCGGGAAAAGACGCCGGCCCTCCGGCTGGAGCCGGAAAAGCGGCTGTGCCCGGCCTTCGACCCTACGGGCGTGGCAAAATTTCCTGTGGCCGCGCCGGGGGAGATGGGCTTCCGGGTGGTGGATGACTTCTGCGAGGAGCACATCCAATGAGGAGAGGGGGCCGGCCGCACAAGCGACCGGCCCCTCTCGCATGATGGGACCGCTCCTGTGCCGCTCGCGGCGGCTTCCGGCCAGCATGGCGTCGGCAGGGCTCCGCAGCCGTTACTGCCGGGCCTGGCGCAGCAGCTCCTCCGCCGGGACCTGGAACAACTTGGCCAGGGCCAGCAGGTTGGAGGTGCTGGGGTCCGAGGCGCCGCTCTCCCATTTGGAGACGGCCTGCCGGCTGACGCCCAGGGCCTCCGCCACGAACTCCTGGGTCATGTGGCAATCAGCGCGGTGCTGCCTGAGCACCTGGTCCAGGGAGCGGGTGACGTCCGCCTGCTCCCGGCGGACCTGCTGGGAGCGCAGGTAGGCCCGCAGCACCCGGACCAGCAGGATGAACAGGTACACAATGCCGGCCAGAGCGGCGGCGTAGAGGATCAGCGCGACGATGAAAACGGGAAGAGTTCTGGCCATATGGATCGACCTCCTTTGTCTGGATGGCGTCAGGATACCATGCTCCGCCCGGTTGCGCCACCAACCATGGCGCAACCAAAGCTGTTTTGCCGCCGTAGAGGGGATTGTGCTTTCCCGCCCACTGTGCTATACTGAGGAAAACCTTGGAAGGGCGGCATCCCGCCGCCCCATATCCGACCTCGCCCAAGGAGTGAGCATCCATGGACCGCTGTTTCATCTTCGCTGCCGGCACCTTTTACGGCCTGCGCCGCCGTCCGGAGGCGGGCGATTTCGTCATCGCCGCCGACGCCGGGTATCGGACCTGCCGGGCGCTTGGCATCGTGCCGGACCTGCTGCTGGGGGACTTTGACTCCATGGACCAGCCCACCGATTTTGCTCATGTGGAGCGTGTCCCGGTGGAGAAGGACGACACGGACACCATGCTGGCCATCAAAACCGCGCTGGACAAGGGCTGTAAAGAGATCTACCTGTACGGCGGGACCGGTGGAAAACGACTGGACCACACCCTGGCGAACCTCCAGAGCCTGCTGTATCTCCGCCGCCGGGGCGCCCGGGGCTACCTGTACGACAACGACTTCGTCTGGACGGTCATCGAAAACGAGACTTTGACCGTTGCGCGGACGGTGGAGTGGGGCTTGCTCTCCGCCTTCTGCCTGGGGGACCGGGCGGAGGGCGTCACGGAGACGGGCCTTCAGTATCCCCTGGCGGACGCCGTGCTGACGGCGGAGTTCCCCCTGGGCGTCAGCAATCACATCGTCGCGCCGGAGGCGGCGGTGTCGGTCCGCTCCGGCGCGCTGGCCGTGGGCTGGCAGCTGCCGCCGTTATAGGACAAATAGAATAACGAAGATGTAAAATGTACCGTTGCTAAGGCGGTACATTTCATGTATAATAGACAAAGGAAAGGTTGACCTTTCCACAAAACGATCCATTCAGACCGTGGGACCAGGGTTGGGCACGGCAGCGAAGGAGGTTTCAACATGGCGGTTTTTACGGTAAACGGCCGGACCGTGACGGTTGAAAAGAATCAGAAGCTGATCCGTTTCCTGCGGGACACCCTGCATCTGACCGGGGTGAAGGACGGATGCAGCGAGGGTGCCTGCGGCACCTGCACGGTCCTCATCGACGGTAAGCCCACCAAGGCCTGTGTCCCCCAGACCGACAAGCTGGAGGGGAAGTCCATCGTCACGGTGGAGGGGCTGACAGGGTGGGAAAAGCAGGTCTACACCTATGCCTTCGGCCATGCCGGCGCCGTCCAGTGCGGCTTTTGCATCCCCGGCATGGTGATGAGCGCCAAGGGCCTGCTGGACCAAAATCCCGTCCCCACCCGGGAGGAGGCGGCCTTTGCCATTCGCAACAACATCTGCCGCTGCACCGGGTATGTGAAGATCATCGACGCCATTTTGCTGGCGGCGGAGATCTTCCGCGCCGGCGCTCTGCCGGAGGAGACGGAGGACTGGCGTCTGGGCAGCCGGGTGCCCCGCATCGATGTTGCGGAAAAGGTCACCGGCACCGGCATCTACCCGGACGACATCTATCTGGACGGCATGATCTACGGCTCCGCCGTCCGCAGCGCCTATCCCCGGGCGCGGGTCCTGGCCATCCACACGGAGGAGGCTGCGGCGCTGCCCGGCGTGGTGGGGGTCTTCACCGCCGCGGATGTGCCCGGCAGCAACAAGGTGGGCCACCTGAAAAAGGACTGGGACACCATGATCCCCGTGGGCGGCATCACCCACTACCTGGGCGACGCCATCTGCCTGGTGGCGGCCGAAACGCCGGACATCCTGGCTCAGGCCAAGGCGCTCATCCGGGTGGACTATGAGGAGCTTCCCATGGTGTCCTCCCCCCGGGAGGCCATGCTGCCGGACGCGCCTTTGGTCCACGCCGAGGGGAACCTCCTGGCCCATAAGCACATTCAACGGGGCAACCCGGCGGAGGCCATTGCCAAGAGCCGCCATGTGCTGACCCAGCGCTTTTCCACCCCCTGGACGGAGCACGCCTTCCTGGAGCCGGAGTGCGCCGTGGCCTATCCGGACGGGGAGGGGGTCATGATCCTCTCCACAGACCAGGGAGCCTATGACACCCAGCACGAGACCATGGGGATGCTGGGCCTTCCGGCGGAGCTGGTGAAGGTGCGCAACTGCCTGGTGGGCGGCGGCTTTGGCGGCAAGGAGGATGTGACCGTCCAGCACCACGCCGCCCTCATCGCTTATCTCACCAAGCGGCCCGTGAAGGTGAAGCTCACCCGGGCGGAGAGCATTTTGATCCACCCCAAGCGCCACCCCATGGAGATGGAATTCTCCCTGGGCTGCGATGAAAACGGCATCATCCAGGGCGTGGCCGCCGAGGTCATCGCCGACACCGGGGCCTACGCCTCTCTTGGCGGGCCGGTGCTGGAGCGGGCCTGCACCCACGCTGCGGGACCCTATAACTATCAGAATTTCGAGATCGACGGCTGGGCCTACTATACCAACAATCCCCCGGCCGGGGCCTTTCGGGGCTTCGGCGTGACCCAGACCTGCTTTTGCATCGAGAGCCTGCTCAACCAAATGGCGGACATCGTGGGCATTTCCCCCTGGGAGATCCGCTACCGCAACGCCATCCGCCCGGGGCAGGAGCTGCCCAACGGCCAGATTGTGGACGAGTCCACGGGCCTGGTGGAGACGCTGGAGGCGGTGAAGCCCTATTACGACAGCGCCAAATACGTGGGGCTGGCCTGCGCCATGAAAAATGCCGGCGTGGGCGTGGGCATCCCGGATACCGGCCGGGTGCGGTTGGTAGTGGAGGGGGGCAAGGTCCACATCTTCGCCGGCGCCTCCTGCATCGGCCAGGGTCTTGGCACCGTGCTCACCCAGATGGTCTGCGACCAGACGGGGCTTGCTCCCGGGGACATCGTATACGAGCGGTCCAACACCTATTTTGCCCCCGATTCCGGCACTACCTCCGGCTCCCGCCAGACCCTCTTCACCGGCGAGGCCTGCCGCCGGGCCTGTCAGGACCTTGCGGAGGCATTAAAGGAAAAACCCTTAACAGAGTTGGAGTCTCAGGAGTTTTACGGAGAGTACCTGGGCAAGACCGACCCGCTGGGCGCACCGGTGCCCAACCCCGTCAGCCACATCGCCTACGGCTATGCCACCCAGATCTGCATCCTGAACGAGGAGGGGCGGATGGAGCGGATCGTGGCCGCCCATGACGTGGGCAAGGCGGTGAACCCCCTGTCCGTGGAGGGGCAGATCGAAGGCGGCGTGGTCATGTCCATGGGCTTTGCCCTGACGGAGCGCTACCCCCTGGACCGCTGCAAGCCCACCGCCAAGTACGGTACCCTGGGCCTCTTCCGATCCAACCAGATCCCGGAGATCACCCCCATCGTGGTGGAGAAGGCGGGGCTGAACGTGGCCTGCGGCGCCATCGGCATCGGGGAGATCACCTCCATCCCCACGGCTCCCGCCATTGCCGACGCCTACTATCGCTACGACGGTCATTTCCGCACCAGTCTGCCCCTGGAGAATACGCCCTACACCCGGAAGTGACGACCGTCAGGGCTCTTGCCCCTCCTGGCGGAGGCGCCTGAGCGCCTGGGGCGTATCCACGTCCGCAAGCTCTTCCTCCGGCGCCTCCAGCAGGATGAGGTCCTCCTCATGGCGGCGGATGACGGCGCTGCCCCCCCGGTCACCGGTGAGGGCGAGGAGCTCCGGATAGAACCGGGCGGGGAAGAGGCAGGGGTTGCCCCGCACGCCCCCATGGCCCAGGGCCGCGATCTTCTCCGGCTGACGGCGCCACAGCTCCGCAAGCTGGGCGACGCGCTCTCGCCGCAGCAGCGGCTGATCCGCCACCAAAAACAGCGTGCCGTCACACTGGGCGGTCGCCTCAAGGCCCAGCACCACCGTGCAGCTTGCGCCAAGGTCCGGCCAATCGTTGCGGATCGGTGTAAAGTCATATTCCTTTGCAAGTTCCTCAATTTCCGGGTATTGGGTCACCACGGCCACCACGGAGAACACCCCCGGCGGTACGGCCTCCAGCGCCCGCTGGATCAGGCTTCGGCCGTCCAGCCGGGCCGCCAGCTTGTTTTCCCCGAACCGCCGGGCATTGCCCGCGGCCATGACCACGCACCCCAGTTTCTTCTCTTCCATGCGCCATCACCTCATGTTCGTCAGTATACCCAGTTTTCCCGCGTTTCGTCAACCGAGAGTACAGCCTTTTTGAAGGAGGGCGAGCCCCATGAGCAAACATGTCGGCAAAAGCGTGACCAGGGTGGACGGCTTCGACAAGGCCGCCGGCCGCACCAAATACTACGAGGACAGGGTCCCGTCGGACGCGCTGTACGTGCGCATCAAGCACGCGGAGCGGGCCCACGCCATGGTTAAGTCCATCGACACTGCCGCGGCATCAGCCATCCCGGGCGTCGTGAAGGTGCTGACCTGCTTCGACGTGCCGGACACCCCCTTTCCCACGGCGGGCCACCCCTGGTCCATGGACCCGGGCCATCAGGACGTGGCGGACCGACACCTGCTCAACCGCCATGTGCGCTACTGGGGGGACGATGTCGCTGTGGTCATCGCGGAGAACGAGGTGGCCGCCATGCGGGGCGTCCGGGCGCTGACGGTGGAGTACGAGGACCTGCCCTTTGTGCTGGACGCCCAGAAGGCCATGGAGGAGGGGGCGCCCCAGCTCCATGAGCGCTTCCCCCGCAACATCCTCAAGCACACGGACATGCGCAAGGGCGACTATGCTGCCGCCATTCAGGAGGAGGGGCTCATCAAGGTGGAGGGGTGGTACGACACCCCCACGGTGCAGCACTGCCACATCGAAAACCACGGCTGCTTTGCCTATGAGGAGAACGGCCGCGTGGTGGTGGTGGCCTCCACCCAGATTCCCCATATCATCCGCCGGGTGGTGGGCCAGGCCCTGGGCCGCCCCTGGGGGGACATCCAGATCATCAAGCCCTACATCGGCGGGGGCTTTGGCAACAAGCAGGACGCGCTGTATGAGCCCCTTTGCGCCTGGTGCACCACCCAGGTGGGCGGCCGGTGCGTGCGCATCGACTGCGCCCGGGAGGAGACCTTCGTCTCCAACCGCGTGCGCCACGCCATCCGCTTCCACATCGTCTCCTGGCTCCGGCCGGACGGCACCTTCGCCGCCCGGAAGGTGGAGTGCTATTCCAACCAGGGGGCCTACGCCTCCCACGGCCATTCCATCGTGGCCAAGGCCATGGGCTCCTTCCCCCAGCATTATCCCTGCCCCAACATGGAGTGCGACGCCTGGACGGTGTTCACCAACCGGCCTGCCGCCGGGGCCATGCGGGGCTATGGGATGCCCCAGGCCTCCTTTGCGGACGAGTCCAATATCGACGACTGCGCCCGGGCCGTGGGCATGGACCCCATGGAGTTCCGCCGCAAAAACATCATGCCCGTGGGGTATCACGACGCCTTTTCCGGCAACACCAACTATTTCGACACCTACAACCAGTGCATGGACAAGGGCGCGGCCTTCATCGACTATGCGCGCAAGCGGGCGGAGTTCGCCGCCGACACCGGTCCCGTCCGCCGGGGCATTGGCCTTGCCACCTTCTGGTACAACACGGCGGTGTACCCCATTTCCCTGGAGACCTCCTCCAACCGGATGCTGCTGAATCTGGACGGCACGGTGACCATGCAGTGCGGCGAGACGGAGATCGGCCAGGGGGCCGACACGGCCTATGCCCAGATGACGGCGGAGGCCGTGGGGCTGAGGAGCTATCGGGACGTGCATGTGGTCTCCTGCCAGGATACGGACATCACGCCCACGGGTCTGGGGGCCTACGCCTCCCGCCAGACCTACGTTGCCGGCTTTTCCATCCGGCAGACGGCGGAGCTTTTGAAGGAAAAGATCCTCAAATACGCCTGCGAAGTCACCCGCCAGGCGGTGCATAACATGGACATTGCGGACGGGAACATCATCCGCAAAGGGGATGGGCAGGTGCTTATGAGCCTTTCGGAGCTTGCCATGACCGCCCAGTATAATCCGGTCCACTCCGAGCACATCACGGCGGAATCCACCTATACCATCCGCAACAACGCCTATTCCTTCGGCTGCACCTTCGCCGAGGTGGAGGTGGACATCCCCCTTTGCAAGGTGACGCTGAAAAAGGTCGTCAACGTCCATGACTGCGGCAGCCTCATCAACCCCGCCCTGGCGGAGGCCCAGGTCCACGGCGGCATGTCCATGGCCATCGGATACGGCCTGAGCGAGCAGCTGCTCTTTGACGAGAAGACCGGAAAGCCCCTGAACAACAACCTTTTGGACTACAAGCTCTCCACCTTCATGGACCACCCCCGCCTGGAGGCGGAGTTCGTGGAGAACGCGGAGCCCACGTCGCCCTTCGGCACCAAGGCCCTGGGGGAGCCGCCGGCCTGCTCCGGCGCACCCGCCATCCGAAACGCCATCCTCAACGCCACCGGCGTTGCCATCGACCGCAATCCCATCAACCCCCACGTGCTCTTCGCGGAGTTCACCAAAGCGGGCCTCATCCGGGACGAGTGGCAGGAAGGGAAGGAGGAGTAAGCCATGTATGATATGAAAGCGCTGTACGAGGCGGAGAGCGTGGAGCACGCCATCGCCCTGCGGCTGGAGCATCCCACGGCCCAGATCATTGCCGGCGGGTCCGACGTGCTGGTCCAGATGCGGGAGGGGAAGCGCGCCGGCGCGGAGCTCATCTCCATCTACGGCATCGACGCGCTGCGGGGCGTGACGCTGGATGAGGAGGAGAATCTTCGCATCGGCTCTCTCACCAGCTTCTCCCACATCACCCGGGACGCCCTCATCCAGGAGCGCTGCAACGTGCTGGGGGAGGCAGTGGACCAGGTGGGCTCTCCCCAGATCCGCAACATCGGCACCATCGGCGGCAACACCTGCAACGGCGTCACCTCCGCGGACTCTGCCTCCACCCTCCACGCCTGGGAGGCCATCGTGGAGCTGACGGGGAAAAACGGCGTGCGCCGCCTGCCCATCCATGACTTTTACCTCCGGGCCGGCAAGGTGGACCTCCGGGTGGAGGAGGGGGAGATCCAGACCGCCATCCTCATCCCCAAGGCAAGCTACGAGCGGACCTTCGGTCACTACATCAAATACGGTATGCGCAACGCCATGGAGATCGCCACCCTGGGGTGCAGCGTCAACGTGCGTCTGAGCCCGGACAAGACTATCATCGAGCGCTGCCGCATCGCCTACGGCGTGGCCGGTCCCGTGCCCATGCGCTGCCCCAGCGCGGAGGCGGCGGCCAACGGCCATCGCCCCACGGAGGAGTTGGCCGAGACCTTCTCCCGGGCCGTGCTGGAGGACATCAACCCCCGGGATTCCTGGCGGGCCAGCAAGGCCTTCCGCCAGCACATCGCCGTGGAGATGGCCAGGCGCTGCCTGATCAAATCCATCCGAAAGGCGGGAGGTGCGCTGCAATGAGCAATCAATACAAGCTGGTGCGCTGCAACATCAACGGAAAAGACGTGGAAAAGGTAGTGGACGTGCGGGCGAGCCTGACGGACATGCTGCGAAACGACTACCGGCTGACCTCAGTGAAGAAGGGGTGCGAGGTGGGCGAGTGCGGCGCCTGCAACGTTCTCATCGACGGGGAGGCCTTCAACTCCTGTATCTATCTCGCCGTCTGGGCGGAGGGCAAGCACATCCGCACACTGGAGGGGCTGCTGGGCCCCAACGGGGAGCTGAGCGATATCCAGCAGGCCTTCATCGACGAGACCGCCATCCAGTGCGGCTTCTGCACGCCGGGGTTCATCATGTCGGCGGTGGAGATTCTGGAGAGCGGGAAGGAGTACACGGACGACGAGCTGCGAAAGCTCCTCTCCGGCCACCTGTGCCGCTGCACCGGGTATGAGAACATCCTTCGGGCGGTGAAAAAGACCATGTACAAGCGGCTGGGAAAGCCCATACCCCAGTGAGACAGCGCGATCGGACATACAGCGGCCCGGCGGACCCTTGAAAAAGGTCCGCCGGGCTGTTTGTCGGTTTGGGCGTTGATCGGAAAAGAACATCGCGGGAAAAAGAGCGCAAAAAGAGCAAAGCGATGATGCGAGCAACGAGGAAGGAACACATGGCAGGGCAAAAGGAGCGGCAATCGGGAGGGCGCCAAAAGGCGCCTTTCCGCCGGGAGCCGCCTTGCCTGGACACCTGAAGTCCGCTTGATCGCCTACGCTCCCAGGCCGAAGGCCCGGCGCAGCGCCCGGTAGGACGCGTCGTAGGCATCTCGGGCGCAGGCGGCCTCCGGCGCCTTGAGCTCAAAGCAGTGGAAACAGCCGGGATACACCCGGGCCTCTACAAAAACACCGGCGCGGCGCAGCCGCTCCCAGTAGTTCACATTCTCGTCCCGGAAGGGGTCCAGACCGCCCACATAGGCGAAAAGGGGAGGAAGGCCCCGCAGCTCCTCCGCCGCGGCGGGGGACATATAGCCGGTGACGCTCTGCCCCTCCGGCAGGAGGGCCCGCCAGGAGACCTGACTGTAGCCATAGCTCCAGACCTTGGGGTCTGTGATCTCTCGGGCGGAGGGGGTGGACATGGTGTGGTCCAGCTCTGCACTCAGGGGCATTTGCAGCGCGATCCGGGGGCCGCCCCGGTCCCGGGCCAGCAGCACAACGGCCGCCGCCAGATTCCCTCCGGCGCTGACGCCCGCCACCACGATGCGCCCGGGGTCCAGGCCCAGGTCACCGCCGTGCTCCGCCGCCCAGCACAGGGCGGCATAGCCGTCCTCCGCCTGGGCGGGAGCCTTGTGCTCCGGGGCCAGCCGGTATTCCACGGAGATCACCGCGCACCCCACATGCTTTGCATACCGGCAGCACAGGTCCTGGTGGCGGAAACGGGTGCCGAAGAGGAAGCCGCCGCCGTGGAAGAACACCACCACGGGCAGGGCGCCGTCTCCCCGCCGGGCGGGGGTGAACAGGCGCACCAGCAGCTCCGGGTGGTCCGCAGGGCCTGGGATCGTCAGGTCCCGGAACTGGACGTCCGGGTCCGGCCGGAGAGCCTCAGCCTCCTGGGCATGGAGGAGGGTGCGCAGGCGGGGCAGATCCTCCAGGGCGAAGCCCTCTGCCCGGTCATAGGCTTCCAGCAGCTCCGGGTCCAGCGCGTCCCGAATCGAAGTCATGGTCATCTCTCCCGTTCCGGCCCCGCCAGGCGGGGCGTTTTTGCCCATTTTAGCCCCTTTCCGGATGCCTGTCAATTTTCCCGCTTCCTCCCCGCAATGTCTGCCAGCCGCAAATGGGTATCGACGAACCGCCGAGGCCATGCTATAATGACCGCAAAGCGGTCATTATATCGCACATACCGTTTCTTCGAGGCGGTGCGCTTAGCATTTCCTGCCGTGCCGTCGGAGACGGTACAGTATAGATCCAACGCAAAATCACGCGGTGCAGGCCGCTTACGGAGGTGACAGAGATGGCGGAGGCACAGGAGAAGCGCCGCCTTTGCGTGGGCGTCCTCGCCCACGTGGACGCGGGCAAGACCACCCTTTCCGAGGCGATGCTCTATACCGGCGGCGCCATCCGCACCCTGGGGCGGGTGGACCACCGGGACGCGTTTTTGGACACGGACCAGATGGAGCGGGAACGGGGCATCACCATTTTCTCCAAGCAGGCGGTGCTGTCTCTGGGAGATCTGGAGCTGACCCTTCTGGATACGCCCGGCCATGTGGATTTTTCGGCGGAGACGGAGCGCACTCTCCGGGTGCTGGACTGCGCCATTTTGGTCATCAGCGGAACGGACGGCGTCCAGGGCCACACCCTGACGCTGTGGAAGCTGCTGGAACGGTACGGCGTGCCGGTGTTTCTCTTCATCAACAAAATGGACCTGCCCGGCGCGGACCGCGCCGCCCTCATGGCCCAGCTCCAGCGCCGGCTGCATGGCGGCTGCGTGGACTTCGGCGCACCGGAGGCGGCGCTGCAGGAGGCTGCCGCCATGTGCGACGAGGCGGTGCTGGAGCGGTATTTGGAGCGTGGCACCGTGGAGGATGCGGACCTGCGGGCCCTGATCGCCGGGCGTAAGCTCTTCCCCTGCTTCTTCGGCGCGGCGCTGCGGCTTCAGGGAGTGGAGGACTTTTTGGCGGGCCTTGCGCGCTGGGCACCTGTGCCGGAGCGGCCGGCGGAGTTCGGCGCCCGCATCTTCAAGATCACCCGGGACAGCCAGGGCGCCCGTCTCACCTGGATGAAGATCACCGGCGGCGTCCTGCGGGCAAAGGCGCTTTTGACCAACCGCCGCCCGGGCCTTGGTGAGGAGCGGGTTTGGGAGGAAAAGGCGGACCAGCTCCGCCTGTACTCCGGCGCAAGGTCCCGCACGGTGGACACGGCCCCCGCCGGCTCCGTCGTTGCGGTGACGGGACTGAAAAGTGCCCGGGCCGGTCAGGGTCTGGGTTTTGAGGGGGACTGGGCCGGGCCGGTGCTGGAGCCGGTATTGACCTGCCAGGTGCTGCTGGAGGAGGGAACGGACCCCCACACGGCCCTGCAGTGCCTGCGCCAGTTGGAGGAGGAGGACCCCCAGCTCCACGTGGTGTGGAGCGAGCCCCTGCGTAAGATCCATATCCGGTCGATGGGGGAGGTGCAGCTGGAGATCCTGCGCCGGCAGCTGCGGGAGCGGTTCGGCCTCACGGCGGACTTCGGCCCCGGCAGCATCGTCTATCGGGAGACCATCGCCGCCACAGTGGAGGGCATTGGCCACTTTGAGCCCCTGCGCCACTATGCGGAGGTCCACGTGCTGCTGGAGCCCCTGCCCCGGGGCAGCGGCGTGGTCATCGCCTCCGCCTGCCCGGAGGATCAGCTGGAGGGCCACTGGCAGCGGCTGATCCTGACTCACCTGGCGGAAAAGGAGCATCTGGGCGTTCTCACCGGCTCGCCCATCACGGATATTAAGCTCACCCTGGCGGCGGGCCGGGCCCACGTGAAGCACACCGAGGGCGGCGACTTTCGGGAGGCCGCCTACCGGGCGGTGCGCCAGGGGCTGATGCAGGCGGAGAGCATTTTGCTGGAGCCCTGGTACGAATTTCGCCTGGAGGTGCCCGCCGACCAGGTGGGCCGGGCCATGAGCGACCTCCAGCGGATGAGCGGGGAGGTCCAGCCCCCCGAGACCGTGGGGGAGGAGGCGGTCCTCGCTGGGTTTGCGCCGGTATCCGCCCTGCGGGACTACGGCGGGGAGGTGGCGGTCTACACCCGGGGCCGGGGTCGCCTCTCCTGCCGGACGGCGGGCTTTCGCCCCTGCGCCGACGCAGAGGCCGTCATTGCCGCCGTGGGCTACGACCCGGAGCGGGATGTGGAGAACCCGGCGGACTCCGTGTTCTGCTCCCATGGGGCGGGGCACCCGGTCCCCTGGAACGAGGTGGCGGACCGCGCCCATGTGGAAAGCGTTCTCCGCCCCCGGCGGGAAAAGGAGGAGACGCCTGTCCGGCGCCGCCCCTCCTATGCCGCAGCGGCGGCGGAGGAGCAGGAGCTCCAGGCCATTTTCGAGCGGACCTACGGTCCCGTCAAGCGCAGGAGCTTTGCGCAGGTGCGGGAGGCCCGGCGGCCCGCCGCCCTCCCCGAGCAGGTGAGGGTGGCCTCAGTGCGGGACGAGCCGGAATACCTGCTGGTGGACGGATACAACATCATCTTCGCCTGGGAGGAGCTGAAGGCCATCGCCCGGGAGAGTCTGGACGCCGCCCGCAAGAGCCTGTGCGACCTCCTCTGCAACTATCAGGGCTACCGCAAGTGCCGCCTCATCGCGGTGTTTGACGCCTATAAGGTCAAGGGGAACCCCGGCGCCGTGGAGCAGTACCACAACATCCGGGTGGTCTATACCAAGGAGGCGGAGACGGCGGACGCCTACATCGAGCGGGCCACCTATGAGCTGGGAAAGGGAAACCGGGTGCGGGTGGCCACCTCCGACGGGCCGGAGCAGCTCATCATCCTGGGTCACGGGGCGCTGCGCGTCTCGGCTTCCGCCTTCCATGAGGAGGTGGAGCAGGTCCAGGGCCAGATCGCCGCGGCTCTGGCGCGGAACAATCAAAAGGTGAAGACCGGCGCGGTGCGCTCCGCCATGGAGCGGGCGCTGGACGGCGGGAAAGGAGAGTGAGCGCGTGCTTACGGCTTTGGTGATGGGACTGACCTTCGGCGCCTGCGTTGCGGCCCGGCGGGCCTGGCTTCGGCGACGGCAGACGGAGCGGGAATATGCCGGCGGCCGCATCCGGCTGCGGACCCTGTGGAACAGCGGCGCCGCCTTCGGCCTTCCTTTGCGGGGCGGCGTACTGTCGGCGGTATCCGCCCTGGTGCTGGTGCTGTTCTGGTTCCTCCGCAAGGAGGGGCCGGTGGGCGCGGGGCTGATCCTGGGCGGCGGCGCCAGCAATCTCTATGAGCGGCTGCGCCACCGCCGGGTGCTGGACTATGTGCAGTTTCCCCGGGCGCCCTGGCGCCTGAAGCGGTACGTGTACAACCTGGCGGACTTTGCCATCTTTCTGGGCGGGGTGTTGCTGTTGCTGCGCCGCCGGGACGGGTGAGGCCCGCCGGAGCGGAAAACTCCCGGATACTTTTTCGCCCTGCCGGGTTGTAATTTTCCGGGGGCTATGGTAGAATATCCGCATAGCGGCCGCATCCGATTCCGCTGTCTCCGCGCAAAAACGGCGGCACACGGGATGCATCCTGCGCCCGGGGGACGGGGGATGCGGCCCGGACCTGCGGCGCCCGGGGAAGAGGTTCCCTCTTTTCGGCGCGCCCATCCCCACGGAACCAATGTGAAGGAGAATCGATCATGGCTGAAAGCAAGGAATATATGACCCTTCCGGAGGAGAACGGCAGCATCAACATCGCCGAGGAGGTCATCGCCGCCATCGCCGTGGGCGCTGTCCGGGAGGTGGCCGGCGTGGCCGGCATGATGACCGGTATGGGCGGCAGCGTGACGGACCTGGTGACCAACAAGAAAAACGCCCAGAAGGGCGTTCGGGGTGTGAAGATCGATATGACCGGCAGCGCCCTGGTGCTGGACCTCTACCTGACCGTGGAATACGGTCAGCCCATCCCGGAGGTGGCGGAGAACGCCCAGAAGGCCGTCTCAGCCGCGGTGGAGGCCATGACCGGCTGCCCGGTGGAGGCCGTCAACATCCACGTGGGCGGTGTGAAGCTGGCGTGAGTGCGCCCAAACGAGAGAGAAAAGGACGAATTGCCATATGACACGGAATACCGCACGGGAGATTGCCGTTCACCTTTCCTATGAGCTGAGCTTTACGGATAAACAGGTGGAGGACCTGCTGGACCAGCGGCTGACGGCGGAGAGCTTCGCCGCCCTTTCCGGGGAGGACCCCCTCTATCAGGAGGCGCCCAACGCCAAGCAGGCGGACTATATCCGCCGCCTGGTGACCGGCGTGGACGCCCACGCGGCGGAGCTGGACGGGTACATCGCAAAATACGCCCGGGGCTGGAGCTTTGCCCGCATCCCTCTGGTGGCCTCCGCCATCATGCGGGTGGCCATGTACGAGATCCTCTACATGCAGGACATCCCCAACGGCGCCGCCATCAACGAGGCGGTGGAGATCGCCAAGCGGTATGAGACGCCGGAGACGGTGAAGTTCATCAACGGCATTTTGGGCAGCTTCGTGCGCCAGGAGCTGGGAGAATAAACGGGAACGCGGTCAGCGGTGGGAGCCGCTGGCCGCTTTTTGAAGGGGCGGCTCGCCGCCCGTGCGTTCGCCGCCCGGAGGCGGCACAATTTTGCAGGAGGGGAGAGATCCCGTGGAACAGCATATTTTCGGCGTTTCCGAGGTGAACCGCCTGGTCAAGCTCCTGCTGGACGGGGAGCCCATGCTCCAGTCCATCTCCGTGCGGGGGGAGCTGTCCAACTATAAGATCTATCCCTCCGGCCATCATTACTTCACCTTGAAGGACGCGGAGGGGGCTCTGCGGTGCGTCATGTTCCGGGGCCAGGCGGGCAGGCTCCGCTTCCGGCCGGAAAACGGCATGAAGGTGGTGGCCTCCGGCCGCATCACCGTCTTCCCCCGGGACGGGGCCTACCAGCTCTACTGTGACGCCCTCATCCCGGAGGGGGTGGGGGATCTGGCGGTGGCCTATGAGCAGCTCAAGGCCAGGCTCCACGCGGAGGGGCTGTTCGATCCCGCCCACAAAAAGCCCCTGCCGCCCTATCCGGAGAAGATCGCCATCATCACCTCCTCCGCCGGGGCAGCGGTCCACGACATGATCCGCATTCTGCGGCGGCGCTACCCCATCGCCAAGGTGATCTTGCTTCCAGTCCGGGTCCAAGGGGCGGAGGCCCCGCCGGAGATCGTGGGCGCCATCCGCTACGCCAACCGCTGGCGGGTGGGGGACCTCATCATCACCGGCCGGGGCGGCGGGTCCATGGAGGACCTGTGGGCCTTCAACGACGAGCGGGTGGCCCGGGCCATTTACGATTCGGAGCTGCCGGTGATCTCGGCGGTGGGCCACGAGCCGGATGTGACCATTGCGGACTTCGTAGCGGACGCCCGGGCTTCCACCCCCTCCAACGCGGCGGAGATCGCCGTGCCGGACCGGGGGGAGCTGCTGCGCTGGCTCCGTGGCGCCGGAGAGCGGATGGAGCAGTGCGAGTCTGCCCGGCTGGAGAGCCTGCGCAAGCGCCTGGCGGAGCTTGCCGCCAAGCGGGTGCTAACGGACCAGATGGCCTACGTGCAGGATAAGCGGATGGAGCTGGTCCACGTGCAGCAGCGGCTGGGGGACCTGGGCGGCACCATGCTGGCCCGGCGGAGAGAGCGGTTTTCCGCCTTGGCCGCCGCGCTGGACGCTATGAGCCCCCTGAAGGTGTTGGGCCGTGGCTACGCCGTGGCCCAGGGACCGGACGGGACCATTTTGAAAAGCTTCCGGGATGTGACGCCGGGGGAGCGTGTCTCCGTCCGTCTGGGGGAGGGCGGCTTTACCGCGGCAGTTGAAAGGATCGATGCAAACGACCCGGCTCCCACGGGCGCCGGAGGACGAGACCGCCGCGCCGTGCGGCAGGAGGGAGAGAACCGATGAGTACGAAAAAAGCGACCTTTGAGGAGAGCATCGCCCGGCTGGAGGCCATCGTGGCGGCGTTGGAGCGGGGAGACGCGCCGCTGGCGGACTCCCTGGCCCTGTTTGAGGAGGGTACCAAGCTGATCGCCGCCTGCTCCAAGCAGCTGGACCAGGCGGAGCAGCAGGTGGTCAAGCTGATGAAGGGGCCCGACGGCGCGCCGGTGGAGACCCCCTTCACAGATGAGGAGGGCTGAGGACATGACTTTTCAAGAGAGGTATGAGACCTATCGCCAGGCGGTGGAGACTTTTTTGGCGGGGCAGTTCTGCCAGTCGCCCCACTGGCGGGACCTGTACGACGCCATGCGCTACAGTCTGCTCTCCGGCGGCAAGCGCATCCGCCCGGTGCTGACACTGGAATTTGCCCGCCTTGCGGGCCTGGCGGACTGGCACACGGCCCTGCCGGTGGGCTGCGCGCTGGAGCTGGTGCACACCTACTCCCTGATCCACGATGACCTACCCTGCATGGACGATGACGATCTGCGCCGGGGCAAGCCCACCAACCACAAGGTCTACGGCGAGACCATGGCTGTTCTGGCGGGAGACGCCCTTCAGCCGGAGGCCTTCCGCCTGATCTTGACGGCGCCGGACCTGTCGGACCGGGCCCGGGCGGACTGCGCCCTGATCCTGGCCCGGGCCGCCGGGGCGGACGGCATGGTGGCCGGCCAGGTGCTGGACACGCTCCATGCCCCTCATACCCGGGAGGAGGTGGAGGAGGTCCACCGCCTCAAGACCGGGGCCATGATCGCCGGGTGCTGTCAGCTGGGGGCCGCCGCCGCCGGGGCGGACATGACTTTCCGCGCCGCGGCGGAGGAGTACGGCTATCAGCTGGGCCTGGCCTTCCAGATCCGGGACGATATGCTGGACGTGATCGGCGACGCCGGGGAGTTCGGAAAACCCATCGGCTCCGACCGGGAGGAGGGAAAGGTCACCTTCGTGGACCTGCTGGGATTGGAGGGCTGCGGCGCCCTGGTCCGCGCATGCACGGACCGGGCTGTCTCCGCCGTGGCCGCCTTTGATACCGACGGCTTCCTCGCCGCCATGGCCCGGAGCCTGGCGGACCGCATGAAGTGAGCGCTGGCGTCCGCACAGGGCGGGAGGCGTCTTCAAAAAGGTTTTTTTACAGCATAAATGCGGGTTTGCACAAAAAGCAGGACAGGGTCCGCCCCGGCGGGCCCTGTCCTTTTTTCGGGCAATGCATATACGGAATATGTTGACTGACTGTGAATATTTTTCGGGAAGAGTTGTATATTCCCAAAAACTATGCTATACTGTGGCTTGCTAAGCGGCGGCGCAGTATTCTAGTCAGATCTGCCGTTTCCGAGGGAGGGCCTAAAAATCCTCTGAAGGGCACACCGATGAAACCTCTGGTGCCTGCTTGATACGCCCAGTTTCGGGTGGGTGCTGGGGGGAAGCGTGCCGTGCACGCTTGCGGACTCAGGGCGCTTTCCAATGGCATGGTTATCCCGACCCTGTTTTCGTGGAGACCTGTTCTTGTGCGCAGACGTACTCCCATCGTGGTATTTCCGGCCTGTGTACGAAGCAGATGATGAACCTGCAATGCGGTGCATCGGTCCTGCGGGGCCGTAACGCTGTGTGCAGATGTAGCCTGCCTTGCGTGGAGTGGGTGGATAGGGGAACTACGCGCCGCAGCTCTGGCCAGAGCGGCGGGGCGATCGCTCCTTGAAACCCGGTCTGCAAAAGAGGCTAAAGAAGCGGACAGACTGCAGTGGAAATCACCTAGGCTGTCATTCCGGGCGGAACAGGGATTGCAGTGCGGACTAAGTGGCAATCGGGCAGCGCGGCTGGCAACACCGCGCCGCGGCGCCGAACGGGGAACCGCCTCCATCGGCAACGAGAGGTGCGCCGTGGGGAAAGCCAGCCCGTACCTAAGCCGTAAGATTTACCTGTCCCGCTGCCGCCGGCTTAGCAAACTTTACCTTTTCTCTTCTTCGGAGGATCGATTTGAAAAAACAGGAGCAAAAAAGGAGTGCCTCCCCCTACCGCTGGGCGGCCACGGTGTTTTTGATCGCGGTGACGCTGTCCGGCGCGCTGAGCCTGGCCTCCCAGTCCCTGCTCTCGGGAGCGGGGGTGATCTTGGCGTCGGTGATTTTGGTGATCTTCATCGTGCTTGGCATCGTGTTCGACGTCATTGGCATGGCCGTCACCGCGGCGGACCCCCGGCCCCTCCACTCCATGGCCGCCCACAAGGAAAAGGGCGCCAAGGAGGCGCTGGCCCTGCTGAAAAACGCCAGCCATGTCTCCAGCATCTGCAACGATGTGGTGGGGGACATCTGCGGCATCGTCAGCGGCGTCACCGCCGCGGTCATCGTGTCTCAGCTCCAGGCGGCGCTGCACACGGGGACGATTTTCATCGGCGTGGCAGTCACCGCGCTGATTTCCGGGTTGACCATCGGAGGCAAGGCCCTCTCTAAGACCTTTGCCATTCGGGAGGCCACTCGGGTGGTCCACTGGGTGGGGCGGTTTTTGCACCTGTTCCACCGGGGATAGGCCCGCTTCACCCTGCGAAACGGGACCTCCTTCGCGGTCCGGCCCCGCCGGCGGCGGGCGCCGGATGCGCCGTATCAACAGCATTAAGGAGATCATGGTATGATCTTGGAAACGATCCATTCCCCCTCCGACGTCAAGGCGCTGGACAAGGAGCAGCTGCCCTTGCTCTGTCAGGAGCTGCGGGAATTTTTGGTGGACCGCCTCTCCCGCACCGGGGGACATCTGGCCTCCAACCTGGGGGCCGTGGAGCTGACGGTGGCCATCCACCGGGTCTTTGACACCGCCCAGGACCGGCTGGTTTTCGACGTGGGGCACCAGTGCTATGTCCACAAGGCCCTCACCGGGCGGCAGGAGCTCTTTTCCACCCTTCGCCAGTTCGAGGGACTCTCCGGCTTTCCCAAGCCCTGCGAGAGCGTGCACGATGCCTTCATCGCGGGGCACGCCTCCAACTCCGTATCCGTGGCTCTGGGCATGGCCCGGGCCAGAACGCTGCAAAAGAAGGACTATCACGTGCTGGCCCTCATCGGGGACGGGGCCCTCACCGGCGGCCTTGCCTACGAGGGCATGAACAACGCCGGCGCCTCCGGCGAGCCCTTGATCGTCATTCTCAACGACAACGGCATGTCCATCAACCAGAACGTGGGGGGCATGTCCCGGCATCTCAATTATCTGCGCTCCCGCCCGGCCTACTATCACTTCAAAAAGTGGTATCGGGGCCTTTTCGGGAAGGAGCCTGCGAAAAGCCCGGTCTACCGGTTCAACCACCGGATGAAAACGGCCCTGAAAAAGGCGCTGCTCCCGGGCAGCACCCTCTTTGAGGACATGGGCTTTACCTATCTCGGCCCGGTGGACGGCCATGACCTGACCCGTCTTTGCGACGTGCTCCAGTGGGCCAGGGAGCTGAACGGCCCGGTGCTGCTGCATGTCAAGACCGTGAAGGGGAAGGGCTACCCCTATGCCGAGCGGAACCCGGACCGGTTCCACGGCGTCGGGCCTTTCGACCCGGAGACGGGGCTGCCCAAGCCCGGGGGCGAGAGCTTTTCCGCCGTGTTCGGCCGCACCCTGACGGAGTGCGCCGGAGAGGACGGGCGGGTGTGCGCCATCACCGCCGCCATGGCGGACGGCACGGGCCTCGGCCCCTTTGCCCAGGCGTACCCGGAGCGGTTTTTCGACGTGGCCATCGCGGAGGGGCACGGGGTCTCCATGGCGGCGGGCCTTGCGAGCCAGGGGATGATCCCGGTCTTCGCCGTGTACTCCACCTTCCTGCAGCGAGGCTATGATATGCTCATCCACGACGTTGCGCTGGAGGGGCTCCATGTGGTGCTGGGCGTGGACCGGGCAGGTCTGGTGGGGGCCGACGGGGCCACCCACCACGGCTGCTTTGACGCCCTCTTCCTCTCGGAGATCCCGGGCTTCACGGTGCTGTGCCCGGCCAGCTTCGCGGAGATGCGCTCCATGCTGCGAAAGGCCCTCTTTCAGGTGCCGGGCCCGGCGGCCATCCGCTACCCCCGGGGCGGGGAGGGCGCGTTCCGGGACGATACTTCCGAAGGGGATCTGGTGTGCCTGCGCCCGGGGAAGGATGTGACGCTGGTGAGCTTCGGCGTCCTCATCAACAACGCCCTGGCGGCGGCGGAGCTCCTCTCCGCCCGGGGCATCGACGCGGAGATCTGGAAGCTCAACCGCATCTCCCCCCTGGAGGATGAGGCGGTGTGCCGGGCCCTTGGCGGGCGGCGGACGCTGCTGGTGCTGGAGGATTCCTTTGGCGCGGGCTGCGTGGGCCAGCGGCTGGCGGCCATTCTGGCCGCCCACGGCCAGGCGCCGGAGCGCCTGATCCTGCGCAATCTGGGCAAGACCTTTGCCCGGGAGGGGAGCATTTCCCAGTTGGAGCACCGCTTCGGGCTGGACGCGGAAGGCGTGGCCCGGGCGATACAGGAGGCACAGATATGAAGCAGCGGCTGGATGTTGCCCTGGTGGAGCGGGGACTGATGGAGAGTCGCCAAAAGGCCCAGGCCACCATCATGAGCGGCCTTGTCTATGTAAACGGTCAGCGGTCCGACAAGCCCGGCGCCGCCGTGGCGCCGGACGCGGTCATCGAGGTGCGGGGAAATCCGCTGCGCTACGTGAGCCGGGGCGGGCTGAAGCTGGAAAAGGCCATGGCGTCCTTTCCCATCTCACTGAAGGGCGCCGTGTGCGCTGACATCGGCGCCTCCACCGGCGGCTTTACGGACTGTATGCTGCAAAACGGCGCGGACAAGGTCTACGCCGTGGACGTGGGCTACGGGCAGCTTGCCTGGAAGCTGCGAAGCGACGAGCGGGTGGTCTGTCTGGAGCGGACCAACGCCCGGTACCTGAGCCGGGAGCAGATCCCGGAGGCGCTGGACTTTGCCTCCGTGGATGTGAGCTTCATCTCCCTGAAGCTGATCCTGCCGCCGCTGCGGGCTCTTTTGAAGGAGAGCGGCGAGGCGGTCTGCCTGGTGAAGCCCCAGTTTGAGGCCGGCCGGGAGAAGGTGGGGAAGAAGGGCGTCGTCCGGGACGCCGCCGTCCACCGGGAGGTTTTGGAGCAGTTTCTTGTCTACGCGGCGGAGTCCGGCTTTGCCGTGCGGGGACTGACCTGGTCTCCCATCCGGGGACCAGAGGGGAACATCGAATATCTGGGGTACCTGTCCTGCGGCGGCGACAGCGCCGGAGACTGGGACCTGACAGCGCTGGTGGAGGCATCTCACCAGGCGCTGCGCGAGCGCGGAGAGGAGCGGCAGCCATGAATCCGAAAAAGATCATCCTCTGCCCGAACCCCAACCGGGACCTGGGCATGACGGCCACCCGTGCCGCCGACCAGATCCTGAGGGACATGGGCTTTCAAACGGTGGTGTGCTCTCCTTTTCGGGAGCCCAAGGAATCCTCCTTCGCCGGCTATGAGCTCCGGCCCCTGCCCCAGGAGATCCGGGACGCGGACCTGCTGGTGACCTTCGGCGGGGACGGTACCATTTTGCACCTGGCCAAGCTGGCGGCCCTGAACCACACGCCGGTGCTGGGCATCAACATGGGGGGTCTGGGCTTTATCGCGGAGCTGGAGGCGGGGGAGCTCTCCGCCCTGAAAAAGCTGCGGGGATGGGAGTTCAAGACCGAAAAGCGCATGATGCTGGACGTGGCGGTCTACCGGGACGGCAAGCAGATCTACAACAATCTGGGTCTCAACGACGCCGTCATCCGGGAGGGCCCCATCTCCCACGTCATCCACCTGAAGATCTTTTCCGACGGGCGCCACCTGGCGGACATCGCCGGGGACGGCGTCATCGTCTCCACGCCCACCGGCTCCACGGCGTATTCTCTCTCCGCCGGTGGTCCGGTGGTGGAGCCGGTGGCCCAGACCATGGTGGTGTGCCCCATCTGCACCCACAACATGCGCTTTTCCTCCTATGTGCTCTCTCCGGAGCACACGCTCACCGTGTCCCTGGAGCGGAACGGCCGCAAGCCGGTCTACCTCTTTGTGGACGAGAGCCGGGCCTTTTCCATCCATGCCGACGACAAGGTGGTGGTCCGGCGCAGCAAGTACGTGACGGAGCTGGTGCGGCTGACGGAGAAGAGCTTCTGCGAGATCTTTGCCCAAAAAATGCTGCCGGGAGGGCTGAACAATGAAAAATGACCGTCAATCCATGATCCTGGAGATCATCTCTCAAGAGAACATCGAAACCCAGGAGCAGCTGCTGCTGCGCCTGCGGGAGCGGGGCATCTCCAGCACGCAGGCCACCATCTCCCGGGACATCAAGCAGATGCACCTCATCAAGGAGCCGGTGGGCCAGGGGGTTTACAAGTACGCCGTGTCCGGCAACCGCACCAAGCTGAATTTCGCGGAAAAGCTGCGCACCATCTTCCGGGAGAGCATCACCAGCATCAACTATGCCCAGAACATCGTGGTCCTCAAGACCATGCCGGGCCTTGCCAGCGCGGCCTGCTCCGCCCTGGACAACATGGACCTTCCTTACATGGTGGGGTCCCTGGCGGGGGACGACACGGCCTTTCTCGTGATGCAGGATGCCCAGAACGCCGCCATGTTCTGCGACGAGATCCGGGAAATGCTGTAAAGCGATTTCACCATACAGAGACTGACAGAAGCGGAAGAAGCCCGAAAGAAGGGGTCCCATGCTGGAACTGCTGCATATCGAGAATATCGCCGTGATCGAGGAGGCGGACATCCGCTTCCACGGCGGCTTCAACGCCCTCACGGGCGAGACCGGCGCCGGCAAGTCCATCGTCATCGACGCGATGGGCGCGGTGCTGGGGGGCCGGACCTCCCGGGAGCTGATCCGCACCGGTGCGGAGCGCTCCTTCGTCAGCGCGGAGTTTTCCGGCGTTTTGCCGGAGCTGCCGGGCCTGGCGGAAAACGGCCTTGCGCCTGAGGAGGACGGGACGCTCCTCCTTCAGCGGGAGATCTCCGCGGACGGGAAGAATGTCTGCCGGGTCAACGGCCGGCCGGTGACGGTGGGCCAGCTGCGGCGCATCGGCGCGGAGCTGGTGAACATCCACGGCCAGCACGACGGCCAACAGCTTTTGGACGAGGAGCAGCATCAGTCCTATCTGGACCGCTTCGGCCGGACAGAGGAGCCTCTGGCCGCCTACCGCCGGGAGTATGACACCCTCTCCGACCTGACGGAGAAGATCCGTTCCCTGCAGATGGATGAGGCGGAGAAGGCCCGGCGGCTGGACAGCCTCCGCTTTCAGATCGACGAGCTGGAGCGGGCGGAGCTGGTCCCCGGTGAGGAGGAGGAGCTAAATCAGCGGCGTGCCCTGCTGCGAAACGGCGAGAAGTATCTCTCCGCCCTCTCCGGCGCGGAGTTCTGCCTCAGCGGGGACGAGGAGCGCTCCGGCGCGGTGAGCGCTCTGGGGGAGGCGGAGGAGGCCATGGCCGCCATCCGCACCTTGGGAGACGATCTTGCGGAGCTGTGGCGCCGGCTGGAGGCGGCCCGCAGCGAGGTCTACGACCTGGCCGAGACCATTCGGGACAAGCGTGCGGAGTTCGACTTTTCCCCGGCGGAGCTGGACGCGGCGGAGAGCCGGGCCGATCAGCTCTACCGGCTGAAAAAGAAATACGGCGCCACGGTGGAGGATATGCTTGCCTATCTGGACCGGTGCCGCGCCGAGTTGGACGCCATTGAGACGGCGGACGATACGCTGCTCCTTTTGGAGCGGCAGAGGGAGAAGGCCGACGCCGCGGTCCGTGCCGCCGGCGCGGAGTTGACGGTGGCGCGGCAAAAGGCGGCCCGGGAGCTGGAGGAGCGCATCCAGCGGGAGCTGCGGGAGCTGGACATGGGAAAGGTCCGCTTTTCCATCGCCTTCGCCCCCAAGGCCCCGGCGAGCGACGGGTGCGACGAGATCCGCTTTTTGATGTCCGCCAACGCAGGGGAGGACCTGCGCCCCATTGCGAAGATCGCCTCCGGCGGCGAGCTTGCCCGGATCATGCTGGCGCTGAAAAACGTGCTGGCGGAGCAAGAGCAGGTGGCCACTCTGGTCTTTGACGAGGTGGACACCGGCGTCTCCGGCCGGGCGGCCCAGCGGGTGGCGGAAAAGCTGGCCCAGGTCAGCCGGCGCAAGCAAGTGCTGTGCGTGACCCACCTGCCCCAGCTGGCCGCCATGGCGGATACCCACTTCTCCGTGGAAAAGGGGGAGCGGGGTGGACGAACCTACACCCGCGTGGTCCGACTGGACCGGGAGGCGCGCAAGGCGGAGCTGGCCCGCATTACCGGCGGCAGCCGGGTGACGGAGGCCCTGCTCCAAAGTGCAGGGGAACTGCTGGACGAGGCGGAGACCTATCGCGCCGCCCTGTGAGGCGGCTGGCGCGTGGGGGCAAAGACCCCCGCGCAAAACAGGAGACCCATGATGAAACACAGGCTTGACACGCATCGCTGGCGGCAGCGGCTGCCCCACGCCGCCCTTTGGTTTTTCGCCTATTCTGTGATGGGCTGGCTCTATGAGGTGACGCTGGAGGTGGTGGTTTACCGCTGGGGCTACAGCGACCGGGGCGTGCTCTTTGGCCCCTACTGTCCCATTTACGGATTTGGCGTACTGGGCTTTCTATTGTGCTTTTACGGACTGGCCCACGATGGCCGCTGGCCGCTGTGGCGGCGGCTGGCGGTGAGCTTTGCGGGCTGCACGGCGCTGGCAACGGCGCTGGAGCTGGCCTCCAGCTACCTTTTGGAGTGGATCACCGGCTCCTGGCCCTGGTCCTATACCACCTATCGCTTCCACTATCAGGGCCGCATCGCCCTGTCGGCCTCCCTGCGCTTCGGACTTGGCGGGGTGTTGATCCTCTTCGTTCTCCATCCGCTGCTGCGGCGCTTCACCGCGGCGCTGCCGGAGCGGGGGAGGGAGCGCCTGGCCGCGGCGGTCGTCCTTTTGCTGCTGGCGGACCTGACCGCCACGCTCCTTCTGCGGCTGTAGGGGAGGGGCGGTGCTTTCGGCTCGCTGCAAGAGCGGGCGGACGCCGCCCACAAACGGCTTTAGGCAGATGCCTGGCCGATTTTACGCAAGCTTTCGAAACTTTTGCGGGACTTATGAAAAAGGGATTGACGTACCATACCTGGTATGTTAAAATATAAACAATGTGGCAATGGCAGTTACACAGCAACCGCACAGAAACTATTTGGGAAAGAAGGAACAGTATGTATCGCATCGTGAGAAAAGAGGTACTTCGTCCCACAGTCACCCTGTACGAGATCGAAGCGCCTCTGATCGCCAAGAAGGCCCAGCCGGGCCAGTTCATCATCCTGCGGGTGGATGAAAACGGCGAGCGCATCCCCATCACCATCAACGCCTATGACCCGGAGAAGGGCACCGTTACCATCATCGTGCAGACGGTGGGCGCCACCACGGAGAAGCTGAAGGCTCTGAACGAGGGGGACTGCCTCCAGGACTTCGTGGGCCCCCTGGGCAAGGCCACCGAGACCGAGGGCAAGAAGAAGGTCGCCGTGGTGGGCGGCGGCGTGGGCTGCGCCATCGCGTATCCTGTGCTGAAAAAGTTCCATGATGACGGCGCGGAGGTTCACGCCATCATCGGCTTCCGCAGCGAGGACCTGGTGATCTTGGAGGACGATTTCCGCGCCGCCAGCGACAAGCTGGTGGTCTGCACGGACGACGGCTCCTACGGCCGCAAGGGCCTGGTCACCGACGCGCTGAAGGAGCTCATCGACGCGGGCAACCAGTATGACGAGGTTTTCGCTATCGGCCCCATGATCATGATGAAGTTCGTCTCCAAGACTACGGAGCCCTACGGCATCCCCACCACCGTCTCCATGAGCCCCATCATGATCGACGGCACGGGCATGTGCGGCGGCTGCCGGTTGAGCGTGGGCGGCGAGATGAAGTTCGCCTGTGTGGACGGCCCGGATTTCGACGGCCATAAGGTGGACTGGGATCTGGCGGTCAAGCGCAATCAGATGTACCGCGATTGGGAACTGAAAAAGCACGAGGAGACCTGCAATCTCCTGAAGAAGGAGGCGTAATATCATGGCAAACATGTCTTTGACCAAGAATCCCATGCCCTCCCAGGACCCTGAGGTCCGCAACAAGAACTTTCAGGAGGTGGCGCTGGGCTATACGGAGGCCCAGGCGCTGGACGAAGCGCAGCGGTGCCTGAACTGCAAGGCCAAGCCCTGCATGTCTGGCTGCCCCGTCATGGTCCATATCCCCGAGTTTATCGCCCAGGTCGCCAAGGGCAACTTTGAAGAGGCCTATCAGATCATCGCCAACACCTCCGCTCTGCCGGCGGTGTGCGGTCGCGTGTGCCCCCAGGAGAGCCAGTGCGAGAAGTACTGCGTCCGGGGCAAGAAGGGCGACCCCGTGGGTATCGGCCGGCTGGAGCGGTTCGTGGCCGACTGGCACAACGCCCATGCCCAGGGCGCGGCGGAAAAGCCCGCTCCCAACGGCCACCGGGTGGCGGTGGTGGGCTCCGGCCCTGCCGGCCTCACCTGTGCGGGCGACCTGGCCCGCAAGGGATATGAGGTCACCGTTTTTGAGGCGCTGCACCTGGCCGGCGGCGTGCTGGTGTACGGTATTCCTGAGTTCCGTCTGCCCAAGTCCATCGTCCAGAAGGAAGTGGACGGGCTGAAGGCCCTGGGCGTCACCATCTCCACGGACACCGTGGTGGGCCGTACCATCACCATCGACGAGTTGATGGCCGAGCAGGGCTTCGAGGCCGTGTTCATCGGCTCCGGCGCGGGACTGCCCATGTTTATGAGCATCCCCGGCGTCAACTATAAGGGCGTCCTCTCCGCCAACGAGTTCCTCACCCGCATCAACCTGATGAAGGCGTACAAGGAGGGCTCCGACACCCCCATCATCCATCCCAAGAAGGTGGCCGTGGTGGGCGGCGGCAACGTGGCCATGGACGCCGCCCGTTGTGCCAAGCGTCTGGGCGCGGAGGTGTACATCGTCTACCGCCGCGGCATGGAGGAGCTCCCCGCCCGTAAGGAAGAGGTGGAGCACGCCGAGGAGGAGGGCATCATCTTCAAGACCCTCAATAACCCGGTGGAGATCCTGGCCGACGAGAACGACAACGTCAGCAAGATCCGCTGCATCCGCATGGAGCTGGGCGAGCCCGACGCCTCCGGCCGCCGCCGGCCCATCGAGGTCCCCGGCAGCGAGTTCGAGCTGGACGTGGACTGCGTCATCATGGCCCTGGGCACCAGCCCCAACCCCCTCATCAAGTCCACCACCAAGGGCTTGGAGATCAACAAGAAGGGCGGCATCGTGGTCAACGAGGACGGCCTCACCTCCCGGGAGAATGTCTATGCCGGCGGCGACGCCGTCACCGGCGCGGCTACCGTCATCCTGGCCATGGGCGCCGGCAAGACCGCGGCCAAGGCCATCGACGAGGCTCTGAGCGCCAAGTAAGCATCGGCAACACAACATGTGAAAAGGCGAACGGCTTTACAGAGTCGTTCGCCTTTTTCCACGCATGACCGCCGGACTGCCATCGATTTGACGGAGCGGGAGACGGTCGTGATTGGGACGCTATCGAAAAGTCCGCCGGTCGAAAGGCCGGCGGACTGGGGTTCCAAGTTGTATCTGTGACTTCGGGGGACCGCGCCGTGCGGGGAAGCCTCCGCTCTTACAGGGAGCACTTGCCCCGGGCCAGGTACTGCCCCCGGGGTGCCTCATCCAGCACGGTTCCGTTTTCCACCGCCAGAGCGCCCCGCAGCCACACCTGTCGGATGCCGCCGGCGGTGACGAACCCCTCATAGGGGTTGTAGTCCACATTGGCCGCACAGTCCGACGCCTGGATCACGTGGCTGGCGCCGGGGTCGTAGACCACGATGTCCGCGTCGCTGCCAGGGCGGAGGGTCCCCTTGCGGGGGAAGAGACCGTAGAGCTTGGCGGGGTTCTCCGCCAGGGCCAGGCACATCCGCCCCAGGCTGATGCGCCGCTTGGCGACGCCGAAGGAGTAGATCAGCTCGCCCCGGGTCTCCACGCCGGGGAGGCCGCCGGGGATTTTGGTGAAATCCGACCGGCCCATGTCCTTCTGGGCCAGGGTAAAGGAGCAGTGGTCCGTGGAGATGGTCTGGATGGTCCCCCGGCGCAGCCCCCGCCAGAGAACGTCCTGCTGGCTCTTATCCCGGATGGGCGGCGCACAGACGTAGCGGGCAGCGGCGGAGTAGTCCTCCTGAAAATAGACGCTCTCGTCCAGCAGCAGATACTGGGGGCAGGTTTCCACATACACGCTCTGGCCCCGCTTCCGGGCCCGGGCCACCTCATCCAGGGCGTCCTCATTGGTCAGATGGACAATGATGACCGGGCACGCCGCCGCCTGAGCGATGCGGAGCAGGCGGCTCACAGCCTCCGCCTCCAGATAGGCGGGGCGGGTGAGGGGATGGCTGGCGGGGGACAGCTCGCCCGCCGCCTTGCGCTCGGCGATCAGGGCGTCGATGACGCCGGCATTCTCACAGTGGAAGCCGCACACGCCGCCCAGGCGGCGCAGATCCTTCAGTGCAAAGTAGATCTCCTTGTCACTGGTCATCATGGCCGGATAGGTGAGATACATCTTGAAGGAGGAGATGCCCTGGGCGAACATGTCGGGAAGCTCGGCGCGGATGCTCTCGTTCCAGTCGTCGATGGTCATGTGGAAGCCATAGTCGCAGAAGGTGCGGCCGTCGGCCTTTTGGTGCCACAGGTCCAGCCCGTAGTGCAGCGACTCTCCCTTGTTGGGGCAGGCGAAGTCGATGACGGTGGTGGTGCCGCCCCGAAGGGCCGCCCGGCTGCCGGTAAAAAAGTCGTCGGCGGTGGTGGTGTTCGCCACATCCAGGTCAAAGTGGGTGTGGGCGTCGATGAAGCCGGGAAAGAGCAGGCAGCCGGACACGTCCATGATCCGGTCGAATTCGCCGGTCAGGCCACGACCCACGGCGATGATCTTCTCGCCCTCCACGGCCAGGTCCGCCCGGCGGCCGCCGCCGGCGGAGACGATGGTGCCGCCCTTGAACAGCGTGCGCATAGAAGTCCCTCCTTGATCGTTTCAAATTGGATACGGCCGTTCCGCACCGAGGGCGGCGCCGGAACGGAGGCCCTCAGGCGAGGGCCTTGC
>JAFUGI010000171.1 GCA_017469475.1 Oscillibacter sp. | reverse complement strand
AGGAGCGCGCCTCCCCGGGCGGGGGACGGCTTTTTCAAAGCCGCCCCCCGGGCGTGCTTGCCCAGTTGGTCCCCCGATGCTACACTGAAAGGCCAAAGGAGGTGCTGCCATGAAGGTACAGAGTTGGCCAACGCTGCTCATCACCATTTTCGGCGGAGGAGGGCTTCTTGCGTGGACAGTCTGCACCGCCGAAGCGCATGACCTGATGTTCTGTCTGTGGGCCGCGCTGTATGTGTACCTCATCGTTCAGGGACTGCGCATCTCCTTTTCCCGGGAGGCCTATGCGGAGTACCGGGCGCGCTCCGCCCGATCCCGGCGCATCCTCCGGGCGCGGTTCGGCGCTCTGGCCCCCGTCGCGCTCTATCTGCCCCTGATCCCCAGTCTCCTGGCGATGGTGCCGCCGCTGCTTTTTCCCGGGGCCGCCCCGGCCACCGCGGCGGCGCTGATCCTGATCTTCGCGGGGCTGGGGCTCCAGATCTGCTTCCGGCGGTGGTTCGACCGGCGGATGCGGGAGGAGGAAGCCCGAGAGCGGGAGGACCCGGCGCCGCCGCCGGACGGGGAATGAAATCAGCGCCGGGAGGCATAAGCCTCCCGGCGCTTTTTCGCGCACGTTCTTCGCCCGCTCAGCCCCGCATCCGCTCCAGCAGGTGAGCCCGCTTCAAGGCCGGGCGCAAGGCGGTCTACAAAATGGGCGCCGCCACCATGGCCGCCACGGCGTTGATGGCCGAGGCGGGGAACTTGGAGAGGACCGTGGCCCACACCGCGTCGGCGGGATAGCCGTAGACAAAGCGCTGATAGAGGTAGGTCTTCAGCATGTACAGCGCCACGTAGGTCCACGCCCCCGCCACGCTCGCCACGATGTTCCAGGCGTGGTTCTCCCCATTCTTGTCGGCGGCGAAGGCGATCTTGCCGCACACCCAGGCCATGGCGAATTTGGACACGAAGGTGATGGCGCACTGGATGAAGTCGTACCCGCCGAAAAGGGCGTCGTACAGTCCGGAGCCCAGGCCCGCCGCCAGACCCCCGGCCAGGGGCCCCATCAAAAGGCCGCTCAAAAGGCACATGGCGTTGGCAAAGTGGACCTTGGAGCCCAGCAGGGGAAAGCGGTAAAAGGTCACCACGCACACCACCGCCGCCAGCACCGCCACAAAGACGATCCGCACCAGAGGCCATTTCTGTTTCATCACGATCCCTCCCGGAACTGCGGTCCCGCCAAAGTGGGGACGGGACCTGGATGCTCTTGAGGATACGCCTGTTCTGGCCCCATGAAAATACCCAGTTTTTATCTTTTTTATAAGGTCAGCAATTTGCAAAGCACCGCCCCGGAGGCATCCCTCCGGGGCGGCATGTGCATGGGCTCAGAATTCCGGCAGCTGGGCCACCACTGCCGCGCAGCGGGCGCAGAGGGTGGGATGGTCCGCCACGGTGCCCACGCTCGTTAGCTGCTTCCAGCAGCGCTGGCACTTGGCGCCCGGGGCGCTCTCCACCGTCACGCGCACGCCGGCAAGGCCGGTCTCCGCCCCCTGGGCATACAGGGCCGCGTCTTCGGACACGGCCACGTCCGAGACGATGAAGAGGTCGGCCCACTGATCCTCGAAGGCGTCCTTCGTCCGGGCCAGGGTGCTTTCGGCCGCGGGCCCGTCGGTCACCAGCACCACCCGGGCCTCCAAGGCCTTTCCGATCTTCTTCTCCGCCCGGGCAGACTCCAGGGCGGCGTTGACGCCGTTTCGCAGCTGGATGAGGGTGCTCCAGCGGAGCATCTCCTCCTCGCTGAGAGCGTACTGCGTGAAGGGGGCGTTCATGTCGTTGAAGAGGACGTTGCGCCCGTCATCCTCGGAGCGGTGGGGCATGGAGAGCCAGATCTCGTCCGCCGTAAAGCAGAGGATGGGGGCCATGAGCTTGGTGACGGTGTCCAGGATCAGGAACAGGGCCGTCTGGGCGCTGCGGCGCTTTTCGCCATCCCGCTCCTCGCAGTAGAGCCGGTCCTTGATGATGTCCAGGTAGAAGTTGGACATCTCCACCACGCAGAAGTCGTTGACGGCGTGGGTCACGACCAGGAACTCATAGTCATCGTAAGCCCGGGCGCACCGCTCCATCAGGGCGTTCAGCCGGGTCAGGGCCCAGCGGTCCAGGGCCTCCATCTCCTCCGGCGGCGTCAGGCGGTCGGGGTCGAAGCCGTCCAGATTCCCCAGGCAGTACCGGGCGGTGTTGCGGAACTTCAGATAGTTCTGGGACAGCTGCTTGAAAATGGCGTCGGAGCAGCGCACGTCGGCGTGGTAATCGGCGCTGGCGGCCCACAGGCGCACCAGGTCCGCGCCGTACTTGTTGAAGAGCTCATAGGGGTCCATGCCGTTGCCAAGGCTCTTGTGCATGGCCTTGCCCTCGCCGTCCACGGTCCAGCCGTGGGTGACGCACTCCCGGAAGGGGGCGCCGTTGCCGAAGGCGCCCACGGCGGTGAGCAGGCTGGACTGGAACCAGCCCCGGTACTGGTCCAGCCCCTCCAGGTACATGGTGGCGGGCCAGAAGCCCTGGTCCCGCTTCATGGAGGCGAAGTGGGTAGAGCCGGAGTCGAACCAGCCGTCCAGCGTGTCCTCCTCCTGGGTGAAGGGACCGGCCTTGCCGCAGTGGGGGCAGGTAAAGCCGGCGGGCAGGATGTCCGCCGCGTCCTTTTCGAACCAGGCGTTGGAGCCCTCCTTTTCAAAGAGGGCGGAGACGGCGGCGATGGTCTCGTCGGTGCAGATGGGCTTGCCGCAGTCCGGGCAGTAGAACACGGGGATGGGCAGACCCCACTTGCGCTGGCGGGAGATGCACCAGTCGCTGCGCTCCCGGATCATGGACTTCATCCGGTCGATGCCCCAGCCGGGCACCCAGCGCACATCGTCGCAGGCGGCGCAGGCCTCGTCCTTAAAGGCGTCCACGGAGCAGAACCACTGGGGGGTGGCCCGGAAGATGATGGGCCCCTTGCAGCGCCAGCAGTGGGGATAGGAGTGGACGATGTCCTCGCTTGCGAAGAGGGCGCCGCTCTCCTTCATGTCCTGGAGGATGATGGGGTTGGACTCCTCGGTCTTGAGGCCGGCGTACTTTCCGGCGTAGTCGGTGTGGCGGCCCTGGTCATCCACGGGGACCACCATGTCCATGCCGTAGCGCCGGCAGGTCTGATAGTCGTCGGCGCCGAAGCCGGGGGCGGTGTGGACGCAGCCGGTGCCGGAGTCCATGGTCACATAGTCCGCCAGCAGCAGCCGGGACGTCTTGGGCAGGAAGGGGTGGTCCGCCAGCATGTTTTCAAAGAAGGCGCCGGGATGGGTCTCCAGGATCTTGTAGTCCTGGACGCCGCCCACGCCCATGACCTTTTCCACCAGGGCCTCGGCCATGATATAAACCTTGCCGTCCGGCGCGCCCACCAGGGCATAGGACTCGTCCGGATGGAGGGCGATGCCCAGGTTCCCCGGCAGGGTCCAGATGGTGGTGGTCCAGATGACGAAGAAGAGCTTGCTCTTGTCGTACCCCGGGAGCTTGCCCAGATCGTCGTGCATGGGGAACTTGACGTACACCGTGGTGCAGGGGTCGTCCTGATACTCGATCTCCGCCTCGGCCAGGGCCGTCTCGTCCCGGGGGCACCAGTACACGGGCTTGAGACCCTTATAGATGTATCCCTTTTTGTACATGGCGCCGAAGACCTTGACCTCCTCCGCCTCGAAGGAGGGGTTCATGGTCAGGTAGGGATGCTCCCAGTCGCCGATGACGCCCATGCGCTGGAACCCCTCGCTCTGCACGTCCACATAGTGCTGGGCAAAGGCGTGGCAGGCGGAGCGGAACTCCGGCACGGCCATGGCCTTGCGGTTGAGCTTGTTCTGCTTGATGATGGCGGACTCGATGGGCATACCGTGGTTGTCCCAGCCGGGGATGTAGGGGGTGTAGCGGCCCCGCATGGCGTAGGAGCGAACGATGATGTCCTTGATGGACTTGTTCAGGGCGTGGCCCATGTGCAGCGCGCCGTTGGAGAAGGGCGGCCCGTCGTGCAGGGAGAAGCGGGGCTTGCCCTCGTTCTTCTTCAAAAGCTCGTGGTACACGTCCAGCTTCTTCCAGCGCTCCAGCAGCTCCGGCTCCCGCTTGGGAAGACCTGCCCGCATGGGGAAGTCGGTCTTCGGCAGGTTGATGGTCTTGTTGTAGTCCATAGTATGCCTCCTGTGATTCCAGATGGTGATATTTGCATTTGATATTCCGATTTGTATAGGTCCGCCGGTCCGATGCCGGCCGCCGGAGCGGCAAAAAGCACCCCGTCTCCTCTCAGAGACAGGGTGCTCACACACTCTGCGGTACCACTCCGATTGCCGTCCCCCTTGCGGGCGGCGGCCCCTCAAGCCCGCCTTCACGGGCCGACGGAGTAACGCCCGTCACACGTCCGCGCCTACTGACCTTCGTGTTCAGCGGGAGGCTCCCAGGGGATATTCGCCCATCGCCCCACGCCGCCTCGCACCGTACCGGCGGCTCTCTTGGCAGGGGTCAAAGGGGTACTCGTCCTGATCTGCGCCAAATGATTCCATTTACCGAACCATCATATCACGTTTTTGCGGTTTGTCAACGCCTTTGTTTGCGGCGCGTGCGTATGGGCCGGCGCGTCAGGAGGGGGAAGCCTCCCGCTCCTGACGCACGGTCTGGTCCACGCAGAAGTAGGTCACAAAGCCCGAGGCGACGGTCCGCCCGCCCTCGCCGGTGACCGTCACCTCCACGAGGCAGGTGCTGCGGCCCCGGTGGCGCACCACCGCCTCCCCCCGGAGGGTGCCGGCGGTCTGGTTGCCCAGGAAGTTCACCGCGCTGTTCTGGGTCACGTAAGCCCGGCCGTCTGTGTGGGCGGCGGTGCCCGCCGCGTCGTCGATGATGGTCAAGATGGCGCCGCCGTGGGCGTAGCCGTAGGGGTTCAGGCTCTCCGGCACCAGCTCCAGCTCACACACCGCCCGGTCCCGGGCCGTCTCCGTGATGCGGATGTGGTTATAGTCCATAAAGGCGTTGGGATGGGTGCGCGCCCACTGCCTGTCCTGCTCCATAGTGTCCTCCGTTCCGCCGGGCCAGGCCCGGCCGTTTTTTGCTGCAACGCCATCAGTCT
>JAFUGI010000170.1 GCA_017469475.1 Oscillibacter sp. | reverse complement strand
TCTTGGGATCGAACTTCATCACCTCGCCGTAGAGAACGGCCATCAGATCCGCCAGATCCATGGAGCCGCCCACATGGCCGAAACCGCGGGAGTGGATGACCTTCAGGGTCTCCAGCCGGATCTCGGCCGCCAGAACTTTGATTTTCTTTTCGTTCATGGGAGTCTTCCTTTCCTTATTTAATTCAGCGTTCCGAGCGGAGCGCAAAATCAACGCCGCTGCCGGGAGCTGTCTGGAAAATCGATGGTCCGACTGAAAGAAAATATACCGGAACGGGCCGGGTAATCGTTTTCCAAACTGTCAATAAATTGCCGCACTTCCCAAGAGGAGAAGGCGGACAGGTACAGGAGCTTCCCGGACAAATGTTTACGCTTACTATTTTAACCAAGTCCTGCCCGTTCGTCAACCATTGTTTGCGTTTTCACAGGGAGAAAAACGCCAAATGCGGCCCTCTGCGGCAAAAAGCGGGGCCCCGCCGCCGGAGGAAGGACGGAAGCGGCGCGGAGGCGTCATGCCTCCGCGCCGGATCGAGAGCGGTCTCAGGTGTATTGGGCGCCCACGCCGTCCACCATGGCGTCGTAGGCCCGCTTGACCTTGCCGTAGTTCTTGTCCCGGTCCAGGGCCACGCCCCGGCCCACGCCGTCCACGATGCGGCCCACGCCGATGGCGTCCAGCTTTTCGTCCAGCTCCGCCAGCAGGGCGGGGGCGGAGCCGGGCTCCGTGGAGCGGCCGTCGAAGATGATGTGCAGGAAGACCCGGTCCAGGTCGTTGTCCCGGGCCATCTCGCAGATGGACAGGGGATAGTCGATGCAGCCGTGGGAGGACTTGTAGGTCAGGTAGGAGAGCAGGTGCAGATCGGTCCCGTTCTTCTTGGCGTGCTCGATGGCCTGGAGGAAGACAGGATTTTTCTGGAAGCTGCCGTCCTTCACCGCGGCGTCCAGCCGGACGTCGTCCTGCATGACGCAGCGGCCCGCGCCCAGGTTGGAGTGGCCGGCCTCGGAGTTTCCGGCCTTGCCGCCGCCAAGCCCCACATACTCCCCGGAGGCCTGGAGCTTGGACCAGGACTGCTCCGCGAGAAGGGAGTCCCAATAGGGGGTGTCCGCCAGGTGGATGGCGTCGCCCTCGTCGCCGGTGCCGAGACCCCAGCCGTCGCAGATGATGAGGAGCATCTTCCGGTCCTTGCCGAAGTCATGGCCTTCCACCAGGGAGCGGCCGGTCATCTCGGCCGTCTGGGGGATGCCCATGACGTCCAGCACCGTGGGAGCCACGTCGCCCAGCGTGCCGTCCCGCAGGGGGATGGGGCCGGGGTGGGCGCCGTCCATCATGATGAAGGCCACCAGGTTGGTGGTGTGGGCCACGTCGGGCTTGCCGGCGGGGGTGTAGAGCTTTTCGATGTTGCCGTGGTCGGCGGTGATGGCCACCACGTAGCCCTTGGCCAGGGCGTCGTGGACCACTACGTCCAGATAGTGACTCACATGGCCGCAGGCCTCGATCTTGGCGGCGGTGTTGGCGGTGTGGCCGATGACGTCGCCGTTGGCGAAGTTGGTGACGATGAAGTCGTACTTGCCCAGGGCGTCCATGACGGTGTCCGCCACCTTGGGCAGGCTCAGCATGGGCTGCTGGTCAAAGTCGATGCCCTTGGGGGAGGGGATGCACACGTCATCCTCCCCGGGGAAGGGGTTGTTCTCGCCGCCGTTGAAGAAGAAGGTCACATGGGCGAACTTCTCGGACTCAGAGCAGTGGAACTGGGTCTTGCCGGCCTCGGAGAGCACCTGGGCCAGGGGGCGCTTCACGTGCTCCGGCGCGAAGGCGATGGGCAGGGACTTGAACTTGTCGTGGTACATGGTCATGATGACGAAGTCCAAGTCGTTGAGCTTGCGGCGCTCCGCCTGGGTGAAGTCGTCCTCGGTGAACATCTCGGTCAGCTCGATCTCCCGCTCGCCCCGGCGGCAGCAGAAGATGGCGGAGTCCCCGTCGGAGATCTTGCCAACGGGCTTTCCGTCCTCCACCAGGACCATGGGCTCCAGATGATAGTCATCCAGTCCCTGGGCGTATGCTTTTTTCACGGCTTCCGCCAGCTGGGCGCCGCCGCGCTTGACATCAGACATGGTTTGATACCTCCTTGGTTCGATATGCACTGGGCGCGCCCGGAGGACCGGGGCGCCGATGGAAGGGAGCCGTTCCCGCCGTGTCCCCCCTCGGGAAGGGGATGGGTCACTGCCCGTCGGTGGGCGGGATCAGCTTATCAACAGCCACCTGGCCGCGTCCGGGGAAGATGTCCAGCAGCTGGGGGAAGGTATACACCTTGGCGTCGGGCATGTTCTCCTCGGTGAGCTTGAGGGGCTTATTTTTGTTGTACTGCACGGTGACGGTCATGCCGAAGGCCACCGCCTTGGCACCCACGATGTCCCGGTTCAGGTTGTCGCCCACATAGCAGCAATTCTCCGGCTGGGCGCCCACCTCCTCCATGGCGTAGTAGTAGATGGCGGGGCCGGGCTTGCGGATGTAGGTGATGGAGGACTGCTGCACGGTTTTGAAGTAAGGGCGCAGACCGTCGGCGTCCAGCCACTCGTCCACCTCCCGCTTTCCCACAAGGTCGCTGATGATGCCCAGAGTATAGCCCCGGGCGCACAGCTCCTTCACCGTGTCGGCGCCGCCGGGGACCACCGTGCGGCGGCCCTTGGTCTGGCGGTACTGGTAGGTCAGCTCCGCCGCGTTTTGCAAAATGCGCTCCCGGTCCATGTCATAGGCCAGCCACCGGGTCCACAGGACCTCCTCCGGCGCCTCGCACATGAACTTCAGCGCCCACTCGCGGTAGCGGTCGTAGCGCTTCTCGATGACCTCGTCGAACCAGTGAACGGGGTCGTCGGTCTCCACGCCGCACAGCTGGGCGATCTTGGTCCGGGCGGCAGCCAGATACGCGGGGTCCTCGTCGATGATGCGGAAGGTCCCGCCCAGGTCCAGGAAAATGTAGCGAATGTCGGTATTCATGAGCTTCCTCCTAAACGCAGGGCGCGCCGGAACGGCCCGGACGGCCTTGCCGTATTTGCGTGTTCAGTCCAGGGGCGGCAGCAGATCCAGGATCTGGCGGAAATCGTCGATCACCGCGTCGGGGCGGTTGGCGTCGGTAAACTCCACGGCGTGCTTTTTCTCCGGGGAGCGGAAGATGATGTTGCAGGCGATGCCGGCCTCCTTGGCGCCGGTGATGTCCCGCTTGACGTTGTCGGCAACGGACACGCAGTCCTCCGGCGCAACGCCCATGTCCGCGCAGGCGATGCGGTAGATCTCGGCGCCGGGCTTGCGCAAATGGCATACGGAGGAGAGGATCACCGTGTCGAAATACTGGTCCAGTCCGTCCTCCTCCAGCCAGTCGGGCACCTCGTTCTCTCCAATGAGGTTGGAGATGATGCCCAGCTTGTAGCCCCGCTGGTGCAGGCCCCGGATGACCTCCACGCCGCCGTCCACCACCACCCGGCGGCCCTTGCTCTGACGGTACTGGAAGCTCAGCTCGTGGCACACCTGGCGGATGCGGACCTGGTCATAGTCCGGCAGGAGCCACTTGCACCAAAGCTCCTCGTCGCCGGACTCCTTGTTTTCGCCCAGGGCCCACTTGCGATAGGGCTCGTACCGGTCCTCCACCAGCTGGTAGAACTCCTCGTAGGGGAGGTCCGTTCCGGCGATCTCCGCCATTTTGCGGCGGGCGTGCTTCATGTAGGGCTCGTCCAGAAGGGCGATGCGCAGCGTGCCGCCCAGGTCAAAAAAGACTGCTTTGAAACGCTTGCTGTTGTCCATGGGTAGGGTTCTCCTTTCCGTTGTGGCTTGGCAGCCGATTGCGAAACGTGTCACGCAATTGACAGGTTGTGGCTTGCGGCCGATCACAAAAGATGGGGGCAAACTCAAAGGTTTGCGGGCCGTCCGCCCCCCTGGGGCGGCCCGGCTGCCCCGGATCTCGCGGGGGCGCTGGCCGGGGAAGCGATCACTGCCGGGGAGGGAAGAGGGACAGCAGATCGCTCAGATTTTCGATGAGATCGTCACAGCTGTGGCGCATCTGCTCCGTCCGCCCCTTTTTGGGGTCGTCGATGAGGATCATGCGGCCGAAGCCTGCGGCCCGGGTGCCCTCCACATCCCGGTCCGGATTGTCGCCGATGTAGGCGCAGCGCCCCTCCGGAATGCCGCAGCAGCGGCAGGCCAGGTGATAGATGGCCGGGTCCGGCTTGCGCAGGCGCACCTTGGAGGAGAGGATGGTGGTGGTGAAGCAGTGGGAGATGCCCTCCTCGATCATCCAGTCCGTGATCTCCGCTTCGGTGATGGTGTTGGCGATGACGCCCAGGGTGTAGCCCCGGCAGTGGAGCTCTTGCACGGTCTCCACCGTGTCGAACCGGGTCAGGCGCTTTCCGTTGGTGCCGTCCCGCCAGAGGGTGGTCAGCTCCTGGGCGCGGGCGGCCACATATTCGCCGTCCACGTCCGGCAGCATGATCTGCTGCCAGAACTCGATCTCCGGATAGTCCAGCAGCGCCACCTTGGAGATCTCACGGTAGGTGTCGTACCGCTCCTTCAGCCGGCGGTAAAAAACCTCCGGGTCCTCCCGGCTTCCGGCCAGGGCTGCCAGGGCCCGGCGTCCCTCCGCCAGGAAGGCGGGGTTTTTGTCCGTCACCCGCAGGGTGCTGCCGATGTCAAAAAACAGCGCTTCGATGTTCTGCACGGCCATCGCTCACTTTCGGGCGGGGAAGATGTCCAGCAGGTCGCCCAGCTTGGTGATGACGTGGTCGGGGATAAACTCCTTGCCCGTGGCTTTCTCCATATTTAAGGTATCCGGCTCGTCGATGCGGATCATCATGCCGAAGCCCGCGGCCTGGGTGCCCTCCACGTCCCGCACCGGGTTGTCGCCCACGTAGGCGCAGTTGGCCTCGGCGGAGCCGATGCAGCGGCAGGCCAGGTGGTAGATGTCCGGGTCCGGCTTGCGCAGGCGCACCTTGGAGGAGAGGATGGTGGTCTTGAAGCACTGGGCCACGCCGTCTGCCGCCATCCAGTCGGGGATCTCCGTCTCCGTGACGGTGTTGGCGATGATGCCCAAGGTGTAGCCCCGGCGGCACAGCTCCTTCAACGTGTCCACCGCGTCGGGCCGGGCCACCCGGCGGCCGTCATGATCGCGCCAGAGGCGGGTCAGCCGGGGCGCGTTGGCGAAGATCAGATTGGGCTCGTAGTCCGGCAGCAGGTACTGGGTCCACAGCTCACCCTCCGAAACGTCCAGAAGAGAGGACTTGGAGAGCTTGCGATAGGCCTGCCAGCGCTGCTCCAGCTTGGAGAACAGCTCGTCGTGGGACTCCCGGGTCTGAATCAGGTCCATCAGGCCCTGTTCGGCCTGGTCGATGAAGGCCTGGTCCTTTACCACGATACGAAGGGTGTTGCCTACGTCAAAGAAAATAGTGGTGATGTCAGGGGTCATGGTGTCATCCTCCTTCTTGATCTGGGGAGGCCCCGTGGGGAGCCGCCCTTGCGGAGCCAAAACGGGATTGCCGAGCGTTTGCGCGGACCGGACAGACACGGGGCCGGTCTGGAGAAAAGCCAGAGTGTAAACGTTTGCGATTCTCTCTGCCCTTATTTTAATGAAGAAATGACCCGTTGTCAATATGCCAAATGCCAAAACCGAGGGCGTTTTTTCGTTTTTCTGCCCAAAAGTAAGAAAAAATCAGAATGTGGTTGACATCTGCGAAAAAATACTATATTCTTTTTTTGAAAACTGCCAAAGTGGTTTTTCCCTGCGGCAGAACGCAAAAAAGTGGAAACGTTTGCGACTCCTGAGGGGGAAGAGGGGACGACCTTTATGAAAAGTGTGACCTTGAAAGATGTTGCCAAAGCGGCCGGCGTCTCCTACGCCACGGTGTCCCGGGCCCTTTCCGGCAGTCCGCAGATCGGCAGCGACACCCGGGAGCGGATCATCAAGCTGTGCGACGAGATGGGCTATACCACCAATTATGTGGCCCGCTCCATGGTGATGAAGAAGACGGACCTGATCGGTCTTGTGGTGCCCTCCATCGACAACCAGTTCATGTCGGAGCTGGCCTATTACGCGGAGATGAGCGCCCGGGCCCACGGGTACAACATCATGCTCTGCAACTCCGGCCCCGACCTCAAGCAGGAGAAGACTGTGGTGAAGATCCTGCTGGGCCGCCAGGTGGACGGCATCCTCATCGTGCCCCAGAGCCCCAAGACCTATGAGAACATCAAGGCCTATACGGACCAGGTGCCTACGGTGTTCGTCAGTGAGAACCTGCGGGACCAGCCCCAGAGCTACGTGGCGGCGGACAACAGCCGCGGCACCTATATCGGCACCAAGTACCTCTATGATCTGGGCCACCGGGATATTCTCTACTTCGGGCGCCGTCACTCCACCACCCACCAGCTGCGGGCGGAGGGGTATATGAAGGCCTGCCAGGAGCTGGGCCTCAAGCAGCGGTTTTACAACAGCGAGTATTCCCGCTCCTCCATCGCCCACGGCTATGAGATGGCCAAGGAGCTCTTCTCCCACCCCATCGACTATACCGCCGTTTTCGCCTCCACGGACTCCAACGCCCTGGGCCTTTTGAAGGCGGCGGACGAGATGCACATCTCCATCCCTGACCAGCTGAGCCTCATCGGCTTCGACAATATCAGCGCCACCAGCCTTCCCCGGCTGGAGCTGACCACCATCGAGCAGCCCAAGCGCAACATGGCCATCCAGGCGGTGGACATGCTGCGGGACAAGATCGAAAACGGCACCCAGGGCTATGTCCATCAGATCCTGCTGCCCACCCTCATCAAGCGCAGCACCTGCCGGGCGCTGTAAAAAAACAGGAAGGACCCACGCCGCCCTGTCCGCCCCTGCGGACGGGCGGTACGGTTCTGCCCATCGCAAGACTCCCCGCGATTGTCCCGCGTCCGCTCCGAGCGGCACGGGAGATGATATATGGAAAGGACTTGATACCCATGAACGGCTACCTTTATGATCCCCACACCCACACGGCGGAAACCAGCAAATGCGGGCATCTTCCGGCGGCGGAGGTGGTGGACCGCTACGTGAAAAACGGCTTCACCGGCCTGGTGGTCACGGACCACCTGCACCCGGAGTATCTCTCCCGCATCGACACTATGCACAACTGGGATGCGGTGATGGACCACTATCTCTCCGGGTATCACGCCTCCAAAAAGCGGGGCGACGAGGTTGGTTTTGACGTGATCCTGGGGGCGGAGTTCCGCTTTCCGGAAAACGATAACGATTACCTGGTCTACGGCATCGACGAGCAGTGGCTCCGCAGCCATCCCTATGCCTGCTGCATGAGCGCCCAGGAGTTTTATGACAAGTTCCACAACGAGATCCTCATCATCCACGCCCACCCTTTCCGGGAGGGGAGCGCCCCCGTGCAGGAGACTGCGGTCCACGGGGCGGAGATCATCAACGGCAACCCCCGCCACGATAACCACAACGACAAGGCCCTGGCCCTGTGCCGCCGCCATCCGGAGTATTTCCGCACCGCTGGGTCCGACACCCATCAGGCGGGGGACGAGGCCCGTGCCGGGCTGATCCTGCCCCGGCGGGTGCAGGATTCCTATGCGTATAAGGCCATCATCGAAAGCCGGGATTACCACCTCTGGAGCCCCACGTTCCAGTCCTTTGTGGACGCGGATGAGGAGATTCGGGCGGAGGAAGCGGCAAACTAAGAATGGGATTTCAGAGAAAGGGGAAGCACATCATGCGGTTTGACTCTCTTATTATCGGCGAGGTCGCCCAGGACACCAATGTGGACTACGACGGCACCGTGGTCAAGGCCACCGGCGGCGCGGTCTACTACTCCGGCTTTGCCGCCGCCAACATGGGCCACAAGATCGCGGTCCTGCCCAAGGCGGACACCAAGGCGGTGGACATGGTGGCGGCTTTTGCCCCCGCGGCCAACGTCACCGTGTTCCCGGTGCACAGCAAGACCTCCTTTGTGACGAAAAACGTGTACCACACCCCGGACCGGGAGCGCCGCACCTCCACGGTGGACAGCGTCATCGAGCCCTATCAGACCACCGACGTGCCCCAGATCGACGCCAAGATCTGGCACCTGGCGGGACTGGTGGGGGGCGACATCCCCAATGAGATGATCCCCTTCGCCGCCCAGCACGCCATGGTGGCCATCGACGTGCAGTGCATGCTGCGCTGGGTGGAGAACGGCGGCATGGTGTACCACGATTGGGAGGCCAAGCGGGAGATGCTGCCCTATGTCCGCTTCCTCAAGACCGACGCCGCCGAGGCGGAGATCCTCACCGGCACCGATGACCGGGCGGAGGCTGCCCGCATCCTCTACAGCTGGGGCGCCAAGGAGATCCTCATCACCCACAATACGGAGGTCTTGGTGTACGACGGCAAGGACATTTATACCTGCCCCATCAAGTCCCGCAGCCTGGCCGGCCGCACCGGCCGGGGCGACACCACCTTCGCAGGCTATATCAATGAGCGCCTGACCCAGGACATCCCCACCGCCCTGGGGATCGCCACGGCCCTGGTTTCCTTGAAGATGGAGACGCCGGGCCCCTTCATGGGCACCCGCGCAGATGTGGAGGCCTATCAGAAGGCGTTCTTCTGAGAAGACGGCGTCCTAAACGGTACTGAGCGAAAGAGGAACCACCCCCGGCGCGTCGCGCCGGGGGTGGCTTGCGCAGGGGGAGGGGCCTGCGTTTTTGCGTGGGGGTGCCCTGCGTTTTCCTCTTGCATCGGCGGGAGAAATGTGGCATAATGTCTCTGGACCGGCGGGCGCCTGGTGCGTGTCCCGCCGGGATTCCCCCGTCGGCCCGATCGGGAGACGGTCCGGCGCGGCGCAAGAGACGCCGCAGGGAGGGGAGCTTTCCGGAAAGTGCATATGGAGATGTACCCAAGTGGTTGAAGGGTCCGGATTCGAAATCCGGTAGGTCGGTTCCGCCGGCGCGGGGGTTCAAATCCCTCCATCTCCGCCAGTTCGGAAGAAACTGCGCTCTGCTTACTCCCGCCGCCGGGCCTTGCCCTCTGGCGAGAGTTCACAACGCTCCGTTCTTC
>JAFUGI010000169.1 GCA_017469475.1 Oscillibacter sp. | reverse complement strand
TCTATAGTGATCGTATGGATGCTGGGGCAAAGGGACTTCTCACCACACCAGGGTGCGGAAATAGTCCTCCACGGTCTCCGCCCGGCGGATGAGCCGCACGGAGCCGTCCTCCTGCAGGAGGAGCTCGGCGGAGCGGAGCTTGCCGTTATAGTTGTACCCCATAGAAAAGCCGTGGGCGCCGGTATCGTGGATGACCAGCAGGTCCCCCATGTCGATCTTGGGCAGCATCCGGTCCACGGCGAACTTGTCGTTGTTTTCGCACAGGCTCCCCACCACGTCGTACTTGTGGTCGCAGGGGGCGTCCTCCTTGCCCATGACGGTGATGTGGTGATAGGCGCCGTACATGGCCGGGCGCATCAGGTTGCAGGCGCAGGCGTCCACCCCGATGTACTCCTTGTAGATGTGCTTTTCGTGGGTGGCCCGGGTGACAAGGTGGCCGTAGGGCGCCAGCATGTAGCGGCCGAGCTCCGTGTAGATGGCGACGTCGCCCATGCCGGCGGGGACCAGGATCTCCTCATAGGCCCGGCGCACCCCCTCGCCGATGACGGCGATGTCGTTTGCGGTCTGCTCCGGCCGGTAGGGGATGCCCACACCGCCGGAGAGGTTGACGAAGGAGATGTGGACGCCGGTCTCCGCTTTCAGCTCTGCCGCCAGCTGGAAGAGGATGCGGGCCAGGGCGGGATAGTAGTCGTTGGAGAGGGTGTTGGAGGCCAGGAAGGCGTGGATGCCGAAGCGGCGGACGCCCATGGCGGAAAGACGGCGGAAGGCCTCCGCGATCTGGGGGCGGGTCATGCCATACTTGGCGTCGCCGGGGTTGTCCATCACCTGAAAGCCCTCCCGGGTCTCTCCCAGGGTGAAGACGCCGCCGGGGTTGTATCGGCAGCACACCGTCTCCGGCACAGTGCCCAGGGACTGGCGCAGAAAGTCCACCAGCGTCAGATCATCCAGATTGATGAGGGCGCCCAGCCGGTTGGCCAGCTGAAACTCCTCGGCGGTGGTGTTGTTGGAGGAGAACATGATCTGCTCCCCGGTGACGCCGCACCGCTCCGCCATCAAAAGCTCCGTCAGGGATGAGCAGTCGCACCCGCAGCCCTCCTCCTTCAGAATTTGCAGGATGGCGGGGGTGGGGGTGGCCTTCACCGCGAAATATTCCCGGTAGCCGGGGTTCCAGGAAAAGGCGTCGCGCAGGCGGCGGGCGTTTTCCCGGATGCCCGCTTCATCGTAGATGTGAAACGGCGTGGGATACTGGGCGGCAATGGCCTCCAGCTGCTGCTTTGTCACAAACGGCGTTTTCATAGGTGCGACCTCTTTCCGTGCGGGACATGTGGCCCGAGTTTGCCTTATTGTACGGTTTTTCGTGGAATTCGTCAAGAAAGGGTGGAGAAAATAGGCGGAATGCACGACCGACCCAGCAGATGCGTAGGATTTTTCGTCAGGATTTTGGCTGTTCTCCCGGAAAAATAGCCCCTTGCCATCTGCCGCCGCCGGCGGTACAATCAAGGTGAAATTGACCGCCCCGGCGGAGAAAAGAGGAATGACGATGGGAACGATCGTAGTAAATGCCATGGGAGAGCCCTGCCCCATCCCGGTGGTCAAGGCCACCCGTGCCCTGCGGGAGATGACGGAACCGGGCACGCTGGAGGTCCATGTGGACAATGAGACCGCCGTGCAGAACCTGACGCGAATGGCCTCCGGTCACCGGCTCACCGCCCGGACGGAGCGGCGGGGAGAGGGGGCCTTCGTGGTGACGGTGGAGGTCCCCCAGCTCCTGGGAGAAGCGCCGGAGGAGGAGCCGCCCCTCGTCTGTGCGCCGGACGGCCGGGGCGCGACTGTGGTGGCGGTGGATACCGACATCATGGGCCGGGGCAGCGACGAGCTGGGCCGGACGCTGATGAAGGGCTTCCTCTTCGCCGTCAGCCAGCTGCCGGTGCTGCCGGAGACCATCCTCTTCTATAACGGCGGCGCCCGCCTGACAACGGAGGGGTCCCCCTCCTTGGAGGACCTGCGGGGCATGGAGGCCCGGGGGGTCAGGATCCTGACCTGCGGCACCTGCCTCAACCACTACGGCCTGACGGAGAAGCTGGCGGTGGGCGGCGTTACCAATATGTACGCCATCGTGGAGACCCTGGCCGGGGCCGGAAAGGTCCTCAAGCCATGATCTATCTGGACAATGCCGCCACCACCCGGCCCAAGCCGCCGGAGGTGGCGGAGGCGGTGGTCCGGGCCATGGATGGCTTCGGAAACAGCGGCCGGGGCGCCCACGCCGGCGCCCTCTCCGCCGCCCGGACCGTCTACTCCGTGCGGGAGAAGCTCTGCGCCCTGTTCCACGGCCCGGGGCCGGAGCATGTGGCCTTCACGGCCAACTCCACCCTGGCGCTGAACATCGCCATCTCCGGCCTTCTGGGGCCGGAGGACCACGTCATCTCCACGGACTGGGAGCACAACTCCGTCCTGCGGCCGCTGTACCGCCTGCGGGAGCGGGGGATGGGCCTTTCCTTCCTTCCGGCGGACCGAAGCGGGCGGCTGGACTGTGGCGCGCTGGAGGGGCTGCTGCGGCCCAACACCCGGGCGGTGGTGTGTACCCACGCCTCCAACCTCACCGGGGACCTAATGGACCTTCCCGCCGTCGGCACCTTTGTCCGGCGCCACGGCCTGCTATGGATCCTGGACGCCTCGCAGACGGCGGGGCTCTTTCCCATCGACATGGAGCGCTGGGGCATCAGCGCGGTGTGCTTCACCGGCCACAAGAGCCTGCTGGGTCCCCATGGCACCGGCGGACTGTGCGTGGGACGGGGAGTGGAGATCCGGCCCTTCGCCGTGGGCGGCACCGGGGTGCAGAGCTATTCGGAGCGCCAGCCGGAGGCCTATCCCACCCGGCTGGAGGCCGGGACCCTGAATGGCCACGGCCTTGCCGGCCTGGGCGCGGCGCTGGACTTTTTGGAGCGCACCGGAGCGGACGCCGTCCGCGTCCGGGAGAGCGCCCTCGCCCGGCGGTTTTACGAGGGGGTGCGGCGCCTTCCCGGGGTGCGGGTCTACGGCGACTTTGCCGCGCCGGAGCGGGCCCCCATCGTGACGCTGAACCTGGGGGACCGGGACTCCGGCGAGGTCTCGGACGAGCTGGCGGAGCGGTTCGGCATCGCCACCCGCCCCGGCGCCCACTGTGCGCCCCGGCTCCACCGGGCCTTGGGCACCACGGACCAGGGGGCCGTCCGCTTCTCCTGGTCGTATTTCAACACCGAGGAGGAGACGGACGCGGCCATTAGGGCGGTGGCCTGCCTTGCGGAGGAGGAGCGGGGATGAGGGAGGCGCGGTGCCTCATCACCTTCCGCACCACCACCGGCGCCATGGCCATGGAGGCCGCCTGCCGGGAGGCGGGGCTTCCCGGGCGGCTGATTCCGGTGCCCCGGAGCATCAGCGCCGGGTGCGGCCTGTGCTGGGCGGCGCCCGTGGCGGCGGAACGGGCACTGGAGGAGCTGGTCATGGCGCGGCGGCTGGATGTGGACGGCATCTATGAGCGGATCTTGTAAAGGAGGGGAAGACCATGGCCCGCAATTGCCAGGAGTGCCTGCACTACGATTACGACGAGGCTGAGGACGTGTATTTTTGCACCATGGATCTGGACGAGGACGAGATGGAGCGCTTTTTGCGCGCCGCTAACGGCGACTGCCCCTTTTACCGCCGGGGCGACGACTATACCACTGCCCGCCGCCAGTGACGGCGGGACAAGACGATCGGGAGGAGACGGCATGGAACTGGTGGACCTG
>JAFUGI010000168.1 GCA_017469475.1 Oscillibacter sp. | reverse complement strand
TGATGCTCATGGTCAGATCCCCCGTTCTCAGAAATAGTGGCGCACGCCGAAAATGGCGGAGCCCACCCGGACCATGGTCGCGCCGGCGCGGATGGCATCCTCATAATCGCCGCTCATGCCCATGGAGAGATACTTGAGTCCATTATGAAACAATTTTGCATTGATGTCAACATAAAGTGTGCGGACCGCGTCGAAATACCGCATATTGGTGTCCCGATCCGCCTCCGCCGGCGGGATGGTCATGACCCCCTGCACTGCCGTGTGGGGCCGGGCCAGGGCGGCCTCCGCCGCGGCGAACAGCTCCTCAGGGGCAAAGCCGCTTTTGGCGGCCTCGCCGCCGATGTTGACCTCCAGCAAAACGGGCTGCACCAGCTCCCGGGCAGCGGCGGTCTTTTCGATCTCGTCCAACAGGGCCAGGGACCCCACGGACTGGATCAGCGCCGCCGCGCCCACCACCTGGCGCACCTTGTTGCGCTGGAGATGGCCGATAAAGTGGAGGGGCGCGCCCTCATAGGCTCCCTCCGCCCGCTTTTGGGTCATCTCCTGGACCCGGTTCTCCCCCAGGGCGTCGATGCCGGCGGCAATGGCGGCCCGGCAGGAGGCCGCGTCGTTCATCTTGCTGGCGCCCACCAGCGTGATGTCCGCGCCGGTGCGGCCCGTCTCTCGGGCGGCGGCGTCGATCCGCTGGCGGATGGCGGCGATGTTTTCTGCGATGGACATAAAAAGCCCTCCTCTTCCCTTGCGTTCTTGTCTCTTTTCCCGGCGGTGCTTACGACTGGGAGGCCACCACCTTGCCGTCGAACAGGTCCCGGGCCTGGACGATGACCTCATCCCCGCTGCGAAGGCGCAGCTTTTCCGCCGTCAGGTCGGGTGCCGAGCGCACCAGCAGGAAATTATCCCCGGTGTAGAGCACCTCCACCGGCTTGAATCGGGCCTCGGCGCCCACCACGCAGTACACGCCGGTCACGGCAGTGGTCCGCTCCGTGCCGTCCTCCCCCGTCTCGGTCCGCTCCACCATGCGCAGCGCATCCTTGGGGATGCGCAGCCCCTCCACCGCGCCGGAGATGACCTGGGCGTTCTGGCGGCGCAGCAGCGTCAGCGACTGTAAATAAGTCTGCCCCTGGAACACGGCCACCACCCGGCCGCTCTCCTCCGGGCCGACAGAGGCGAGGCGCACGGGAAGGTCCCGCTCCACGCCCTTGGAAAAGCGCAGCGTCAGGCTCTCCCCCTCGCTCTGGCGCTTTTCCAGCGCCGCCGCCTCGGAGGCCGTCATGGGGGCGGCGTAGTACCACACGTCGCCCAGGATCAGCTTGCCCACGGAGGAGCGCACCGCGCCGTCCACCTGAACGGCGGCCAGGGCGGAGGGGGTAATGCCCTCCAGCGACGCCGGGGTGAGCACGGTCTCGTACCCGTCCACCACGGCGGAGTACAGCCCCGAGGCGGTGGCGGTGATGCGCCGCACGGCGCCGGTGGCCTGGGCGCTGAGCTGGCGGAGGCGGTCCTCCGCCTGGGCGATCTGGGCATCCAGGGTCTCCATGTCGGCGGGGGTATAGTCCCGCTTGAGGACCAGGGTGCGCAGAGTCTGCCCCCGGTCCTCCGCCTGATCCAGCCGCCCCGCCGCCACGGCGGAGCGATAGCTCACCAGGTTCTGGAAGATCTGGCTGTCCAGCCGGGCGGAAACCTCCGCCCCCAGGGTGGATTCCCGGGCGAAGCGCAGCTGCTCCAGCTGGGCGGTCAGGCTGTCGATCTCCGCCTGCCGGTCCACGGAGGATTGGTCCGCGTACACCAGCGCCACGGTGCCGCCCACGCTGACCCGCTCCCCCTCGCTGCGGCGCAGCCGCAGAAGGGTGCTGCTCTCGTCCTCCAGCACCTGCTCCGTCCGCACCACCGTGCCGGCGGTCTCCACCGCCTCCTCCACCTCATAGGCGTAGGTGACGGTGGTGGAGAGGGGGTCTTCAAAATACCGGTAGGCCTGGAAGCCGAAATAGGTCAGCACCCCCAGGGTCAAAAGGGCCATGAGAAGTCTTGTTCCGATCGAGTGTTTCATCGCAATACTGCCTTTTTATGTAGTCCCGTGCCGCCGCCGCGGCCCTTACTCCGTCTCCTCCCGCAGCGCCACCGGCCGGGCCGGCGCGATGGTGGAGATGGCGTGCTTGTAGATGAGCTGCTGGCGCCCGTCGCTGTCCAGCACCACCACGAAGGCATCAAACCCGGTGATGACGCCCCGCATCTGGAAGCCGTTCATGAGAAACAGCGTCACGGACAGCCTGTCCCGCCGCGCCCGAAGAAGAAAGAGGTCCTGTAGATTCGCTTTTTCCTGCATATCGTCCGCTCCTTTTCGCAATGGGCGGACGTGGTTTTTTTAGTTGGGTCCGCCCGCCAGAGTCAGCATACGCCGGCGGCGGAGAGGATTTCTGTCGAAATTTGGAGGGCCATGGGAAAATCCCGCTCTTTTTCCCACTCGATCCAGTGAACGGCGCCGCTGCGCCGCAGCCAGGTGAGCTGCCGCTTGGCGTACTGCCGGGTGCGCAGCTTCACCTCCTCCGCGGCCTCCTGGACGGTGGCCGTCCCGTCCAGCACGGGGAGGAGCTCCTTGTACCCGATGGCCTGGAGGGCCGTCGCCTCCCGGGGAACGCCGGCGGCAGCCAGGGCGCGGACCTCGTCCAAAAGGCCCGACGCCATCATTTGGTCCACCCGGCGGTCGATGAGGGTGCGCATGTCCGCCCGGTCCCGGAACCGCAGCCCGATCCAAACGGCGTCGTACCGGGGCGGGAGGGCGGCGGTGCGGGCATTGTGGGCGGTGATGGTCTCCCCGGTCTCCCGATAGACCTCCAGCGCCCGGAGGATGCGCTTTTCATCCCCCGCCGCCAGGCGGGCGGCGGACTCCGGGTCCACGGCGGCAAGCTCCGCAAGGAGCGGGCCGATGCCCTCCGACGCAAGGCGCGATTGCAGCTCCCTCCGGACGGCGCCGCCGCTTTTCCCCGGGGCGAAGGTCCGCCCCTGGACCAGGGCGTCCAGCCACAGCCCCGTGCCCCCCACTAAGATGGGCAGGCGTCCGCGCTCCAGGATGCCGTCCACCACCGGGACGGCCCTTTGCACATACCGGGCGGCGGACCAGCTCTCCGCCGGGTCCGCCACGGCGATCATGTGGTGGGGCACGCCGTCCATCTCCGCCGCCGTGGGGGCGGCGGTGCCGATGGTCATGCCCCGGTAGATCTGCATGGAGTCGGCGGAGACCACCTCGCCGGAAAACCTCTTTGCCAGCAGGACCCCCAGGGTGGTCTTGCCGCAGGCGGTGGGGCCCACCACGCACACGACCTTACCGACCATGGCCATCCTCCCGGGCGCCCAGGCGGGCGGCCAGGGCGCAGGCATCGGCAAGGCGCACCTCCTCCTGCCCGTCCCCCAGGTCCAGCCCTCCGGCGAAAACGTACGCATACTCCCCGATGCCGCACATGGCGGCAAGCTGCCGCCAGTAGAGGACGCCCAGACTCTCCGGCCGCTCCACGTCGCCGCCGGAGGTGAGGTAGGTCAGCCGTCCGGCCCGGCAGTCCCCCACACAGCCCCGGTCCGTATAGTGGTAGGTGACGCCCCGGGCGCAGATATACTCGATATAGGTCCGCACGGCGGCGGGAAAGGACAGATCCCAGAAAGGGGCCGCCACGGCGATCTCGTCCGCGGCGCGAAACTGCCGGGCCAGGGCGAAGACCGGCGCCTCCCACGCCCCCACGGAGGCCAGGGCGTCCCGCTCGTCCAAAGCGGCGGGGGCAAAGGGCCTCAGGGAGAGGAGCGTCTCCGCGCCCACGGTCTCCACCTCCTCCCCCGGGTGAGCCGCCCGCCAGGCGGCGAGAAACGATCCCGCCAGGCGGCGGGTCCGGCTCTCCTCCCCCCGCTGGGAGAGGCATCCATCGATGAACAGCAGCACCTGTACATCCCTCCTTGCAGCGCTGCCGACGCCCTTGGCGTCAGGCCCGCTTGAAAAGCTTTTCCAGCTCGTATCGGGTCAGCTTGGCGGCCACGGGGCGGCCGTGGGGGCAGTAGCGGATCTCGCCGCTTTGCACCCGGTCTACCAGCACCCGCAGCTCCCGCTCGTCGCTTTTCCAGCCGCCCTTGATGGCGGCCTTGCAGGCCATGGTGTGGAGCAGCTGCTCTCGCCGCTCCTCCAGGCTCCGGCCGGTGCGAAGATCCGCCGCCAGCTCCTCCAGCGTGGCGGAGATGTCGGAGGCGTCGATGTCCGCCGGCACCTCCCGCACCAGAACGGCCCCGTCCCCAAAGTCCTCGCAGCCAAAGCCCAGCTCCTCCAAAAGGGACAGGTGCTCCAACAGGAGCGCCCCGTCCTCCCGGGTGAGCTCCGCCGCCACGGGGGATAGCAGGGTCTGGCGCATGGGCGGCTCCTGGGCGGCCTTCATGCGGTCGAAATTAACGCGCTCATGGGCGGCGTGCTTGTCGATGAGGTACACGTCTCCCTCCGCGCTCTCGCAGATGATGTAGGTATTCAGCACCTCCCCGGCGATGCGCCAGGGGGCCGCCTCCGCCGGCAGGGTCTCCTGCCCCGGCACCTCCGTGAGCGGCAGGGTCTGCCGCTCCGGCGGGATGGCGGGCACGAAGGGGCGCGCCCGCTCCCGATCAGGCGGGGCGCTCTTCTCCCGGTCCGCCACCGAGGCCGGCGGCGCGCCGATGG
>JAFUGI010000167.1 GCA_017469475.1 Oscillibacter sp. | reverse complement strand
GGGGTATGTGGCCCAGGGGAACTACTGGACCCAGATGTTCCTGGGCTGACGATCCGGCAGAGCCGGCCTTTGCCCCGCCATGGTCCGCCGATGGTCCATACGCAAGCGCATCCCGCCGCGGCGGGATGCGCTTTTTTGAGGCCTCAGCGCCGGTCCTGGGCAGCACGGGCGGCCTTTCCCAAAAGCTCCTGCCCCTCCGGGGAGCGCAGGACCTCCAGCACGCTCTGGCGGATCAGCTCCCGGAAGGAGTCGCTTTTCAGCAGGGCCTGGAACACAGCGCCGTCCTCCTGGGGACGACTTGGGCGGCTGGGGGCCTTCGCCGGTGCGCTGCGGGGCGCCGGCGCCTCCGGCTCCTCCGGATAGGAGCCGTTCAGCCAGGAATCCATCTGGGTGGGGTCGTCGCTCTCCCCCCGCAGGTAGAAAACGGACACGCCGAAGTACCGGGCCAGCTTTTCCTGCTGGTCCTGGGTGGGCGTCTGGCGGCCGGTCTCAAATTTTTCCACCGCCGTGCGGGGAAGGCACAGCGCCGCGGAGAGCGCCGGTCGGCTCAGGCCCTTTTGGGTGCGAAGCGCCTCGATGCGCTGCTGCATGGTGACCATGGATCCATCCTCCTTCTGGTATCAGCGCCGGTCCGGCAGAAAGACCAGTGTCCCCTGCCGCCGGCTGGCGTTGAGATCGATGAGCCGCTGGTTGCGGCTGCCCCGAAAGCGCAGGGAGATGTCCTTCAGTTCCTCCACGAATCGGCCGTCCACCAGCACATCCAGAAGGGAGAGCATCTCATCCGTCACCTCGCAGCGGGGATAGGTGCCGTCCGTGGTCAGCTCCTCGTAGGTGAAGCCGGAAAAGCCCCACACGTCCTTTTGAGGAAAGCGGGCGCGGACCCGGTGGAGAAAGGGCACCAGCACCCGCTGGTTGGCCGGCTCAAAGGGCTCGCCGCCCAGCAGGGTCAGCCCCCGGATGTAGGTGGGGGCAAGAAGGGAGAACAGCTCCTCCTCCGTCTCCTCCGTGAAGGGCTGGCCGTAGCAAAAATCCCAGGTCTGGGGCTGGAAGCAGTTTTTGCAGTGGTTGGTGCAGCCGGAGACGAACAGGCTCACCCGCACTCCCTCGCCGTTGGCGATGTCGCAGTTTTTGATAGTGCCGTAGTACATGGCGGACTCCTTTCTGCCGTTGGGGCCGTCTCCTCGGAGCCGGCCCCGCTTCCAGGGTTCACGATCATCTTATCTGTTTCTCCCTCTCCTGTCAACCGCCGGCAGCGGTTGTAAGATCGGGGAATTGGTGGTATGATACTCTATCATGACCGCGCCGGACCGGCGCAAGACCCATCGCAAAGGAGAACCATCATGGACGAACCGCGTACCGTCTGCCTGCTCAACGATTCCTTTCCGCCCCTGATCGACGGGGTGGCCAACGCCGTGGTCAACTACGCCGCCAACATCCAGGCCCACCACGGCCGCGCCCTGGTGGTGACGCCCTCCCTGCCGGAGGCGGACGACAGCGCCTGGCCCTATCCGGTGCTGCGCTACCCCAGCATCGACCTGCGCAAGATGGTGGGCTATATGGCCGGCTACCCCTTCTCCCCGGAGACGGCCCGCCGGGTGGAGGAGAGCCATGCCGCCCTGCTCCACACCCACTGCCCCATCACCTCCGCCTACCTGGCCCGCTCCCTGCGGGACGTGGTGGACGCGCCGGTGGTGCTGACCTACCACACCAAGTTCGACATCGACATCGCCAAGGCCGTCCACGGCAAGCTCCTGCAGGAGGGGGCCATCCGCGCCCTGGTGGAGAACATCTCCGCCTGCGACGAGGTGTGGGTGGTCAGCCGGGGTGCGGGGGAGAACCTGCGCTCGCTGGGCTACCAGGGGGACTACCTGGTGATGGAAAACGGAGTGGACGTGCCCCGGGGTCGGGTGGCGGAGGAGGTCATCCGCGCCGCCGCGGCGGAGTACGATCTGCCCGCCGGCGTGCCGGTCTTTCTGTTCGTGGGGAGGCTCATGTGGTACAAGGGCCTTCGCATCATTTTGGACGCCCTGGCGGCCCTTCGTCAAAGGGGCACGGAATTTCGCATGGTGTTCGTGGGCGACGGGACCGACGGCGCCCAGGTGCGGCAGTACGCCGCCCAGCTGGGGCTGGGAGACCGGTGCTTCTTCACCGGCGCCATCACGGACCGGGAGGCCATCCGGGCCTGGTACTGCCGGGCGGACCTCTTTTTGTTCCCCTCCACCTTCGACACCAACGGCCTGGTGGTCCGGGAGGCGGCGGCCTGCGGCACCGCCACCGTGATGATCGCGGGCAGCTGCGCGGCAGAGGGCGTCACCGACGGGCAAAACGGCTTTTTCATCCAGGAGGACGCCGCCTCCCTCACAGAGAAGCTGACGGCCCTGTGCGCCGCACCGGAGGCCATGGCTCAGGTAGGCGAGCGGGCATCCCGGGAGCTGTACCTCTCCTGGGAGGAGGCGGTGGACCGGGCCTGGGCCCGCTATGAGGTGGTCATCGACCGGTACAAAAGCGGCGGCTATCCCCGCCACCGCCGCCCCATGGACAGCTTTTTCAAGTCCCAGGGGGAGCTGATGGAGGCCCTGGGCCAGCTGGAAAACGTGGGCCAGGAGGTCCGGGACGAGATGCGCCGGGAGAGCCGGGAGCTGCGGGAGCGGCTGCACGAGGCCGGCCAGGAGCTGGGAGAGGAGTGGCAGCGCCAGCGCGCCGCCATGGAAAAGCGCCGCCGGGAGGAGCTGGAAAAGCTCCAGGCCCGGAGGGATGCCTTCTGGCAGCGAATGGACCGGTATCTGTGAGCGCGGCATCACAAGCAAGAACAGCGGCGGGAGTGATCTCCCGCCGCCGTTTTGTCGGGGCCGCACGTGCCGATGGGCTCGCCGGGCATGTTCTTCCCCGGCGCCCTTTCAGCGCCCCTGGGCGTCGATGCGCTCTTTCAGCTCGTTGAGATAGAGCCAGCGCTCCGTCCGCTCCTCCAGCCGCTCCTCCAGCTCCGCCTGGCGCTCTTGCAGCTCTTGAAGCCGCAGGTAGTCGCTGCCGCACTGTCCCTGCTGGGCAAGGCAGTCCGCCACAGCCTGCTCCAGCTGGGCAAGCTCCGCGTCGATGGTCTCGAACTCCCGCTGCTCCTTGAAGGTGAATTTCAGCTTCCGCTCCCGGGTCCGCTCCGCCGATCTGGGCCGCTCCGCCTTCTCCGGCCGAGCCTCCTCCTGCCGCTGGCGGGCCCAGTCGGACCAGTTGCCCTCGCAGCGCAGCACCTGCCCATCCCCCCGGACCTCCCACACGGTCTGGGCCAGCTTGTCCAGGAAAAACCGGTCGTGGGACACGGCCAGGATGGGGCCGGGAAAGGACTGCAAATAGTCCTCCAAAATGGAGAGGGTCATGATGTCCAGGTCGTTGGTGGGCTCATCCAGCAGCAGCACGTTGGGCGCCTCCATCAGCACGGAGAGCAGGTACAGCCGCCTCCGCTCCCCGCCGGACAGCCGCCCGATGGGCACGGACTGGAGGTCCCCCGGAAAGAGGAAGCGCTCCATCATCTGATTGGCGGAGAAGGTGCCCTCGTCGGTTTTCACCTCGTCCGCAATGTCGTGGATGAAGTCGTACACCCGCTGGGTCAGGTCCAGCTCCCGCCCCTCTTGAGTAAAGTGTCCCACCTTGACAGTGCTCCCCATCTCCACGGTCCCGGAGGTAGGCGCCAGCTCCCCCGCCGTCAGGCGCAGGAGGGTGGACTTGCCCGCGCCGTTGCGGCCCACGATGCCGATGCGGTCCGAGCGCAGGAGATTGGCGGAAAAGCCCTCCAGCACCGTCCGCTCCCCGAACCGGCGCGTCACCTCATGCAGCTCGATGATCTTCTTTCCCAGGCGGCTGGAGGCCGCCGCCAGGCGCACGGTCTCGTCCGTCTCCGGCGCGTCCTGCCCCAGCAGCGCCTCGTAGCGCTGCACGCGCTCCTTGGACTTGGTGGTGCGGGCCCGGCACCCCCGCAGGATCCACTCCCGCTCCGTGCGCAGGATGGACTGGCGCTTGCGCTCGCTGGCGCGCTCCATCTCCTCCCGCTGTGCCTTCAATTCCAGGTAGCGGGAGTAGTTGGCCTCGTAGTGGTAGAGCCTGCCCCGGGAGAGCTCCGTGATGTGGTTCACCACCCGCTCCAAAAAGTAGCGGTCGTGGGTCACCATCACCACGGCGCCCCGAAAGGCGCGCAGCCACTCCTCCAGCCAGACGGTCATCTCGCTGTCCAGGTGGTTGGTGGGCTCGTCCAGCACCAGCACGTCCGCCGGGTGGATCAGCGCCGCCGCCAGGGCCACCCGCTTGCGCTGACCGCCGGAGAGGGTGCCCACCCTCTGCTCAAAGTCCGGCAGGCCCAGCCGGTTCAGCATGGCCTTGGCCTCATACTCGCTCAGCTGGCGAAACTCCGCCGGTGCACGCAAAAATACCTGCTCTAAGACGGTGGCGTCGTCCTGCAGGTCCGGGTTTTGGGGGAGGTAGCTCACCTGCACATTGGGGTCCCGGGAAACGGTGCCCCCGTCCGGCTCCAGGGCGCCGGCCAGGACCTTCAAAAAGGTGGACTTTCCGGTCCCGTTGATGCCGATGATTCCGGTCTTGTCCCCCTCCTTCAAATAGAAATTCACATCCTCCAGCAGCTGGCGGCTGCCGAAGTTCAAGCTCAGGTGCTCCGCGGATAACAGCATGGCGGGTCTCCTTTCGGCGGCGCGGCGCCGCTCTTTGCGCTTATTATACTATGCCCCTCTATGCAAATCCAGATTTTTGTGATACACTAAGCGGCGGAAAGGCGGGAGACTATGGAGACCATCACCCGGATCATCGGACCAGAGGAAGACGGCGCCACCGTTCGCCACATCCTCAAGGGGGCGCTGCACTTCTCCACCCACGCCATCGCCCGGCTGACCCGGGCGGAGACCGGCATCCTGGTCAACGGCCGCCGGGCCCGGACGGTGGATCTCCTCCGCGCCGGAGATGTTTTGCAGGTGGAGACCGGGGACCACCGACCGCCCAAGGCGGACATCCCCGCCGGCGACTGGCCGCTCCCCATCCTGTGGGAGGACGGGCATCTTCTGGTGGTGAACAAGCCCGCCGGCATGACGGCCCACGCCTCCAACTTCCTGCCGGACACTCCCACCGTGGCCGGGGCCCTGGCCTGGCAGCGGGGCGGAAACTTTCTGTTCCATCCCGTGAGCCGGCTGGACAAGGGCACCACCGGACTGATGGTGGTGGCCAAGAGCGGCTATGTCCACGATCTGCTCCGCCGCAGCCTCCACACGCCCCGCTTCCGCCGGGAATACCGGGCGGTGTGCGTGGGCTGCCCTTCCCCGTCGGAGGGCACGGTGGACGCCCCCATCGGCCGGGACGAGAGCTCCGTGGTCGCCCGCAGGGTCCGGCCCGACGGGCAGCGGGCCGTCAGCCACTACCAGGTGCTGTGGCGGGGGGACGCTCTGTCCCTTTTGCAGCTGGTGCCGGAGACCGGACGGACCCACCAGCTCCGCGTCCATATGGCCCACCTGGGCTGTCCCCTGGCAGGGGACTGGCTGTATGGCACAGAGGACCCGGACCTGATCCCCCGCCCGGCCCTGCACTCCTTTGCCCTGGACCTGACGCACCCCGTCACCGGGGAGGTGTTGCACCTGACCGCGCCCCTGCCGGAGGACATGGCCCGTCTGATCCCCCGGGAGGAGACCGACGCGACCCATTCATGACCAGGCGGCCCGGCGGCCGCAGAACATACCATTTGCGAGCAGACTTTGAGAGGAGCAATATTATGTTAACTTGGAACGTCACCTATCACTGCAAGAGCGGACAGCGGGCGGCCTTTTATGAGGCGCTGTGCAAGCTGGGGGTCCGCGAGAACTCCACCCACGAGGAGGGCAACGTGAAGTACGACTACTTCCTGGCTGCCGAGGCGCCGGACGATCTGCTGCTGGTGGAGACCTGGACCGAGCCGGCCCTCCAGCAGGCCCACTGCCAGACGGCCATCTTCGCCCAGCTGCAAAAGCTGAAGACGGAGTTCTGCGACGATGTGACCATCGACAAGTTCAACTACTGACCGTTCGAGGGCCGGAGCGTTTGCTCCGGCCCTCAAGCTGTATAGAACGTCTCGCTCGCGTTTGCACCGTGGAGGTGCAGAGCCGGTCCGATCCGTTTTTGCCGGG
>JAFUGI010000166.1 GCA_017469475.1 Oscillibacter sp. | reverse complement strand
CCCCGTGAGGGATACGCTGCCTATGAAATAGCGCCCCGGAAGCAATTGCTTCCGGGGCGCTGGCGCGTCGTTTGTCAGCCACCGAATTCCAGGTTTTTCTCCGTCTCCCGACTGAACACATGGGCAACGGAGCCGTCGAAGGTGAAAGCCACCGGGCTGCCGATGGTCAGGATGGAGCTGTCCTTCAGGTCCATGGTGGGCACGATCATAATGGTGTCGTGGCCGCAGGCGGTGGCGTGGACATGGACGGCGGAGCCCATCATCTCCGTCACGTCCACGGTGCCGTGGATCATCCGGGCACCCTCGCCGGTCAGGGACAGGTGCTCCGGCCGGACACCCAGGGTGATGGCCTGGGGCTGGACGCCATGGCGCTCCAGATTGGCCTGCTTCTCCGGGGAGAGGACGATCTTCGCGCTCTCCAAAGCCACGGCGTACTGGCCGTTCTCCTTCACCAGCTGCGCGTCGTAAAAGTTCATCTGGGGCATGCCGATGAAGCCCGCCACGAACAGGTTCGCCGGGTGGTCAAAGTCCTCCTGGGGGGTGCCGACCTGCTGGTTGACGCCGTGCTTCATGTTGACGATGCGGTCGCCCAGGGTCATGGCCTCGGTCTGGTCATGGGTGACGTAAATGAAGGTGGTGTCGATCTTCTGGCGCAGCTTGATGATCTCGGAGCGCATCTGGTTGCGCAGCTTGGCGTCCAGATTGGAAAGGGGCTCGTCCATCAGCAGCACCTTGGGCTCCCGGACGATAGCCCGGCCGATGGCCACCCGCTGGCGCTGGCCGCCGGAGAGAGCCTTGGGCTTGCGCTCCAGATACTGGGTGATGTCCAGAATGTCGGCGGCCTCCCGGACCCGGCGGTCGATCTCCGCCTTGTCCACGCCCCGCAGCTTCAGGGGGAAGGCCAGGTTTTCATACACCGTCATGTGGGGGTAGAGGGCGTAGCTCTGGAAGACCATGGCGATGTCCCGGTCCTTGGGGGCCACGTCGTTCATGAGCTTGCCGTCGATATAAAGCTCGCCGCCGGAGATCTCCTCCAGGCCGGCCACCATGCGCAGCGTGGTGGACTTGCCGCAGCCGGAGGGGCCCACCAGCACGATGAACTCCTTGTCCCGGATCTCCAAGTCGAAGGCCTGCACTGCCAGAACGCCCTCATCGGTGATCTGGAGGTTGATCTTCTTCTCCTGCTCGCCCTTCTTTCTCTTTTTCTGCGGCTCGCTGTGGGGATAGACCTTTTTGATGCCTTTTAAAATCACTTCTGCCATGAGGGGTCCCTCCTATTCATATTGAGCCCGAATGGCTCCCTGCTCCCCCACCGTGAAGATCAGCGCCCGGTGAGGGGGAGGCGTACGTCCGGGAAGCTGGGGACAGTCGGAAAAATACAGCGCGGCGCCGGAGGCCTCGATCCTGTCCATCAGGTCCGGGTGGGCGCTGTTGTAGCGCCGGTCGCTGGAGGCGCAGCACACCACCATGTCGGGGCGGATGATGTCCAGCAGCTCCGGGCTGATGCCGTCCTTCTGGCCGTGGTGCCCCACCTTGAAGAGGTGGGCGGGCAGGGCGGCGGTGTCCACATCGCCGTACCCGGCGCGGTTGGTGTCGCCGGGGAGGAGGATGCGGGTGCCCCGGTACTCCAGGGCCAGCATGATGCTGAAGTTGTTGAGCCGGGCGTCCAGGGCATTGAGCTCCTGCAAGAAGGCGCCCTCATCCTCCAGGGCGAAGAGGCGCGCACACCGCTCCTCCAGCTCCGCCGTCTGCCGGGGACTGGGAGAGAGAACCCGCACCCGCAGATCCCGGGCAAGCTGGGCCGTGTATCCGGCCGCCACCGCCTGCACCTGTCCGCCCAGGGCCTCCACCCGCGCCAACAGCGTCTGCCACTGGTTCAAGGCGTGGAGGAATTTATCCTGAGAGAGGTTCTGGGCCAGGCGCTCGTTGACCGGGTGCAGCGTCCGGTGGCAGAAGTCCGCGGAAAGGCTCTGCCACAGCACCGCCGGCGGCCACTTCTCCGCCACCGGCAAAAGGCCGCAGATATGGTCCTCGTGGGGGTGGGTGACCACGCACAGATCGATGTGGTCCAACCCCCGCTCCGCAAGGTAGTCTGCCATGGGGAGACGGCCGGAGGTCCGGTCCGCGTACTCCCCCTCCTCGCCGCTGCCGCCGTCAATGACCATGACGAAGGTGCCGCCCGGGAAGGCCGGGTCCGGACACTCCAGCACCATGGCCTCCCCGTAGCCCACGTTCACAAAGGTCAGTTTCAGCTCTTCCATACTCAGCCCATCGCCCTCTTGATGTAGAAGCTGGAGAGGAACAGCACCAGCAGCGTCATGACCAGGGCGCCGGCGCTGCCAAAGCCGAAGTCCAGGGCCTTGATGCCGAAGTTGTAGATGTACTGGGTGATGGTGGCCGTGCTGTTGGCGGGGCCGCCGCCGGTGAGCAGGTTCACCTTGTCGAACAGGCGGAAGCTGTCGATGGTGCGCATCAGGGCACAGAGGGCAAGGCTGTTTTTGATGTTGGGGATAGTCACATAGAACAGCGTCTGCAGAGCGCCTGCACCGTCGATGCGGGCCGCCTCATACTGGCTCTGGGGCACGGACTGAAGGGCGGCGTACAGCAGCAGGAAAACGAAGGGCGCGCTCTGCCAAATATCGATCAACAACAGCATTCCGAACGCCGTTTTGATGTCGGAAAACCAGTTGTATACCGGCAGGTTCAGCGCTTCCAGCACCTGGTTGACGATGCCGTAGTTGGGGGAGAGCATCATCCGCCAGCTCAGCGCCACGGTGACGGTGGGAAGCAGGTAGGGCAAAAGCAGCAGCGTGCGCATGACCTTTTGGCCGCGCTTGAGGCTGTTGACCAGAAGCGCCATTAAAAAGCCGATGAGCATCTCGAAGATCACGGCCAGGATGGTGAACTTGACCGTGTTCAAAATGGCCTGGCGGAAATAGGTGTTGGAGAGCAGGTCGATGTAGTTCTTCAGGCCGATGAACTTGGCGGGGTTCTTCAGCACCTTGAGCAGGTTGTAGTTGGTAAAGCTGTAGTACACGGTGAAGATCAGAGGATAGGCCGTCATGACCAGCAGGACCAGCACCGTGGGGGAAATCATGGTGATCCCGAAGCGTTTGGTCTGCGCCTGAGCGCTATTCAGTTTTTCAAGGTTGGTGTTTTTCATATCGTAGCCTCACATCCCGGGAGGTTTTTGGCCGGGGCGCCGGCGTGGCGCCCCGGCCGCATCGGTTCTATGACGCGATGATGGTGCGGCGGATCAGCCGGCCATCAGGCTCTCCAGCTGGCTCTGGGCATCGGCCAAGCCCTGGTCCACGGTCTTGACACCGTTGACGATGTTGTCCATCTCGGTGCCGAGAATGGTGTAGAACTGGGTCCACTCGGCGATGACGGGGCGATACATGCCGCCCTCCAGGGCCTTGCAGACAACCTCATACTGGGGATAGGTGGCCAGGACGTCGGCGTCCTGGAGGCTGGAATAGCGGCAGGGCACGCCGCCGGAGGGGACGGTGGACTTCTGGACGTCCTTGTCCATCAGGTAGCTGAGCAGCTCCACGCCCAGCTCCTTGTTCTGGCTGTTGGCAGGCACGCCGATGGTCCAGATGCCGTAGACGTTGGCGTTGTAAGCCTGGTCGCCGGCAGAGGCCACGCCGGTGATGGCGGTGTAGTCGGCGGTGGTGTCAGCGGTGGGAGTGTACCAGCCGGGCCAGCCCACACCCATGGTGCCGGCGCCGGTATCCACGGAGGCGATCAGGTCATCCTTGACCTCGGCGTCGCCGGTGGAGATCAGGTCCAGATAGAAGTTCATGGCCTTCTTGAAGGCGTCGGAATTCACGGTGGGCTGATTGTTCTCGTCGATGACCCAGCCGCCGAAGCTCAGCAGGATGGGCAGGAAGTCCACCACCAGGTTGTTCTGGGAGTCGCCACGGAAGATGAAGCCCTTCTTGCCATCGGCCTGGGCCTTCTTGCAGATGGTGAGAATGTCATCCAGGTTGGCGATGCTGTCACCGGTGAAGCCGGCGGCCTCCACATTGGCCTTGTTGTACAGCAGCACGGTCACGTTGCCATAGTAGGGGGCGAGATACACGTCGCCGTCCACATAGCAGATGGCGGTGGTGGCGGGGATGATGTCGTCGTCCAGGGTGTAGCCCAGCTCGCTCAGGTTGGCCAGAACGCCGTTCTCAGTGAACTCGGCCATCCAGGAGCCGTCCACCATGCACAGGTCATAGGTACCCTGGGCATTGATGGCATCCAGCGCGATGCCGGAATACAGGTCGGACTCGGAGAGCTCCTGCACCTCGCAGGTCACGTTGTGCTCTGCCTCGAACGCGGGGAGGCACTCCTTGATGACGTCGGCATAGGTGCCGGCGCGCAGGATCAGGGTCATCTTGGTGGGAGCGGCGGGGGTGTCGGTCTTGGCAGGCTCGGTGGTGGCTGCGGGCGTGGTGGAGCCGCTGCTGGCGGGCTCGTTGGTCTTGCTGCCGCCGCAGGCCACAAGAGACATCGCCATGGCCAGGGTCAGGATCAGTGCGAACAGCTTCTTCATTTCATTTCCTCCTAATCAGAATTTCGTTCGTGTTCTATTTTGTTACTCTTTGACAGCACCGCTTGAAAGACCGGAGATCAAGTAGTTCTGCGCAAAGATCACAAACAGGGTAATGGGGATCACGGAGATCACGCCGCCGGCGGCCACCAGGCCGAAGTTGGTGAGATTGTCCTCCGTGTTCAGCAGAGCCAGCGCCAGGGGCACGGTATTGTTGGCCGGGCTGCGGGTGAAGATCACGGTGTAGGTGTACTCGTTCCAGGCGTACATGAAGGACAGCATGGCCACCGCCGCGATGCCCGGCGCCACCAGGGGCAGCACGATCTTGGAGAACATCTGCCACTCCGTGGCGCCGTCCACCTTGGCGCTCTCCTCCACCTCCTCGGGGAGGTCCTGGAAAAAGCTGATGAGGAACCAGATGATAAGCGGCACGTTGATGAGCACGCAGGCCAGCATCACGGGGAGCTTGGTGTTCAGAATGCCGATCTTGTTGAACATGATGTACAGCGGGATGGTGAAGGCCACCGGCGGCAGCACCCGCACCAGCAGCACCCAGTAGGTCAGGGGCTTTTTGATGCCGAAGCGGAACCGGCGCCGGGCCAGAATGTAGGACGCGCAGATGCCCACCAGCAGCGAGATCACCAGGGACCCCAGCGTGGTCTGGAGGCTGTTGACGATGGCGGTGGAAAAGCCCTCCTGGGTGAAGAGCTGGACAAAGTGCTCTCCCGTCAGGGTGTGGGGCAGAACGGAGATGTGGCCCCGCATCTCATCCGTGGGCCGGATGGCCATGGCCAGCAGCCAGTAGATGGGGAACAGGCTCACCAGCAGCAGGACTGCGGCGCCGATGCCCTTTCCAATGGATGCCACCCGATTTTTCGCTTTCATAAAGATCGTCCCTCCTGTATCGTTCCGCGTCCCGAAAGGGACGCGCCGGAAAATGCGCTTTTATGAAGTCCGCTCACACGGAGCGGCGGATGATGAGCTCCGTGGGCACCACGGTGAGCCGGGGCACCTGCTTCTCCCCCTCCAGAAGGGCGGTGAGCCGCTCCACGCAAAGCTCCCCCATCCGGCGGGTGTTGATGTTCACGCTGGTGAGCTCCGGCTCCAGCATGGAGCACACTGACGAATCGTCAAACCCCACCACTGCCAGATCCTCCGGCAGGTGCAGTCCCAGCCGCCGGGCCGCCTTGAAGGTGCCCGCCGCCACCACGTCGTTGGCGCAGAAGACAGCAGTGGGCCGGTCCGGCCGGCTCAAAAGCTCCGTCGCCGCCTCCGTGGCGCCGTCTACATTGGCATCGCACATCTTCACGTCCGCAGGTCCCACCTGCAATCCGTGCTCCTTCATGCACTCCAAAAAGGCCCGGTACCGCTCTCCGATGACGTAGGGCGTCACCCGGCCGGCCAGCATGGCGATGCGCCGGTGGCCCCGGCCGATCAAAAGCTCCACCGCCTGGCGCACGCCGGAGGCCTCGTCCGCCACCACGCAGGGAAGGTCGAACCCGGCGATGCGGTTGTTCACCAGGACCACCGCAACATGCTGGTCCTGCAGCTCCGACACCAGAGACGGCTGGGCGTTTCCGCCCAGGATCACGCCCTCGATCTGCTTGGACTGGGCGGTGCTGACTGTCAGGGGCCAGTCCTCCTCCGTGGACACCAGCAGCTGGAAATCCGAGCGGTTGGCGGTGCGCATGATGCCGTCGCATATGCCGGCATAGAACTCATCCAAAATGGTGGCGCCCTTTTTGCAGATGAGATAGGCGATCTTGTCTGTCCGCTGCAGGGCCATGGCCCGGGCGATGGCGTTGGGCGAGTAGTGCAGCATCTCCGCCGCCTCATAGACCTTGCGGCGGGTGCTCTCCCGCACCTGGTCGGGATTGGAAAAGGCGCGGGACACGGTGGCCGTGGAGACGCCGGAAAGTCTGGACACGTCGTAAATCGTAGAGATCGTGGACATACGGTCTCCTTTCAAAATGTAAGCCCTTACACTTTTGAGGGGCAAAATCAGGGGAACTCCCATGCCGTGCCGGCATCTCCCCTGTTCCGGTACGGTCACCATATCACGGTTGTTTTCAAATTGCAATAGGGGATTTCCATTTTTGTACAACTTCCGAAAAGACCCCTGTTGCTTTCTGTGCAGTTTCACAATATATGTAACCGCTTACATAAAAACCAATCCCTTTTCCCCCTTCCCCGCCGCCTCCGGAGGGTGCGGCAGAGCCCGGAGCGCCACGCGCTTCGGGCTCTTTTGACGGTGATTTTTCCTGTTTTGCGGCTTTGAGCGGCGGAAGAGCTTTCGCCCTCTGTTCCGCTCCGGCGGCATCCGGTCCCGCCGGGACCGGACCTACCCAGACCCCCCGGGGCACGGCCCTTCCCTTCGGCCCCTCCCCGCCTCAGCGGCCGGGGAAGCTGCGGCGGCTGCGCTCCTCCAGCACCAGCCGGTCCGCGATCATGGCGATGAACTCCGAATTGGTGGGCTTTCCCTTGGAGTTGGACACCGTGTAGCCGAAGTATTTTTGCAGTGTCTCCAAGTCGCCCCGGTCCCAGGCCACCTCGATGGCGTGGCGGATGGCCCGCTCCACCCGGGAGGGGGTGGTGGCGAAGCGCTTGGCCACCTCCGGATAGAGCACCTTGGTCACGGCGTTGATGACCTCCATGTCCTCCACGGCGATGAGGATGGCCTCCCGCAGGTACTGATACCCCTTGATGTGGGCAGGCACGCCGATCTCGTGGATGACGGCGGTGACCAGGTTCTTCCGCTCCGCCCCGTGGTCCTCCGGCGCGGCGTCGGGCAGGAACAGCCCCTCCATCCGCTCCAGCAGGGCCGGTACAGCGAAGGGCTTGGGCAGAAAGTAGCACGCGCCCAGCTCCGCCGCCTGGGCCACCACCGCGTCCCGGAAAAAGGCGGAGGCCAGGATCACCTTCACGGGGCTCCCCGCCTCCTTCAGCCGGCGCAGGATGGCAAGCCCGTCCATTCCCGGCAGCGCCGTGTCCATCACTGCCAGGTCCGGCTCCCGGCTCTCCAGCAGCGACAAAGCCTCTTCTCCGTTTCCCACGCTTCCCACCACGCGGTATCCCTCTTCTTGTTCAATGGCGTTTCGCAGCATGGTGCGGAACTCCTCATTGGCATCGGCCAGCAATACGGTCCTTCCAGTTTCCATAGCGTCCCTGTCCCTTTCCGTAATATGGGTGTTCGACGGATTGTTGAAGCTTCAAATCGCGTTTTCTATAAACTATCATAAACTTCCAGTTTTTGCAAGTTGTGTATGTAAAATATTTCCAGAATCCTTCGACAGCTTTTTCGAGACGGCGCCCGCCTTGCGCCCCTCTCCGCCCCAAAATGGCACAGGCCCGGCCGTCCGGGCGCGCCCCGATGGGCACGCCCGGACCGTGCGCCGTCCCGACGGCCGGTCAGGCCCGGGATTGCGCAGCTCCGTCAGGAGGCCGAGAGCATATTCTCCATGGAAATTCCATATCCTTTGGTGGGATCGTGCAGCAGCACGTGGGTCACCGCCCCCACCAGGGCGCCGTTTTGCACGATGGGACTGCCGCTCATGCCCTGGACGATGCCACCGGTGGCATCGATCAGCGCCGGGTCTGTGACGCGGAGCACCATTTCCCGGCCGTCACCCGTGCCGGAGAGGACCTTCTCGATCTCCACGGAAAAGCGCTCCACCGTGTCCCCTCGGACATTGGCCAGGATCTGGGCGCTTCCCTTTTCCGGTGCGCCCACCGGCAGAGTCTCCTGCTCCGCCGGAGCATAGGACGCCGTCAGCGTGCCGAAGACGCCCCGGTCGGTGTTGGCGTACAGCGGCCCCAGGTCGCCGGTCAGGTCAAACTCCCCCCGCAGCTCGCCGGCCTCGCCGCTCTCGCCCTTTTTCACCGCCTTGACGGTGGAGGGCAGGATGGCTCCGTCGTAAAAGGGCATCAAAAGTGCCGTGTCCACGTCCGTGATGCCGTGGCCCAGGGCGCCGAAGGTGCGACTGGCCGGGTCATAATAGGTCATGGTGCCGATGCCGGCCATGCTGTCCCGCACCCAAGCGCCGATGCCGTACTCGCCCCGGTCGTTGGCCTCCGGCGCCACGCGCAGCGTCATCTCCTCACCGCTGCGGCAGACCTGGAGACTGGTGTCTCCCTCTTTTTGCAAAAGGGAACGGAACTGCTCCGCCGACGTGACGGCCGTGCCGCCGCATTTGACGATCACGTCCCCGGTCCGCAGCCCGCAGGCCCGGGCAGGCGTGCCGCCGTCCGTCAGCTTGACCACCACCACGCCCCGGGAGAAGAGCTTGATGCCCACCGTGTGCCCCACCGGCACCAGAAGCCGCTGCCCCGCCGTGCCGTTCACCTCTGCCGCTCCGGCCCAGGCGGTGCCGCACAGCGCCAGCGCCAGCAGCACCGCCGCCATGCGCCGCGCCAGTCTCCTTGTGCCTGATTGCGCTCCATACAAGCGTATCACCTCTCTTTTTTCAAAAATCGTCCGGCAGACGGATGGACTCCGCGCCGGCCCTCGTAGCATCTGCCGCGGCGGCGTCCTTCACCCGCAGAAAAAAGCGGCAGCGTCTCCATGGCACGGTTTGCCGATGGCGGCGCGGCGGCGCAAAAAGCGGTCTCCGCAGGCAAAAACCTGCGGAGACCGTAAAATTTTGGTATGTTTTCACGCTCAGTCCCGGCTGCTGAAGATCTTCAGGATGTCGCCAAAGTCCTTGTCCTCCTCCTCGGGAGAGGGGAGGTCCTTCTCCGCCAGCGGCATGGGCGCCCGGGCAGAGGCCGCGGCAGACTGCTGGGACGCGGCGGCAGCGGCCGACGCCTTGGGCACGGAGCTCTCCGCCTTTTCGAAGCCGGTGGCAATGACGGTGACGCGGATCTCGTCGTCCAGCGTCTCGTCGAAGGTGGCGCCGAAGATGGTGAGTGCGTCGGGGTGGACGGCCTGCTGCACCAGGCTCGCGGCCTGCTCCACCTCCTCCAAGCCGATGTCCATGGAGCCAGTGACGTTGATGAGGATGCCCCGGGCCCCCTCGATGGAGGTCTCCAGCAGCGGGCTGGAGATGGCCATGCGGGCGGCCTCCTCGGCCTTGCCCTTGCCGGCGGCCCGGCCCACGCCCATGTGAGCCATGCCGGCGTTCTTCATGATGGCGGTCACGTCCGCGAAGTCCAGGTTGATGAAGCCGGTATCCCGGATCAGGTCGGAGATGGACTGCACCGCCTGGCGCAGCACGTCGTCCGCGATCTCGAAGGCGTTGACGAAGGTGATCTTCTGGTCGGTGGCGTATTTGAGCCGCTCGTTGGGGATGATGACCAGGGAGTCCACCTTCCCCTCCAGCTCGGCGATGCCGGCCTCGGCGGAGCGCATCCGGCGGGGGCCCTCAAAGCCGAAGGGCTTGGTGACCACGGCCACGGTCAAAACGTCCATCTCCTTGGCGATCTCCGCCACCACCGGCGCCGCGCCGGTGCCGGTGCCGCCGCCCATGCCGGCGGTGATGAACACCATGTCCGTATCCTCCAGAGCCTTGGCGATCTGGTTGCGGCTCTCCTCCGCGCTCTTGCGGCCCACCTCCGGGTCGGAGCCGGCGCCCTGTCCATGGGTCAGCTTTTCGCCGATCTGGATCTTGTAGGTGGCGCTGGACACGTTCAGCGCCTGCTTGTCGGTATTGACCGCCACAAAGTCCACGCCCTTGGTGCCGGAGCGGACCATGCGGTTGACCACGTTGTTGCCTGCGCCGCCTACGCCGATGACCTTGATGTTGACCACGGTATCGGGTCCGGTTTCCAATCCAAATGCCATAGTGGTGCCTCCTGCCGTCATTTGTAGAAAAGGGGCGAAACCGCCCTCTGCTTGCACAATATCCTGTGTTTGGCTGAATTGTATTTATTGTAAGCTACTTTCCCGCTTCGGTCAAGTGTCCCGTTCCGCTTTTTCCGGATTTTTTGAAAAACAGACGGGGCGCACAGCAGCCCCGCCTCTATGCGTCGGCAAAGCGGCAAGTCCGCTTTGCCGAAAAATCGCGGCCTGCCGCAGCGCACGCGCAGGCCGCTTGCGGCGGCCTGTGCGCACGTTTGCAGGCCGAGAGGAGTTTTCACCGACGTACATGCCGCCGTTGAAAACGATTTGAATGTTTTTGCCGCCCTGCGGCGAAACTCTGTGAGACTCTTATGACAACAGACGGGGCGCACAGCAGCCCCGTCTGTCAGCGCACCTCCTGGCGGAAGTAGTTTTTGTCGTCCCGTGTCAGGTCGAAGGTGCCGGTCATATTGTCCTGGATCTTCTCGTCCGCAAGGTACAGCGAGAGGGCCCTGAGCTTGCGGGCGTAGTCCGCGCCGTAGAGCATCTTCACGGTGAAGCGGCCGGCGTAGTCCATGCGGATGCAGGCGGCGTCGTCCAGCCGGACGCCGTCCACCTGGTCCAGCATATCCGCCTCCTCCAGGGCGGAGAGCAGGCTGAGAAGGCTCTCCTGCCGGGTGGAAAACTCCGTGGCCATGGCGATCTGCGTCCCCACCGAGGGGGAGAGCAACTCGCACCCGGAGATCTGGGGATAGGCCGACGCCTCCTCCGCGTCCACCTGATCCACGATCTTCCCCCGGCCCCGGGGGCTGATGAGCCAGGCGCTGCCGTCCTGCACCAGGGCGAAGGGGCGGCGGCACTCCCGCACCTCGATGAGCAGGGTGTCGGGGAGCTTGCGGTTGATGCGCACCTCTTCGATGTAGGGCAGGGCGCTGACGATCCGGGGGGCCATGTCGTACTTGTTGAACAGCAGCAGATTGTCGCCGTCCCGGATGCCGGCGGCATCCTGGACCTCCTGGGCGGTATAGCGGGAAAGGCCGGTGACCACCACCGTGTCCACCCGGAAAAACAGCGTCAGTGCCGCCACGATGGCGCCGCAGATCACCAGCATGGACACCAGCTTATAGAGGAAGCGTGCGCCTCCCCTTCTTCGCCGCCGATTGGAATTTCTGCGTCTCGCCATGGTCATTTACTCCTGCCCGGTCAGCCGGGTCTCTTTTCGTTCGATGTCCGCGCCCAATGCCGCCAGGTCCCGGCGGATGTCCTCATAGCCCCGGTCGATGTGGTGCAGCGCCCGCACGCAGGTCTCTCCCTCCGCGGCCAGGGCCGCCGTACACAGCGCCGCCCCGCCCCGCAGGTCCGTACACTCCACCGCCGCGCCGTGGAGCGTCTCCACGCCGCTGACCACCGCCACCCGGCCGGATACCCGGATGTCCGCCCCCAGCCGGCGCAGCTCATCCACGTGGCGGTAGCGGTTTTCAAAAACGGTCTCCTCAAAGACCGTGGCGCCCCGGCTGCGCAGAAGCCCCGCCATCAGCACGGCCTGGGCGTCGGTAGGAAAGCCGGGATAGGGCGCCGTGCGCACGCTTCCCACGCTCTGCCGCCGCCCCGCACAGGCGCAGGCGATGCCCGCGCTGTCCGATGTGACGCAGCAGCCCGCCCGGCGCAGCGCGTCGGTCACGGCGAAGAGCTCCTGCTCCCGGGCGCCGCGCAGGAAAATGTCTCCCCCGGCGCCGGCGCAGCAGCACAGGTATGTAGCCGCCGCGATCCGGTCCGGCATCACGGTGTAGGCGCAGCCGTGGAGTTTTCGTCCGCCCTCCACGGTCACGGTGCCGCTGCCCGCGCCGGTAACGCGGGCGCCGCAGGCGTTCAAAAAGAGCGCCAGGTCCTCGATCTCCGGCTCCCGGGCGGCGCCCAGGATGACCGTGGTGCCCTCCGCCCCGCAGGCGGCCAGCATCAGGTTCTCCGTGGCTCCCACGGAGGGGAGGCTCAGCACCACCTGCCGCCCCGTCAGCTTCTCCGCCCGGCACAGCAGGGTGCCGCCCTCCTCCCGGATGTCTGCCCCCAGCCGGCGAAGGCCCGCCGTGTGCAGGTCGATGGGCCGGGGGCCCAGTTCGCACCCGCCGGGCATACTGCACCGGGCCTGGCCGCAACGGGCCAGGATGGCCCCCAGGAAAATGACGGAGGAGCGCATTTCTCTCATGAGTATATCAGAGATCGCCCAGTCATTCAAGCCGGAAGTATCCACCACCAGGCTGGTGCCCTCCCACCGGGCGTCGCAGCCCAGGGCGCGGAGGATGCGCACGGCGGCGTCCACATCCCGCAGGGCGGGACAGTGCCGCACCTCCACCTGCCCCGCCGTGAGGATCGTGGCCGCCAGAATGGGCAGCACGCTGTTTTTCGCCCCCTGGATGGACACCTCGCCCGCCAGGGGCCTTCCGCCCCGGATGAAAAGCCGACTCATATTCCGTTCCCCTCCATGAAGAAATGGCGCACCCGGGGAAGGAGGGGTCTCCTTCCGGTCAGGGGTGTCACAGCCTATCTTATGGAGCGGAGGGAAAAGCGGTTACCGGGCAATGGCCAGGATCGTCGCGTAAATGCGGTCGGTGGCGTCCCGGATGCCGAGGGACGCCATGGCGCGCTCCATGCCCTCCCGGCGTGCCGGGTCGTGGAGGATGGAGCGGGCCGTCTCATAGAGGAGCGTGCCGGAGCTCTCCGCCTCCGTCAGCACCGCCGCGCCGCCCTGGGCCTCCAGGACCCGGGCGTTTTTCTCCTGATGGTTGTTGGTGACGTAGGGGGACGGCACGATGACCGCCGCCGTTCCCAGAGCCGTCAACTCGCTGATGGTGGAGGCCCCGGCCCGGCAGATCACCAGATCCGCCGCCCGCATGACCACCGCCATGTCGTAAATATACTCCCGCACCTGGAGAGCGGGGTGGGCCGCCAGGTCCACGCCCTTTTCCCTCAGGAGAGACAAAATGTCCCCGTAGCCGCTCTTTCCCGCGGCGTGGATGTGGTGGAAGGGCTCGCCCTTGGCCTCCAGCGCCAGAAAGTCCGCCATCTGCCGGTTCATGCCCGAGGCCCCGAGAGACCCCCAGAAGGAGACGATGAGGGGCCGCTCATCCCCAAGGCCCAGGGCCTGCCGGGCCTGGGCGCGGGTATAGCGGAAAAAGTCCCCCCGCACCGGCGTACCGGTGACCGCCACCCGGTCCGGATGGCGGTAAAAGGCCCGGCAGGCCTCAAAGCCCACCATGACCCGGTCGGCATAGCGCTCCAGCATCCGGGTGGTGAGGCCCGGCACCATGTTGGACTCGTGGATCGCCGCGGGGATGCCCAGGGCGGCGGCGGCCCGGACCGCCGGAAAGCTGGCGTAGCCCCCAGTGCCCACCACAACGTTCGGCCGGAACTCCTTCAAAATGGCCCTGGCCTCCCCAGGGGAGCGGGCCAGATTCACCAGGGACCCCAGATCGTAGCGGATCTCCCGGGGCTTCAGGGAGCGGTGGAAGCCGGAGATATGCACCGTGCGGAAGGGGTAGCCCGCCTGGGCCACCAGCTCCCGCTCCAGTCCCCGGTCCGCGCCCACGAATAGGATCTGCGCGCCGCTGTTCTCCTCCAGGACCCGCTGGGCCAGGGCCAGGGCCGGGTTCACATGCCCCGCCGTGCCGCCGCAGGTGAAGAGGACGCGCTCAAGATTCTTGTTCAGTGCCAGCACCCGCCTTCCAAAATTTGCTCCTTCGCCTGCCCTATCCCGCCCGGGTGGGCTTCATCTGCCGGGAGACGGAGAGGACGATGCCCATCTCCGCCAGCTGCACCAAAAGTGCCGTGCCCCCGTAGCTGAAAAAGGGCAGGGAGATGCCGGTGGTGGGCAGAAGGCCCGTCACCACGCCGATGTTCAAAAAGGTCTGCATGGCGATGAGGGTGGTGATCCCCACCACCAGGAGGCTTCCGAACCGGTCCCGGGCGTGGAGAGCGATCCAGAACCCCCGCAGGATCAGCGCCGCGAAGAGCAGCATGATGATGGCGGCCCCGATGAGGCCCAGCTCCTCGCAGACGATGGCGAAGATGAAGTCGTTGTGCTCCTCCGGCAGGTACAAAAACTTCTGCCGGCTCTTGCCCAGTCCCACGCCCAGAAGGCCGCCGGAGCCGATGGTGATGAGGCTCTGGGCCAGCTGATAGCCGTCTCCCCGGGCGTCGATGAAGGGGTTTTGCCACACGGCGATGCGGGACTGGCCGTATTTGATGATGCCGGTGAGCATGGCGAAGGCAAAGGCGCCGGCGCCGGCCACCGCCGCCGTCACCCAGGCCAGGTTGATGCCCCCCACCAGCATCAAGACCGCCCCGGTGCCCAGGATCAGGACCGTTCCGGAGAGGTGGGGCTCCAGCATCATGAGAACGGAGATGACCCCCAGGATCAGGATGTAGGGGGCGATGCCGTAGCGCATGGTGCGCATTTTGTCCTTTTTCCGGGAGATGGTCTCGGAAAAGTACAGGATGACCGCAAGCTTCGCGATCTCCGAGGGCTGGAAGCGCAGCAGGTCGCCCACGCCGATCCACCGCCGGGCGTTGTTGACCACCTTGCCGATGCCGGGGATCAGCACCAGCACCAAAAGCACGATGGCCGCGAACAGGGCGGGCTTTGCCAGGGGGCGGAAGCGCTGATAGTTGATCTTGCCGATGAAGAGCATGGCCGCGACGCCCATGACGGCAAAGACCCCTTGGCGCACGAAATAATGGGTGGGGTCGTTGCTCTCATAGTAGGCGGAGGGGAAGCTGGCGGAGAGCAGCATCACAAGGCCTACCGCCTGCAAAAGCAGCACCAGCAGCAAAAAGGGCAGGTCCAGGGGGCCCTTGGCAAGCTCCCGGCTCTCCTCCTGCTTTTGGCGCAGCAGCAGCTGCTGCTCCCGGCGCCGCTGGGCGGCCTGGCGCTCCCGCTCCCGTATTTGCAGACGCTCCTGCCGCGTCAGAGGCCGTTCCGGCCGTGCCATGATGCTCCCTCCCTTCCCGGTGAGATGCCCGCTGCGAAACGCGTTTCACAGCGGAAGATGCGCCGCGCCCGGCCGGCGCGGAGGCTTCCTTCAGTGCCGCAGGCAGACGGCGAGATACGCCAGGATGCAGCCCACGGCCGTGATGGCGGAGAACACCGCCACCAGCTTGTTCTCGCTCCAGCCGGAGAGCTCCAGGTGGTGGTGCAGCGGCGCCATCTTGAAAAAGCGCTTGCCGTGGGTAGCCTTGAAGTACCCCACCTGTATGATGTCCGACAGAGTCTCCGCGATGTAGATGATACCCACAGGGATGAGGATCAGGGGAAGGTCCGCCGCAAAGGCCAGCGCCGCCACGGCGCCGCCGAGAAACAGGCTCCCCGTGTCCCCCATGAAGACCTTGGCGGGGTGATGGTTGTAAACGAGAAAGGCCGCAAGGCCCCCCGCAAGGGCCCCGGGGAACAGATACTGGACGCCTCCGGTGCTCCAAAGGGCCCCCAGCACCGCGAAGAACACCATCACCACCAGCGTCACGGAGGCGGCCAGGCCGTCCACCCCGTCGGTGAGGTTCACGGCATTGACACAGCCCACGATGACAAAGGCGGCAAAGATCAGATACAGCACCCAGTTCACCGTGACCGTCACGTTGAAAAAGGGCACGTACAGCCGGTTGGTCAAAAGCCCCTCATAGCGCATGAGGCAGAGGAACACCACCGCCGCCGCCAGCTGCAAAACGAACTTCTGCCGGGCGGTGAGACCTTCGTTCTGGTGCTGGCGGACCTTGCGATAATCATCCACAAAGCCGATGACGCCGAAGATCAGGGCAAAGAGATAGACGTACAGATGGGTGAAGACGCCGTTCAGCATGAACTCCCACCCCAGGATGAACACGGCGATGCCGCTTCCCAGGATGAACATGATGCCGCCCATGGTGGGCGTGCCCGCCTTGGAGGCGTGCCACCTGGGCCCGTCGGCGCGGATCTCCTGCCCGGCCTTGAGCTTGCGCAGCTCGCAAATCAGCGGCCGGGCGATGAGCAGCGTGACGGCAAACGCCGCCAGCGGCGCAAACCACATGATGTTTCCCATGTTTTTCTCTCCCTCTCCCCTGTCAGCGCGCCGCCAGATGGTCCGCCACGATCTCCCGCTCGTCCATGTGGTGCTTCACGTGGTCGATCTCCTGATAGGTCTCGTGGCCCTTGCCGCAAAGGACGATGACGTCCCCCGGCCGGGCGTGATCCATGCAGTAGTGGATGGCCTCCACCCGGTCCTCCACCACCACGCAGGGCGTCTTGCTCCCCGCAAGGCCCGGCAGGATGTCGGCGATGATGTCCCCGGGCTTTTCCGTGCGGGGATTGTCGGTGGTGACCACCACGAAGTCCGCGATGTCGGCGGCGATCTTCCCCATTTTGGGGCGCTTGGTCCGGTCCCGGTCGCCGCCGCAGCCGAAGAGGGCCACGGTCCGTCCCTTGGCAAAGCCCTTCACGCTTTTGAGCACATTCTCCAGCCCGTCGGGGCTGTGGGCGTAGTCAATGAGGATGGTATAGTCCTTCCCCGGGGTGGGCACCACCTCCACCCGCCCCTTCACCGGGGGCACGGCGGAGAGGACCGCGGCACTCTGCTCCAGGGAGATGCCCAGGAGCCTGGCGGCGGCCAGGGCGTCCAGCGTGTTGTAGACCATGAAGCCGCCGGGGATGTTCACCCGGATGGGGACACGCTCCTCCGCCGTCACCGCCGTGAAGGCGATGTGGTCCGAGGCAAGGTGAATGTCCTCCGCCCGAAGATCCGCGCCGTCCCCCTCGCCGTAGGTATAGAGGGCGCAGGAGGCGGCTTGGGTAAGCCGAGGCGTCCAGGGGTCATCTTGGTTGACGGCGCCCTTTTCGCACATGCGGAAGAGCAGAGCCTTGGCGTCGCAGTAAGATTCCATGGTGCCGTGAAAGTCCAGGTGGTCCTGGGTCAGCTTGGTGAACACGCCCACCGCATAGGGAACGCCGTACACCCGGTCCAGGGCCAGGGCGTGGGAGGAGACCTCCATCACCACATGGGTGCAGCCCGATCGGAGCATCCGGGCAAAGAGGGCCTGGAGCTCAAAGGACTCCGGCGTGGTGCGCTCCGTGGGCAGCACCTCCCGGCCGATCATGTTCTGGTTGGTGCCGATGAGTCCCACCCGGGCCCCCAGGACCGTTTCCAGAATGGCCTTGAGGAGGTAGGTGGTGGTGGTCTTTCCGTTGGTGCCGGTGACGCCGATCATGGTCATCTTCTCCGCCGGATGGCCGAAGAAGTTGGCGCCCAGAACGGCCAGCGCCCGGCGGGAATTTTCCACCTGCACATAGGGCACGGCCCCCTCCGGCGGTCTTTCGCACACCACCGCCGCCGCACCGCGCTCCATGGCCTTGGGGATGAAGGCATGGCCGTCGGCGGCAAAGCCGGTCATGGCGACGAACAGCTCCCCGGGAGCGGTGGTGCGGGAATCATAGCTGACGCCGGGGATCTCCGTCTCCAGGTCCGCCGTGGCGGACAGGACGGGGATGCCCCGCAAAAGGTCCTTGAGCTTCATACTCTCTCCTCGAATCGTACATGGATTTTGGCGGCCGCGCCGCGTTTTCCGGGGTGTCAGTCCCGGACGGAGCTGTCTCCGAACTGGACGGTGACTACCGTGCCGGCCTTGACCTCCGAGCCGGCGGGCCGGTCCTGGGACATGGCCCGAACGTTGCCGGAGTTGGCAGAAGTGGTGCCGGCCATCTTCAAGATGAGTCCCGCATTGGTCAATAGCCGATTGGCCTCGGCGGCGGTCTTGCCGGTCACATCCGGAACGGTGCAAAGGCCGTCCGGCTTCTCCTCTCCCAAATACAGCACCAGCGTCGCGTTGTTGGGCACGATGGCGCCTCCGGCGGGGGTCTGGTCGGTCACGGTGTCGCCGCTGCCCACCGTGCGGTAGGAGAAGCCCGTCTCCGCCAGACGCTCCTTGGCGCTCTCAAGGGTCTTGCCCACCACGTTGGGCACCGCCGCGTCGGCCCCCTCCAGCTCCGATTCCGTGTAGTCCGGCTCGATGCCAAGGTAGGGCAGGATGTCCGCCATGATGCTGCTGGCGGTGGGGGCCACCATGTTGCCGCCGGAGACATAGACCCCCGTGTTGCGGCTGGGGGTATCCATGGTCAAAAGCATGATGTACTGGGGATCGTCCGCCGGGGCGAAGCACATGAAGGACACCACCACGTCGCCCTTGGGATTGCTGGCGGTCCGGGTGCCGGTCTTGTCGGCGGTGCCGGTCTTGCCGCCGATGCGGTAGCCGGCAACCTGCCCGTTTTTCCCGGTGCCGCCGGCCACCACGTATTCCAGGCACTCCCGCACAGTGGCGGAGGTCTCCTCGCTGATGACCTGGCGGATGGGGGTCTTGTCGTGCTGGCGGATCACGTTGCCGTCCCCGTCCAGCACCTGCTCTACAACATACGGTGTGTAGAGGTAGCCGCCGTTGATGCAGGCCGCCTGGGCCCGGATCAGCTCCAGGGGCGTGACGTTGAAGGTCTGGCCGAAGGCGTAGGACGCCAGGGAGACCACGTTGGAGTTGAAGTCCTTTTCGCCGGCGAAGATGCCGGAGACCTCGCCGATCATGTCCACCCCGGTCTTTTCCATGAGGCCGAAGGAGCGCAGATACTTATAGTAGGTCCGGGTGCCGATGCGAAGGCCCATGTTGATGAAGGCGGGGTTGCAGGAGTTTCCCGTGGCGGTCTTCAGGTCCTGGACGCCGTGGCCGCCGGTATTGGAGCAGTAGAAGGGTTTATCCCAGCCCTGGACCATGACGGAGCCGTTGCAGGTGAAGGTGGAGTTCAGGTTCACCAGCCCCTCCTCCAGGGCCGTCGCCAGGGTGATGGGCTTGAAGGTGGAGCCAGGCTCATAGGTGGAGTCGATGCACTTGTTGCGCCACTGGGTTCCGATGGCGTCGCTGTACGCCTTGCTCAGGGCCGCCTCATAGTCCTCCTCCGTCTCATAGGAGGCCCGGTCCTTTTCGATCTGCTCCTGGGCGCTCTCCAGCTTCTGGCGCAGCGTCTCATCCAGCACAGTGCCGTACTGATTCAGGTCGTAATTGGGATAGGAGGCCATGGCCAGGATGGCGCCGGAGTTCACGTCCATGATGATGCCGGTGCCGCCGCCCTTGGCGTCGAACCGGTCCAGCATATTGGCAATGCCCTTTTCCAGATAGGACTGCACCGTCACATCCAGGGTCAGCACCAGGTCGTTGCCGTTTTCCGCGTCATAATACTGCTCATACTGGTAGAGAAGGTCGGTGCCCACGGCGTTTTTCGCCGTGATGGTCAAGCCGGAGGTCCCCTCCAGCTCCGACTCGTACTTGGATTCCAGCCCCACGCCGCCCACGTTGTCACCGTTGACGAAGCCCACCACGTTGGCCGCAAGGCTGCTGTAGGGGTAGTACCGCTTGGAGTCCGGCTGGAGCCAGACGCCCTGGAGCCGCCGGGGGCTGGACTTTCCGTCGGAGCGCAGCACGGTCTTGCCGGAGGTATTGACCTCCGTTAAGACATTGCCCTCCTCGTCGATCTCGCCGTTGATAAAGCGGCGCACCTCGTCAGCCACGTCCCGCTCCGTCTTCTTCTTGATCTCGGCGTACATGTACTCGGTCTTTTCCATCTTCTTTTCGATGGACTCCTGGTCCACCTCCAGAATACGGCTGAGGCCCCGGGCGATGTACGTCTGGTCCAAAAGCCGGGGGGCGGTATAGCTCTCCCCCTTCTCCCGGGCCTTCTGGGCGGCGGTTTCCATGGCCGTCTTCTGGTTTTCCACGAACTGGGCGATCTCCTTGGGGGAGATGTTCACCGTCTCCGCCGTGGCGGACACCGCCAGGGCAAAGCCGTTGCGGTCGTAAATGGAGCCCCGGGAGGCGGTGACCACCGCGCTGCGGGTCTGCTGGTTCACCGCCCGCTCCTGCATGGCCTCGTGCTGGTTGATCTGCAAATCGTAGAGCTTCCAGAACAATGCCAGAAAGGTGCCGATGCCCAAAAGCAACATCACCGCCACGGTCCGGGTGCGGATGACCTGGTTTGCCCGGCGGGCGGCGTCGCTTTTTCTTTTGGATGAGATGGCCATGGTTTACCTCCGTTGGATGGAAACGGGGAGCAAGAAGGTGCTCTTCTCACTCCCCGCTGATCTTGATGGATGCGGCCCTCCGCCGCCGGCGGGGCGAGGGCGCCCTGCCAAGGAGCTCCGCCCTGAGGCGTGGCTGCCGGGGCGTCTTCGCTCATGCTTATGCGGCGGTCAGTTGAAGTATTCCGTCACCGCATAGACGCCGTGGTGCAAGGAGGTGAGCAGGCGGCTGAGGACGCTGGGCTCCTCCTGCCGGTAGACCACGGCGCTGTCCCCCTCCGAAAGGTCCACGTAGCTGATCTGGCTGCTGCCGGGCTTGCTCATGCCGGCGGCCTCGGCGGCCTCCTTCACGGCGGTCAGATCGAACATCTGCTCATACTGGGCCGTGAGCACCACATTCTCCGTTTGCAGCGTTTCCAGCTGGCTCTTCAGCGCCACGGTGTCAGAGGAGAGGACCGTGAGCTGCACGTAGTTCATCAGCACCAGCACGGAGAGGACGATCACCGCCGCCATGCCAGCCACGGCGAAGAGGGACACGTGCTCCCGGGCGCGGACCTGCGGAACGGCCCGTTCCCTGGGCCGCTCCTGAACGGTCTCCCGCTCCCGGCGGCGCTCACCGGCGTGCTCCAGCTCCCGCTGCCTTACGGCCCAGTCCAGGTCGTAGGCAAGGCTGCCGTCCACGGCCGGACGTCTTGCGTATCGTAGATCCCGTGCTGCCGATGCCACGCCGGTCCCCTCCTCTCTTTCGTAAAGTCCGGCCCCGCCGGTCAGGTGTCAGCCCCTCGCGGGGTCAAAGGTCAAATGGATCACACCGCTCTGCCACCCGGAGCTTGGCGCTGCGGGCGCGGGGGTTGTCCGCCAGCTCCGCCTCCGACGCCGTGATGGGCTTTCGGGTGATGAGGCGGAGCTTAGGCCGGCGGCCGCACACGCACACCGGAAACTCCGGCGGGCAGGTGCAGCCCTTGGCCAGGTCCTGCATGGAGCGCTTGACGATCCGGTCCTCCAGGGAATGGAAGGTGATGACCGCCAGCCGGCCGCCGGGGTTCAGCGCGTCCGCCGCTGCCGCCAGCATGGGGGGCAGGGCGTCCAGCTCGCCGTTGACGGCGATGCGGATGGCCTGGAAGCTGCGCTTGGCCGGATGCTGCTTTTCCCGCAGCGCCGCAGCCGGCAGCGCGCCCTTGATGAGGTCCACCAGCTCCAGCGTCGTCTCGATGGGCCGGTTCTCCCGGGCGCGGACCACGGCCCGGGCAATGGCGGGGGCATAGCGCTCCTCGCCGTAGGTAAAGAGGATGCGCCGCAGCTCCTCATAGCTCCAGGTGTTCACGATCTCCCGGGCCGTCAGGGGCGCGGAGCGGTCCATGCGCATGTCCAGCGGGGCGTCCTGCATGTAGGAAAAGCCCCGGGAGGCGTCGTCCAATTGGGGGGAGGATACCCCCAGGTCAAAGAGCATCCCGTCGGCGCCGGCGATGTCCAGCGCCTTGAGGATCTCTCCCAGATCAGAAAAGTTGCCGTGGACCAGAGTGACGCGGTCCCGCCAGGGGGCCAGGCGCTCCTCCGCCGCGTCGATGGCGGCCATGTCCCGGTCGATGCCGATGAGGCGGCCGGTGGTGAGCTGCTGGGCGATGCGCCGGGCGTGACCGGCCCGGCCCAGCGTCCCGTCCACGTATACCCCGTCGGGGCGGACGCGCAGGGCGTCGATGGTCTCCTCCGGCAAAACGGGCTTGTGGAGCTCCTCCATCGCTTACCCGTTTCTGCGGCGGCTGCGGCCCAGGGCGTCCATGGCGGTGGCCATGTCCTCGTCCTCCAGCATCCGCCGCTCCCGCTCGGCCCAGGTCTTCTCGTCCCAGATCTCGGCAAAGGAGTTGAGTCCGACGATGGTGGCGGTCTTTTTCAGCCCCGCGTGGGCCCGGAGGCTGGCCGGGATCAGCACCCGCCCCTGGCCGTCCGGCTCGCACTGCACGGCGTTGGCGTACAGCAGCGACAGGGCCCGGGCCTCGGTGTAGCTCAGATCGTCCATCTCCTCGGACATCTGCTCCCACTTGGCCTCGGGATAGATGGTCAGGCAGTGCTGGGCGCCGATGGTGATGTAAAACGTGCTGCCCAGGGCCTCCCGCATGTTGGAGGGGATCACCAGACGGCCCTTGGAATCGATGCTGTTGTTGGATTTTCCCATCAGCCGAGCCATGGGCGCCCCTCCTTTCCGCACTTTTTGGGAAAAACTTGGGCGGCGTCAACACTTTGATGCCGTTTGTCCCCACTTTCCCCCACCGTTTATTTTGAGTATACGCATAAATTTCCTGAATTGCAAGGATTTTTTTCCGACGGGAAACAGGCAAAACGCCCCCTTTTCCCTTGATTTTGGTGAGAAAATCGAAAAATGAAACGGACGTTCGACGATTCTGGAAGTGATTTACATAAAATGCAGTCCGCCCCTTGGCACAAGATATTGTGCCAAGGGGCGGACGATAAAAATATGGACTACAAAATCTTGGATGGGAAGAAAAAGTTCCCCTCCGCTTTTCGTCATTTTTTACAAAATTTTAACGATTATGGTCGACCGCCGCCGATTCACTCCTCGCCGGTCTCCGTTTTCCCGTCCAGCCGGTCCCGCTGCTCCTGCATCTTGGCGGCGGAGGCGGTGCGGAAGCGGACGCGGTTCTGCTTCACCTCGTCCAGCGCGGCCTGCACGGCCTCCTCCGTCCGGGCCAAGGCGTCCTCCGCGTACTCATTGGCCACCTGGTAGAGCTGGCGGGAGCGCTCCTCCGCCTGGGCGATGATCTGGCGGGCCTTCTCCTTGGCGGCGTACAGCACCTCGCTGTCGGACACCTTGGCCTTGGCGTCCAGCTCCGCCTGGCGCATCATGCGGTCCACGTCCCGCTTGGCGTCCTCCACGAACTTCTCCCGGGCGGACAAGAGCTCCTGAGCCCGCTTGACCTCCACCGGCAGCTGGGCCCGCAGCTCGTCCAGAAGATCCAGCATCTCGTCCCGCTCCACCATACTCATGCTGGGCTTCAGGGCGGGAGACTTGGCGTCTTCGATCTTCTCATACAGCATATCGATGAGGCGGTTGATGTCGTTGGCCATAACTCATTCTCCTTTTCGTTCAGTCATATCCCGCACCAGGGGGATGATGGCCCCGGGCAGATAGCGCTCCAGCGGCTGGCGGTAGCGGATCATCTCCCGGGCCATGGAGGAACTGAAGTGCTGATAGGCGGCGCTGGCCGGCATCAGCAGCGTTTCCAGCTGAGGGTGGATCCCCCGGTTGATAAGGGCCATCTGATACTCGGCGTCAAAGTCCGTTCCGTTGCGCACGCCCCGCACGATGACGCTGGCCCCGTGGTCCACGGCAAAGTCCGCCAGAAGGCCCGGTCCCAGCTCCGCCTCCACATTGGGAAGCTCCGCGATGGCGGCCCGGACCAGCGCCAGCTTCTGCTCCGGCGTGAACATCTGGTTTTTCTTCTCCGCGTTGGGGCTGACGCACACCCACACCCGGTCAAAGCAGGCGGCGGCCCGCTCGATCACATCCAGATGGCCCAGGGTGATGGGGTCAAAGCTGCCGGAGCAGACTGCGATTCTCATGTCGTCTCTTCCTCGCTTACGTTGCTGCCGTCCCGCCGGAACAGCGTCACGGCGATCCTGCCGTAGCGATAAGTGCGGCTCAGGCGGTACGGGTCAGGGAGGGCCGGCAGCCTCTGCTGGGCCGGATGCTCCGCTACCATTATACCATGGGGGTTCAAAATGTCAAATTCTGTGATACGCGCCAGGGCTTGCTCCAAAAGGCCGGTGCTGTAGGGCGGGTCCAGGAAGATCAGGTCGAAGCGCTGCCGCCGCTCCAGATAGGCGAGGGAATCCCCGGCGATGACCGCGGCCCGGTCTGCCAGCTCCGTGGTGCGCAGATTCTCCCGGATGACGCGCACCGCCTCGGCCCGTCGGTCCACGAACACCGCCTCCGCCGCCCCCCGGGAGAGGCACTCGATGCCCAGCTGCCCCGTTCCGGCGAAGAGGTCCAGCACCCGGCGGCCCTCGATCTCAAACTGGAGGGCACTGAACAGCCCCTCCTTCACCCGGTCGGTGGTGGGGCGGGTCTCCATCCCCTCCAACTCCCGCAGCCGCCGGCCCCGGGCCGACCCTGTGATGACGCGCATGGTCCACGCTCCTTTTGCCGCGGAATGTGCGGCGGTTTCGCTTTATTGTACGGCAGCGGCCGGCGGTTTTCAATAGGGAATGTTCGATTTTCTGACAAGGAGCGGCGGTTTGGGGGTTGTCCGGGCGGGAAAGCTGTGGTACAATACTCCGGCGGGCCTCCCCTGCGCCGCCGGAACGCAGGGCGTGCCGCTTTCGTCCGCGCCTGTGATGGAATTGGTAGACATGCGAGATTTAGGTTCTCGTGCAGCGATGCGTGTGGGTTCGAGTCCCTTCAGGCGCACCAAACCTCCCGGGGTCCTACAGGACCCCGGGAGGTTTGCCGTCTGGAAGCCGCGAAAATCCACCGGGTTCGACGCCGAGCCGCGGCGAGGCGTGCCGGAGCGCAACCGCCGTAAGGCGGCTCTTGGCGTGGAGGCGTCCCTTCAGGCGCACCAAGCTCCCCGCCTCCCTTATAGGGTGGCGGGGAACTTTGCGTTTGGAAGCCGCGAAAATCCACCGGGTTCGACACCGAGCCGCGGCGAGGCGTGCCGGCACAGGGCCGCCGCGTCTTCCCCTGGGTTGCTTTTTCTCCGGCGGCGGGGTATCATAGCGTCACAGGGCGCGGCGCGCCCAAGAGAGGAGCATGACCATGGACCTTCCCCCCATCACCGGCCCCGCAGTCCTTGCGCACCTGGTGGATGACATCGGCTTTCTGCCCTTTTTCCGCTCCGCCGTGCCGGGGCTTTCCATCGAGGAGCACACGCCGGAGCGCCTGTGGTTCTCCGAGACGGAAGACGGCCCCTGGGAGTGGAAGGGCCCCGTGCTCCGGCTTTGCGGCGGCGCCTACGGAAAGCTCTTCCGGGGCAAGGCGGGCTATGTCAGCCGGGCGTGGTTCCCCGATCTTGCCAACCTGCGGCGGGACGGGTACGACTTTGACGCCCGGTACGACGACGGCCTGGCCTCCTTCCGGGACAAGGAGCTGCTGGACACCCTGACGCGGACGGGGCCGGTGCTGTCCCGGGAGCTGAAGCGCCAGGCGGGCTACGGCAACAAGGATGGCCGCAAGGGCTTCGACACTCTGCTGACCCGGCTCCAGATGCAATGCTATATCGTGACGGAGGACTTCGTCTATGCCCGGGACCGTCTGGGCCGCGCCTACGGCTGGGGCGTCGCCAAATACGCGACGCCGGAGCAGCGCTTCGGGCCGGACTTCTGCGTGGAGGCCTATCGCCGCACGCCGGAGGAGTCCCTGGAGCGGATGCTCTCCCATCTGCGCGCCCGCCTGCCCGAGGCCAGGGAGGCGGACCTGCGCGCCCTGCTTCTGGGAAAGTGACGCATGTCCCCCGCCGCCCCGGCGGGAAGCATCCCCTGCCGCGCCGCCGATGGGCGGTCCGCAAAATGCGTCGAGCCTGATCCACGGCAAAACGAGGACCTGTGCCCAAATGGGCACAGGTCCTCGTTTACACGCTGCGGCGAACGGCGCCGTCACTCGATGGAGATGATGTAGTAGTACACCGGCTGACCACCGGAGAGGACGGCCACCTCCGCGTCCGGCACGGCCTCCTCAAAGAGGCGGCCGGCCCTCTGGGCGTCCTCCTCACTGACGTCCTCGCCGAAATACAGGGAGATGAAGGAGGCATTCAGCTCCCGGGAGGCCATGGCGATGCGGGAGAGCATGTTCTCGATGGAGGCATCCGTTCCGAAGAGCTTCCCCTCCTCCAGCGCCAGGTAGTCCCCGGCGTGGATGTCAAAGCCGTCGAAATCGGAGTCCCGGGCGGCATAGGTGATCTGAGCAGTGGTGACGGTGGAAAGGCACTCCGTCATGGCGGCGGCGATGGTCTCCGCATCCGGGGCATCGAAGTCCGCGTTCATCATGGCGGTGATGCCCTGGGGCACCGTTTTGGTGGGGATGACCACGATGTGCTTCTCCGTCAGGGCGGCGCACTGCTGGGCGGCCATGATGATATTGCCGTTGTTGGGCAGAATGAAGACCGTTTCGGCGGGGATGGTCTCCACCACTTCCAAAATGCTCTCGGTGGAGGGGTTCATGGTCTGCCCACCGGAAACCACGCCGTCCGCTCCCAGGTCCCGGAAAATGGCGGCCAGGCCCTCTCCGGCACATACGGCTAAAAAGCCGTACTTCTTGGGCTCCTCCGCCTCCTGGCGGGGTTCCGGGGCGGCGGGGGCGCTGCTCTCCATAGCCTCCAGCTCCTCCTCCACCGCGTCCAAATCGTCGGTGGACTGGGTCTTGCGGCCGGCGGCCATATCCTCATATTGGGTGCGCATGTTCTCGATCTTGGCAAGCTCCAGCGTGCCGTATTTCTGAGCCTCATTCAGGGCGCTGCCGGGGATGTCGGTGTGGACGTGGACCTTGAAGGCGGTGTCGTCCTCCCCGATGACCAGGCTGTCGCCGATGCTGTTGAGATAGGCCCGGAAGGGCTCCAGAGACTTTTGCACGGTCTTGCGCACGATGAAGACCGTGTCGAAGGTGAAGGTGATCTCCTCGTCGGTCAGAGCGGCGAAGTCCGCCTTGCCCGGCTGAGTCTCCTCCTCCGCGGTCTCGGGCATGGGCTCGCCCCGCAGCTCCGCCAGCATCCCCTCCAGGATGATGAGGTAGCCCTTGCCCCCCGCGTCCACCACGCCGGCCTTTTTCAGCACCGGGTTCATGTCCGTGGTCTGGGCCAGGGTGTCATACCCCTCCCGCAGCGCCTCGTCCAGCAGGGTCTCCAGGTCCGTCTCGCCCTGGGCGGCGGTGTCCACTGCCCGCTTGGCGGCCAGGCGGGAAACGGTGAGCACCGTGCCCTCCGCCGGCTTCATCACGGCCTTGTAGGCGGCGGAGACGCCCTCCTGCATGGCGGCGGCGAAGGCGGCGGCGTCCGCGCTCTCCTGGCCCTTGAGGCCCCGGGCGATGCCCCGGAACAGCAGGGACAGGATGACGCCGGAGTTGCCCCGGGCGCCCCGCAGCAGGGCAGAGGCGGTCAGGTCCGCGGCCTGGCCGATGCTCTCCGGCTCCGTCTTCTTCAGCTCCGTCACGGCGGTGCCGATGGTCATGGACATGTTGGTGCCGGTGTCGCCGTCCGGCACAGGGAACACATTCAGGTCGTTGATGGACTGCTTTTGGGCGGTGATGGCGGCGGCGCCGTGGAGGATCATCCTCTTGAACAGGGCGCCTGTGATCTGTTCTGTCATGGCCGGCTCCTCCTCAAAGCGTCATGGAATCCACGCACACGTCCACCGCTTTCACGGCGACGCCGGTGTTTTTGGTCACCACATAGCGGACCTCGTTCATGATGGAGCGGCAGACTGCGGGGATGTTGACCCCGTTCTCCACGACGATGTGCAGCTCAATGGAGACGGAGTTGTCTTCGTGGTAGGTGACGCTGACGCCCTTGCTCATGGCCTCTCTGCGCAGCAGATGGACCAGCCCGTCGGTCATGGAGCGGTACGCCATGCCCTTGACGCCGAAGCAATTGGTGGCCGCCATGCCGGTGATGTTGGAGAACACCGCGCTGCTGACCGTGACATTGCCCTGTTCAGATTGAAATTGGATCATGAGAACGTCCTTTCTTCCCCGGTCTCGGAGGAGCCAGTCTCCTCCCCGGTGGGGAGCGGTGGAAAATCAGAGTTTCAGGGGATGGTATCCCGTGCCGTCTTTCACGACACAGTATCTATTTTTAAGCATATCGCTCCGCAGAGACGGTATGCGCGATAGAATGGCCACTTTACAGCCGTGAGGCCGCAGCCGCCGCAGGAAAGGCCGATTCGCCGGTATCATGGCTGCTTGCGAGATATTATAAACGATTCTTCCGGAAAGTACAAGCGTTAAAAATGGCGATCCGCCGGCGGTCAGCGCCGGGGCAGGGTCGGACGGGGGCGGAAATTGTGTAAAATTTTTGTGACGGAGTTGCTTTTTTGCATTTTAATGGTATCATAGTCTCGATTGAAATTTGAGCAAAGGATCTGATACCATGACCAAAATCGACATCATCTCCGGCTTTTTGGGCGCCGGAAAGACCACTCTCATCAAAAAGTTGCTGGCGGAGGCCTTCCCCGGCGAGCAGATCGTGCTGATCGAAAACGAGTTCGGCGAGATCAGCATCGACGGCGGCTTTTTGAAGGAGTCCGGCGTGCAGATCTCCGAGATGTCCTCCGGCTGCATCTGCTGCACCCTGGTGGGCGACTTCACCGCCGCGCTGAAGGACGTGCAGGCCCAGTTCCACCCGGACCGCATCCTCATCGAGCCCTCCGGCGTGGGCAAGCTCAGCGACGTGATCGTGGCCGTCAAGGCCGTGGACGCGCCGGACATGGAGCTCAACAGCTTCATCACCGTGGCAGACGCCACCAAGGTGAAGGTGTATATGAAGAACTTCGGCGAGTTTTACAACAACCAGATCGAGTCCGCCGGCACCATCGTCCTCTCCCGGACCCAGAAGCTGACCCAGGAGAAGCTGGAGGCCGCCGTGGCCCTGCTGCGAGAGAAGAATCCCGACGCCGCCATCCTGACCACCCCCTGGGACGAGCTGGACGGCAAGGTCATCCTCTCCGCCATGGAGCGGGTCTCCCTGGCAGAGGAGCTCCTGGCGAAAATGCGGGCTGAGCATGAGGCGGAGGAGGCCGAGCACGAGGCGGAGCACCACCATCATGACCATGATGAGCATGGGCATCACCACGACCACGAGGAGCATGAGCGCCATCATGACCATGACCACGAGGAGCACGAGCATCATCATGACCACGACCACGAGGAGCACGAGCATCATCACGACCACGACCACGAGGAGCACGAGCACCATCACGACCACGACCATGATGAGCACGAGCATCATCATGACCACGACCACCATCATCACCATCACCACGCCGACGAGGTCTTCACCTCCTGGGGCCAGGAGACGCCCAGGCGCTTCTCCCCTGCCGAGCTGGAGCGCATCCTGACCGCGCTGGACTCCGGCGAGTACGGCAAGATCCTGCGGGCCAAGGGCATCGTGAACGGTGAGGAGGGCTGGCTGGAGTTCGACTACGTGCCGGAGGAGCACGAGGTCCGCGCCGGCAGTGCGGATTACACCGGCCGCCTGTGCGTCATCGGCGCCGAGCTGGACGAGGCGAAGCTGCGCACCCTCTTCGGTCTGTAAGGAGGACCTATGGCGGACATTCCTGTCTATCTGGTCACCGGCTTTCTGGACGCCGGCAAGACCAATTTCATCAACGGCATCCTGGTGGACGGCTTCGCCCGCCAGGAGAAGACCCTGCTCATCTGCTGCGAGGAGGGAGAGGAGGACTATCTCCCCAACGCCCTGGACAACGTGACGGTGGTGACGGTGGAGGACCAGGCGGCTCTGACCTGCTCCCAGCTCAAGGCCTGGGAAAAGCAGTACCGTCCCCGCCAGGTCCTCATTGAGTACAACGGCATGTGGCAGCTGGAGCCGCTGTATCGAGACGTGCTGCCAGCCAACTGGGTGCTTTACCAGATCATGACCTTTGTGGAGGCGTCCACCTTCGACCTGTACGCCAAGAACATGGGCCAGCTGATGATGGAGAAGATCACCAACGCAGACCTTCTGGTGTTCAACCGCTGCACGGAGGAGCTGCGCGCCGCCCTGCGCCGGCGGAATCTGCGCATGGTGAACCGCCGGGCGGAGATCTGGCTGGAAAATGAGGACGGGTCCAGCGAAAATTACCTCACGGGAGACGAGTGCCCCTTCGACCTGGACCAGGACGTCATCGACATCCCGGACGACGATTTCGGCGTGTGGTACGTGGACGTGATGGACCACCCGGAGCGCTATGCGGGCAAGACGGTCCACATGAAGCTTCTCATGTGCCACTCCAAAAAGTTCCCCGGCACCCACTGTCCCGGCCGCTTCGCCATGGTCTGCTGCGCCAACGACGTACAGTTCCTGGGCCTGGTGGCCAAGGGCATAGACCTGAACCAGTACCGCAACCGGGACTGGGTGGAGGTCAGCGCCCGGATGGCCGTGGAAAAGCACCCGGCCTACCAGGGCAAGGGTCCGGTGATGCACGTTTTCGCCATCGGTCCCTGCGAGAAGCCCGCCGAGGAGGTCGTGACCTTCTAAAGGGGCAGTATACGCTGTAGAAGCGCCCCTGCCGCATGGCAGAGGCGCTCCTTTTT